>DATNKD010000119.1:0-37031 GCA_035603575.1 Chthoniobacterales bacterium
CGATTCACACCAGCGTCTGACTTTGTAAAATCGACCAACTGATGACCAAATCGAAGGCCCTCTTTGTCGGATTGCTCGCGGGACTGATTGCCGGAATCGCAATGACCGTCGTGATGTTGGTGCTCGCTTGTTTCGGCGTCGCGACACCGCTCGTCATCATCGGCGACCGCCTTTCGGTTTTTATTCCACCTCGTCCGTTCCTGTCGATCATGGGCCGTGTCGGCGGCTACAATCATCTCAAACAGCTCGGCGTTGGATCGACCATGGCCGGCCAGTTGTTCGTCAGCGCGTTAGGTGGCGCGATTTTCGGTCTATTGATGCGACGCAAGCCACAGCGCCGCGTCACAACTTGGACGATGTCGATCTTCGCTGGGCTGCCGATAATCGCCATCGCGATTGTGTTGTGGCCGGTTCTCGGCACGAGCTACATCGGTTTGCCGATCGCGTCGGGAGGTGCGGTGACGCTGATCGGGTTCGCGCTCAGCGTTTTGGTTTTTGAGCGCACACTCGTCGCGAGCTTTCACTTTCTCACCGAACCGAAAGCTGGAGCCGAAAGCGGCGAATTCACGCCAGCAATTGGACGGCGCGCATTGATTTTGGGCGGGCTTGGCCTGCTCCTTGCCGGCGGCGGTGTTGCGCTGTTAAGGAAACTTTATCGCGCGGCCACGTTCAGTTACGACGGCACCCAATACAAAGGCCGCATCGTTCAACCGATCACGCCCAACGATTTATTTTATTGCGTAACCAAGAACGTGATGGATCCGCGTGTGAACGTCGATCTCTGGCATCTGGAGGTGAACGGTCTCGTCCAGAATCCGGCCACGTATCGCTTTCAGGATTTGAAAGGATTCAATCAGATCGAACAGGAGACGACACTCATGTGCATCAGTAACGGACTCGACGCCGGCTTGATCAGTAACGCGGTTTGGAAAGGCATCATATTGCGCGACCTGATCGATCCCGCTGGACCGATGGCCGATGCGCGACGTGTTCGCTTGTTTGGCGTGGACAATTACACCGACACCATTCCGCTCGAGAAAGCACTCGATCCGACCACGCTGCTCGCTTGGGAGATGAACGGCCGCTCGTTGCCCGATCGGCGTGGTTATCCGTTACGCGCGATTGTGCCGGGGTACTTCGGCGAAAAACATGTGAAGTGGCTGACCCGCATCGAGCTCACCGGCGCGGACGTAAAAGGTTTTTACGAAACGCAAGGTTGGGGCCCCGATTTCATGACGCCAACAAGATCGAGAATCGATGCGCCCGACCACGAATCGCGTTTCTCGTTAGGCCAATTAAGTGGACCGATTGAAGTTAAAGGCATTGCCTTCGGAGGCGATCGCGGAATTTCGCGCGTGGAAATCAGTGACGACGATGGCGAAACCTGGACCGACGCGAACATTCATTACGCCGGCACAAAATTAACCTGGGCGCTTTGGAGCTACGACTGGCGGCCCGATAGCGCCGACGACTACTCCCTCGTCGTCCGCGCGACTGACTGCGAAGGCGCCGTCCAGGAATGGGAAGAAGACCGCAGCCCATTCTCAGGCGTCACCGGCTTCCACAAAATTATCGTTCATATCGCTGCGTGACGCTTTGCGATCATTTCTGGCATCGCGTGCACCAGGCGGTTGTGCGGCCGGCGACGGTAGCGTGGCGGAGTCGTGTGCGATGGATTGGGCAAACGCCGGCGCGTTTCCATTTTTGATGGATCAGCCAGTTGCGCGGCGGATCGGAGAAATCTCTGCCGAGCGTTTCCAGGGATCTTCGAACAACGAACTTAGTCGCGCGGAAAATCGCAGCGTGTTCCCGCGCGCTTAGTCTCCCCGTTCGCTTTGAAGGCAGAACTTTTGCCCGCCAGAGAATTTCATCGGCCATCCAGTTGCCGATTCCGGGAAAACCGTTTTGCATCAGCAAGACGGCTTTGATCGGCGCTTTCCGATGTCGATCCAGGAATTGGTCGACAAGATTCCGGTCGAACTCGCGGGAGTTGATCGCGGCAGCATCGCTTTTCCACCAGTCAGGTTCGTCGGACCCATGATGAAAACGGACCCGGCCGAATTGGCGCGAGTCGGTGAAAACGAGCGCGCGAGCGCGTTGAAACAAAACAAGATGATCGTGTTTGCCGGGTCGATAATTCACGGACTCGACCCGGATCTTCCCCGTCATGCCGAGATGAATGCCGAGCCAGCTCCGAACGTTTTCGCGAGTCCCGATCGTTTCGGGGTTGTCGCCGGAAAATTCAAAGAGCATCCGTTTCCCGCGTGCATGCGAGCTGACAAGTTTCGCTCCGATTAATCTCTGCTGAAGCCCGCGCCCGTCGCTGCCGCGAAAGACGCGGTTTCGGCCGTGCAAGCTAAGACCGACAATCTCCGCGCCGCGCCCGACGTCCCATTGTTTGCGAAACCATTCGACTTCGGCCAGCTCCGGCATCGCGCAGATTAGCGTCGGAGGGAAGTGTGTTCCACTTGCGTCGTGTGCTAGATTTACTTGTGGAAAAGGTGATCATCGTTGGCAGCGGCTGCGCCGGATTGACGGCTGCCATTTATGCCGCTCGCGCGAATCTGAATCCGCTCGTTCTGGAAGGACGCGAACCGGGCGGCCAACTTTCCACTACCACGCTGGTGGAAAATTACCCGGGCTTCCCCGAAGGCATCGACGGACCGCAGCTCATCCTCAACATGCACAAACAAGCTGAGAACTTCGGCGCCCGCTTTTCCTACGCCGAGGTCACGGATTTCGAGCCGCGCAACAATCACATTCGGGTTCAAGCCGACGACGAATGGATCGAGACCCAAGCACTGATCATTGCCAGTGGGGCGTCCGCACGCTGGCTGAAACTCGAGAACGAGGAGAAACTAATCGGCCACGGCCTGACCAGTTGCGCGACGTGCGACGGCGCGTTTTACAAAAACGTTCCGGTCTGCGTGGTCGGTGGCGGCGATTCGGCGGCGGAGGAATCGCTATTCGTGACACGCTTCGCCTCGAAAGTTTACTTGATTCACCGCCGCGACAAAATGCGCGCGTCGAAGATCATGGCCGATCGCGTGCTGGCGAACAAAAAGATCGAGCCGATCTGGAACACGGTCGTGACCAAATACATTCCCGATGAAAAAGGCGAAATGCG
Organism: Chthoniobacterales bacterium; assembly: GCA_035603575.1. Taxonomy (GTDB): domain Bacteria; phylum Verrucomicrobiota; class Verrucomicrobiia; order Chthoniobacterales; family UBA10450; genus AV40. The sequence continues at coordinate 3,128 of DATNKD010000119.1, forward strand.
CGCGGTCCGTTTGCGCAACGTGCAGACTAACGAAGAACGCGAGCTGCCGGTTGCGTGCGTGTTCGTTGCGATCGGGCACGATCCAAATACCAAAGCTTACCAAGGAAAACTGGAGACCGATCCCGACGGTTATCTAATCGCGAGACATGTGGCCGAAAGTAAGCATCCCGGCGTCTTCATTGCCGGCGACGTGGCCGACCGCGTTTACAAACAAGCGGTGACGGCTGCCGGTTCCGGCTGCGCCGCGGCAATGGAAGCGGAGCGGTATTTGAGCGAATTGGAATCACACGCCTGATTGCCCGGGTGATTGTCGATCTTGAAGATTGTCGATCTAACGCAGTTTTACTCGCCGGTGAGCGGTGGGGTGAAACGCTACCTCCATGAAAAGATCGACTACATTGAGAACTGCCCGGCGACAGACAAGCACGTGCTCGTCGTTCCCGGGAAAAAGACAACGGTGCGGGCAAATGGCCGCTCGCGAATTTACACGGTCCGATCACCGCTGGTTTCGCGCGCTACGCAATACCGCGCTCTGCTGAATTTACGCGCGGTTGAAGAAATTCTGGAGCGCGAACGGCCGGACATCATTGAGTCAGGCGATCCTTATCAGCTGGGCTGGATAGCGGTTCGAACCGGGCGCGCCTTGAAAATCCCGGTGATCGGTTTTTATCATTCGCACTTTCCCGAGGCCTATTTGCGCAGCAGCGCAAAATTGTTTGGCAAGACCGCAACTCACCGGGTGATGAAACTTTCCCGCGCCTATGTGCGCAAACTTTACAACCAGTGTGCGGCGACACTGGTCGCGTCCGAGCGACTGGCACAGGTCCTCCGGGATTGGGGTGTGCGGAACGTCCGCGTTCTAAGCCTCGGCGTTAACATCGACATCTTTCGACCGGACCAATCGGATGCAGAAGCAACGCGGACATCATCAAGTCTTAAGCCGGATCGCAAAATCCTGCTCTACGTTGGCCGTCTGGCGAAGGAAAAGAACACGGAAAAATTATTTCGCGCGTTCGAGATTTTGCAGCGGCGACGACCGAACGAGTTTCATTTGCTGGTCATTGGCGATGGTTCGCAGCGAAATCAGCTCCGCAAATTGCAAGCGCGATGCAAAAACACTTCCTGGATCCGATATTGTGCTGAGCCGCATGAGCTCGCTCGGTATTATCGGGCTGCCGATCTTTTTGTTCATCCGGGCGTCGAGGAAACATTCGGTCTCGTCGCGCTGGAAAGTCAGGCGTGCGGGACGCCGGTAGTCGGCTTTCGAGGCAGCGCGATGGACGACCTCATTTTTCATGACCAAAAAGGTTGGGCGCATGAAAACACCGCCGACGCGCTGGCGGAAGGGATCGAGCAGATGAGCGAGGAAGATTTGCCGCGTCTTGGAAAGGCGGCGGCTGAGCGTGCGGCGCAATTGCACGCCTGGCCGCGGGTCTTCGAGCGGCTTTTTTGCATTTACCGCGAGGTCTGTGCAAACTACAAAGGAAACGCTACCCCATGAGCCACGAGAAGCCGTTTACAATCCGCAGCTACCGCAAGACGGACCGCGACGCCGTGCGGCTGCTCTGTTGTCAGACCGGATTCCTCGGAATGCCGATCGACCCCGTTTACGAGGATCGACAATTGTTCGCGGACTTCCTCACGACCTATTACACAGATTGGGAACCGGAATCGTCTTTCGTGGTTGAGATCGGCGGCGAGATCCGCGGTTATCTGCTCGGATCCCGCAAGCCACTCAAAAATCAGCTCTATTCATTCTGGCAAAACGTTTCGCTCTTCGTGAAGGCGCTCACTCGCTACTTTCGGTACAGCGCCAGTTCGCGTCGTTTCGTCCGATGGGTTTTGGTTCACGGCCCGCGGGAAGTCCCGGCCGCGCCGCGCCGGGTTCCGCATTTTCATATCAACCTTCTTCCCGATGCGAGAAAAATGTCGACCACCCGCGCGCTGATGAGCGCGTATCTGAGTTATCTCTATCGTTGCGGTGAAAAACGCGTTTACGGCCAGATCGTAACTTTTGAGAGCAGGCGCGGAGAACTAATGTTCGAGCGCTACGGCTTCAAAGTCTTGAACCGCGCCGAGATCACCAAATACAAGGCGTTTTATCCGCAATCGGTTTACCTCAGCACCGTGATTAAGAATCTGGAAACGGCTGAGCCATTGACAGTGACTTCGCGCTCGCGGTGATCGAAGGCGCAATCGGTTTGCGACCGCGTCCGTCTGCAAGACAAACGATTCTCCTCGTTGCCGGTCTGATTTTGATCACAGCGGCGGTGAGAATTCCTCTGCTCGACGTTCCGCTCGAACGGGATGAAGGCGAATACGCCTACATCGCATGGCGGCTCGGTCACAATGAGCTGCCCTATCGCGATTGGGTCGATCAGAAACCGCCCGCGATCTTCTGGGTTTATCGCGTGGCGCTGGCTTTGCCGCTCGATCCGATTCGGGCCGTGCATTTCGCGGCGCTGTTATTCGCGGCGGCTTCAGCTTGCGCGCTATTTTTTCTGGCGCGGCGATTCACGAATCGATTCTGGGCGTTTGTCGCTACCGCGCTGTTCACGCTGCTTTCCGCGGACCCATTCGCGCAGGGGGCCGCGGCCAATACCGAGGTTTTCATGTTGCTTCCGCTGATCTTGTCTCAAATCGCGTTTCTGAAAGCAGCCGACGGTCCCCGTAACGTCTTGCCGATGCTCATCTGCGGTGCGCTCACTGGAATCGCGATCGCATTCAAGCAAGTCGCAGCGGTGAACTGGTTTCTGTTGATCGCGCTGTATCCGATTTTCGCGGCACCGGAAAAACGATGGAGCAGTACAGTCGCATTCGCCATTTGGTCGCTTGGTGGACTCTTCGCGATCGCCGCAATCATTGGTCTCTACTTCTGGACGCGTCATGGATTGAGCGAGCTGGTCGACAACGTGTTCACGCACAACCTGGAATACATCGGCGCAATGACCTGGTCCGACCGGTTCCAATTTTGTTCGGAAACCGTTGCCAGGCTCGCGCGAACAGAAACGCTGGTTTGGATTTTCTCAGCCGCCGGTTTGATCGCGTTAGTTGTTGCTGGCAAAGGAAAATGGTTCGCGCTTCTCGCCGGCTGGCTGGTTACGAGCATGATCGGTGTGAGCGCGAGCGGTTATTTCTTTCCGCATTATTTCCAACAATTGCTGCCGCCGCTTGCTTTGATCGCCGTTCTCGGCGCGAAATGGCTGAGCGAACTTCGGCCATGGAGAAGTTCGTGGATTCCGCGAGCGCTGTTCGGTCTGCTGCTTGTTTTTCTTCCGCTGAAGACGCTTTGTCCGTTTTGGTTCAGCTACACCCCCGCGGACGCGGTGAGAACGATTTATCCGGGAAATTTCTTCGCCGAAATGCCGGAGTTCGCTGCACGTATCGCGGAAGTCACATCCTCCGAGCAGCGTGTGTTCGTTTTTGGCGCGGAGCCGGAATTGCTTTTCTATGCACAGCGCGTTTCGGCGACGCGCTACATTTTTCTCTTTCCGCTTTACGGGCCCTACCGGAATGCGCGCGAAAAACAAATCGCTGCGGCCGACGAAATCCAACGCGCTACGCCAGCAGCGGCGGTTTATGTTCCGAACGATCTCTTTTTCAGTCCGGGTAGCGATCAGTACTTTACCGACTGGAGCTTGTTCTACTTGCAGCAAAATTTTTATTCGGACACGTGGCTGATCAAACAGTCGCCAACCATGGCGCAGATTATGCGAGCCGAACCGAATTCGTCAGCGCCGCCAGAGGGCGTGCTTGGCGCACTGTTTGTAAAAAAAGGAAATGGCGAGTAACGCGACAAGAATTTCATCATGAAATCGCTCATCCGGCGTGCCTATGACAGACTGCGGTCGCATAAGCCTTTTGTAATCGTGGCGGTGCTGGGATTGGCGCTCCTTCTAACCAATTTGGGCACTGATTACCTTTGGGCTGATGAAGGGGACACGGCCGTGCTCGCGTCCAGTATTCTGAAGTTCGGCGTTCCGAAAGCCTGGGATGGCATCACGTTTACAGATTCCGATTTAGGAGTCCGTGAAAACCAACAGCTCGTCATGGTGGGCACGCCATGGGTGCAATACTACGTCGCGGCCGCATCGTTTCTGCTGTTTGGTCAAAACACGTTTGCCACGCGACTGCCGTTTGCGCTTGCTGGTTGTTTTACGGTGTTACTGGGTTTCCGGCTGATCCGGCGATTAACGGGCGATTGGAGGGCTGCGTTTTGCGGAGCCCTCCTAACGCTGGGCTCGGTCCAATTTCTCCTCTATGCGAGAGAAGCCCGTTATTACGCGCTCAGTATGCTGTTCACCTGTTGGTTGATTTCGATCTTTTTCCGGATGAAATCGGCCCGCGACGCGATCCTTTTTGCGGCAGTGGCCGTTCTGTTGTTCCACACTCATCCGGTTGGCACCGCCGTTCTAGTTGCGCTTGCGGTGTTGACGTTGACGTATTCGCCGTTGTCCGAACAGCGACGGTGGTTCTGGTTGGCATGCGCTCCGGTTCTCGTTTTCACCGTACCCTGGTTCTTTTACGCGCGGCTCGGCTATACCCAGATGAGTACGCCGTTAAGAGCGGTAGGTGAATTATTTGCGCGAATAGTCCAGTATCTTCTCGAAACGGCATCGGTCACACCGCTTGTCGGAATCGTTGCGCTTTTTTTCGTCCTTCTGATCCAATGGCGCCGCGAACGTTCGCAGATTGACGCCAGTCCCGGCTCCGGCGGCGTGGAAACAAGTCGCGGCTCGGAGACAGAGGCAACGCACTTATCCCGTCCGAATGTTTTTTTAAACCCACAAGAGCGGGGATTTCTGCTGTTGGTCGGTGCCAGCATTCTTTGTTTTGCGGTTATCATAAGCCTTACTCAGGAAGTGACTTCATTGCGAATTATCGGCTTGCGCTACACGGCTGCTGTTGTTCCGCTTGTCGCGCTCGTCGCCGGCATGCTGATCGCGAAGGTGAGCCGGGGAAAACCCGCGGTCTGGATCTCATTACTGGCTGTCTTTATCCTAACGAGATTTGATCAAATTGTGCCTTGGACATCATGGAACACGAGTGGAATTTTTCGATTTGGGCAATACACTGTTGCCACTCATGTTCCTTCGACTCCGCTCAATCGCTTTATTGATACCGGACTGCTGCGATTCGGCTGCAACTTATGGTATGGCAATCCGGGAACGATGGGCAGGAGCTGCGAGTTTCTCCGCCGTAACGCGCAGCCTGGGGATGTAGTGATTACAAATTATGAATCGGAGCCGCTTTATTTTTACACTCGACTACCCCAGGGCTTGAAGATTCTCGCTAACGCGCCGATTTACGAAGCCGCCCGAGGACAACGTCTGCCTGAATACGTTTTCGGGGTGGCTCGCGCGCGCTGGATTATCTGGCGATTTGCATGGGACGGATATTTTGGACTCACTTGGCCTGAGGTCGAGCAAGCTCTGATTAGCCGAGGTGCGCGAATCACGGAGATGGCGAAAATAAAAGAGACGGGTTGGGAAAATCGCGAAAACGCTTTCTTTTATCGATTCTGCGGCCACAAACATCTTTTTCGCCACCACCAGCATCATTTTCCGCGCGCCCGTATCTATCGCATCGATTATCCCGATTCCGGCTGATCGTTTACCCGCTGGGCTTTTTGGAACCAAACTCACAGTCCGCCGTTTAGGCATTTCTTGTCGGAGCTGTGACTCTGCGCTAGTTTCCGGCGCTCCGAGCCGGAGTGGCACTTTTTTGCCGGCATAGCTCAGTTGGTAGAGCAGCTGATTTGTAATCAGCAGGTCGTCGGTTCGAATCCGACTGCCGGCTCCATATTAAAACAGGCTTTTCCGATATTTTCTGAGGTCTTGCTTGGACACTTCTTGGACACTTTGGCGACTCCAAAGGGCTGTTCGGCGTTCGAGGACTCGGTTATGGGAGATCAGCGGCAGACCGCACGATAGCCGACTCTAGGTGAATCAGACCGGTGAGCGTGTTGTCGAAGGCATTCCTGATGTTCAAGTAAAACATTAGCGACCGCTGGGATCAACCTCGCGCGCTGAATGCGACGACTCCGGACGAGCACGGGCGCGGGTTTCTCGCAGCTCGAACTCCAACAACTGATCTTGCTTGAGTTGTAATATGCGCCAGTTATAGAAGCCATAGCTCCCCAAAACGAATCCGAAAGTGGCTGCAATACCCGCCGCTACGCCGACAATTCCAAAGTCATATCTAACGAGATCCAATCTCTTCTGATCGGCTGCTAGTCTCTTGTTGGATTCCTCTATAGCTGGCTTGATGCGCTTTGCTTCCTCCTGAAGTTCGGTTTTGGCGGCCGCCGCCTCCGGCGTGTCCCCACCCTTAGGTTGCCACCATGGTTTAGAGAGCATATCCGCCAGCCTAATAGTCCACTCTTGGTCCGACTGCTCGGCTGTCCTGCTTCTTATCGAGCGTTCCTGCCCAAGGACATCTCGCCACGCTTGAAAGATGACGAGCCCGGAGACTATGATAGCAAGACCGCCAGCAACCGCGCAGAACTTGTAAAGGTTGTCTGTCGGAAGAGATGGAATTGGGCTCACGCCTTGTCATATTGGCACGGGGAGGCAATTTCGAGCACAAACTGGATTCCCTCCCATCCGACTCATTCCACGCGCGCGCGAGAGGCACCTTGCGGGTTCCAATCCCTAGGCCAAAACGTTCACGGTCGTTTTCTGCGATCTGACGATTTTTGGCTACAAAACTGCGCAACTCAGCGAAACGCCGCGTGAATCAGTTCGCTTAGGGCTAGCTCTGAAAAACAGACTGCGCAACATCGCGAAAACCTGCGCAAAAACTCGTTAGGCAATTACAAAGACTAAAGGTAAGGAAAAAGCGACATTGACACTCAACCCCTGGCGTCAGCTATAATCTGCCCTCAGGTAAGAAAAGGGCGCGCCTTCGCCGTCAACGTCGATTAGGAATAAATCTGAATCTCGAAGGAAGTAAGCATAGCGCGAGCATCAACACCATGAAAAGGTTATTAATACCGCTAATGGCCGCGAGCGTAGCCATCGGGGGAGCTGCAACCAGTTCTGGCTTACGGTGAGCTCAATGCTACAACCAACGACTTTGCTATAATCATCGACGGCAAAACGAAGAACATAGAGTTATGGGTAACCCCTAATCGGGAGGGTGCTGAGCGGTTAATCAAGAACAGCGGGTTACATAGTTCGACCGGGGTGTATGCATCTGGTGGGCCATTTTCAGGTGACGGAGCAGGTGGAAGAATAATAGGTAAAGGGAAATGTACCCTTCCCCCCAATAGCTCTATAGGTGCATTTCGTAATACATCGTTGGACTTCGTGACAGGGATAATTTTCGAGTACGAGAGCAGTAGAAAAAGAAATTCGAAGCTCGTTACAAAAACTGACGAACTAAGGAAAGATGGGACTTATGTCGCTGTCATTGAACGGACGACGCTAGGTTACCATCATTAAACAGCCCCAGACGAGGCGAAACGTTAATCCTTCAACACGCGTCACAGTTTCCGGTTCGTTCGACAACACCGGTGAAATCGAGAACGTGAATCTTCCCGGATTGAAAAAGCTCTCGCCCTCCAGATTTTTGTTGATGAAATCGGTGACCGGACAAGTGAGATGACACGTGACCGGAATAAATCCGACACCGAACTTCACTGACCGACTGCGCGACCCGAAGATATTTAGATTAATGGAAGCGTGGATCAGTGTAATGAGCACCAACCACCCAATCGCGATTAGAATCAGAACCTTCCGCATCGACATAAGCAGCGGAAGTATTCTGGAGCGGCGAATCGCGTCAACGATTCTTTCTTGGCGCAGAATCAGGCGGGCGAAGAAAAAGATTCATTCCGCCGACATCGACGATCCCAAAATTCCAGGAGAGATATTCTTCGCCGAGAAGTCCGGCTGCGCCGAGTTTGGACTCGCCAATTGTGATCTCCGCATTGTGAACAATCAGATTGCCCAGAGCCAATTCTTGAACCTGGGCCACCTTTCCGGGTAGAGCGCCTCCAGTTGCGCTCCCGATCATCAAATTCATCCCGGATGCGGAAGCCCCCGACGCGTACGCGACGGACGCGGAAAGAAACGTACTGAAGGCTCCCGTATCAACGATCAGTGGTGCCGGATGGCCGTTGATGCCGGCATCGATCGCCAAATGGTGGTCCGAATTAAACCGCATCGGAATGCGTGTGAACCCTCTCCCCGCAAGGAAGCGCACGAGGTTTTGATTCGTTGCCGCAGACGGTCCTTTTGGATTCACGTACAGCATCTGCCGAGCACAATCGATTATCACTCCAAACTTCGACATTTCGTGCGCTCCAAACAGCCCATCGAGGTGAGGGCCCCTGATATTATTGATGTCCGCAGTATCAGCCACCCCGATCGGCACGTTCACGAAGGTGCAATTCCCCATTCTCATTGTGGCTATGTTGGCGATTCCAGCCCGCTCGGATAGTCCCGATACTCCCGTAACATGCGCTTTCGTTTCTTGTACTCGTAAGCCGAGGGCCATTACGCTTGCGCGGTCGAGCAACGTGAATGGGCAGCCAGTGTCGATGACCAAAGCCATGCGTCGGCCATTAATAATGGTCGTGGCGAACAAATGGTTACCCAACCGCCGCTGTAAGGGCGATCCGCCAAAACCTTCGCGTTCCAAAAACGTCTTTAGTGCAGCGGGCTCAGATCCAGCGGCGCGGCTGATGAGCGCCCAGAAGCAAACAACTGCGATAACTACCAGCCCGAGGAGGAACTTTTTCATGGGCTTTTTCTAATCCAATTCGGAAAACCGATGCAATTCGGATGTCTAAAGCAACTGATATGGATCAACATCGACGGTGGCGAGGACGTCTTCTGGCAGCGGCAATTTATCGAGCGTCTCGCGCACGAGTCGGCTCAGTCGCATGATTGCTTCGCCGCGCAGTAAAATGTGAAATCGAAATTGGCCTTGCAGCTTTTCCAACGGCGCCGGTGTGGCGTCGCCGAGAATGAATTCGGAGCCGAGCGATTCTTTTAATCGGCGGACCAAAGTTTCGGCCGACAATTTTGCCCGTCCTTCATGCGCAGACCGGACCGTGATCAAAATGGCGTGTTTGAACGGTGGGAAGTCGCAGCGTTCTCGAAATTCCAGTTCCTGCTGGAAGTAACCGGCGAAATCGTGATGTCGCGCAAATTGAATCGACGGACTAAACGGCGTGTAGGTTTGCACAAACACTTCACCCGTCGTTTCACCGCGGCCGGCCCGGCCCGCGACTTGAGTAAGCAATTGAAAAGTCCGTTCACCCGCGCGGAAATCAGGAAGATGCAACGCCAAATCCGCATTGATGATTCCCACCAATGTCACGTTCGGAAAATGAAGACCTTTCGCGATCATCTGTGTTCCAACGAGGATGTCGATCTTGCCGGTGCGGAAATTCCGTAAAGTTTCGCGGTAAGCTTCCTTGCGGGTCATCGAGTCTGCGTCCATCCGCCGCACGTTCGCCTTCGGAAACAAGTGCGAGACCGTGGACTCGACCTTCTCGGTCCCGAAGCCCGCGTAAATCAGCGCGTCTTTACCGCAAGCCGGACATTTCTTGGGCACCGCTGCGGTGTGTCCGCAAAGGTGGCAGCTCAAACGTGCCATGTGGCGATGGAACGTGAGAGCGACGCTGCAGTTCGGACAATCGCGTACTTCGCCGCAATTACTGCAGAGCAACGAGGTCGAAAACCCGCGCCGATTCAAAAACAAAATCGTCTGCTCGCGTTTTTCGAGCCGCTTGGCAATCGCTTGCGACAATTTCTCGGAAAGAATAGGAGCGATTTTCCCTTTTCGCCGTTCCTGGCGAAGATCGACAATTCGCATCAGAGGCATGCGCTGGTCGTCGACGCGCTGGGTCAGCGTCAGGAGGTCATATTTGCCGGTGGTGGCGTTGTGATAACTCTCGAGCGACGACGTGGCGCTCCCGAGCACAACTGCGCATTTTTCGATTTTCGCCCGCACGACCGCGACGTCGCGGGCGTGATAACGGGGAGCTTCCTCCTGCTTGTAAGTCGTTTCGTGTTCTTCATCGACTATGATGAGGCCGAGGCCCTTCAGTGGCGCGAAGACAGCGCTGCGCGCGCCGATCACGATCTGCGCGCGTCCGGAATGGATCTTGTGCCATTCGTCGTGGCGCTCGCCTTCCGATAAATGGCTGTGCAGGACGGCAACCACGTCGTGCATCTCGTCAAAACGGCTCTTGAAGCGTTCGACCGTTTGGGGTGTCAGCGAAATTTCCGGGACGAGGACGATCGCGCTTTTGCCGCGCTCAAGCGCAATCCGAATCGCTTGCAGGTAAATTTCGGTTTTGCCGCTGCCGGTAACACCATGCAATAAAATCGGCTTGGCTGTTTCCGGCACAGCAAGCGCGTCGGTGATTTTGTTCAGCGCGAGAGCTTGTTCCGCGTTCAACTCAAGATTTGTTGTCGCAATAAATTGCTCGTCCGCGTGTGGATCGCGCTCGACCGCTTCTTCGCGGAGCTCGATCAGCCCACGCTTGGCGAGCGTGCGCAGGGTCTGGTTATCGAACGAGGTCTTGCGCAGCAATTGCGCGGCCGGCATCGGTTTCTCGAGCTTCGCAATCGCTTTGAGCAGTTCGGCCTGGCGCGGTGCGCGCTTTCGCAAGTTGTCGATCTTATCGCTGTCGATGTTTGCGAGGGGCTGCACGAACAGTTGTTTTTTCCAACCGACCTCCGCGCGCCGGATCACCTGCGGCAGCAAACTGCGCATGACGGTTTCGAGCGGGCAGCAATAATACGTGCTCATCCATTTTGCCAGCTCCAGAAGCGATTCACTGATTGCCGGAGCTTCGCCCACCAGGGCTTCGATTGGTCGAATGCCTTTCGCGTCGCTTTGCTCCAGCGTCGCCAAGACGGTGGCGAGGGCGGATTTGTCGCGAAACGGAACCCGCACCCGCGAGCCGATCCCGATCCGGTCGGCCAGCGTGTCCGGCACCGAATAGTCAAGCTCGCGGTGAATAGCGCGGTCGATAATCACCCGAACGTAATTGGGCTTCATCATGTTGCTGGCCGACAATTTAATTGAACTTTAGGTCGATCACGAGCATGAGGTCCGAAATAAGATGGCCCGGTTCATCCTAAAACTCATTCTGTGTCTGCTGGTCGCTTTGGCGGCGGGATTCGGTTATCTCGCGCTCCGATCCGGCGATGCGCTCTATAGCTTTTACGAATGGGTCAGCCCGGCGCGATTTCAGCAATACGATAAACTCATCCTCTCAATCGCGGCCGAGCACCAGCTCGATCCAATGCTGGTTAAAGCTGTCATCTGGCGCGAGAGCCGGTTTGATCGTCAAAAATATGGAACCGCCGGCGAGCGTGGCTTGATGCAGGTCAGCGAGAAAGCCGCAAATGAATGGGCGCGCGAACACAAGATCGACAACTTCCAGGTCGACCAACTTTTCGATTCGCAGACAAATCTTGAGGCCGGCTCGTGGTATTTGCGCCGTGCGCTCGACCATTGGCAAAACGAATCCGAGCCGATGCCGTTTGCTCTCGCTGAATACAATGCCGGAGCAAGTCGCGTTCAGCGCTGGGTTGGAGCGGGTGGGATGACGACCAGCCAATTTCTCGGCAACATCGATTTTCCAGCTACGCGCAAATACGTTCAATCGATCCTCGATCGCTACGCCTTTTACAAAAAGCGGGACCGAATGTGACCTGGCGTTGGCTTAGGCGAATTCGCTGCCAATTTTTGCGTTGAGCTGAATGACGTTGTCGATCTTGCACGACAATTCGACGCCGCGCTGCTTCAAGGCCGCGATCACGCTTTCGGTCGGAATATTTCCAACGAGCGAATTCTGCGCGAATGGGCAGCCGCCCAGTCCGCCAATCGCGGAATCGAATCTGCGGCAGCCGGCGTCGTAAGCTGCGAGAATTTTCGAGATCGCGTCTGCGGGCGCGCTGTGCAAATGGACGCCGATTTCACCAGCATTACCAGATTTCATCGCGGCCGCGACCACTTGCTGAATCAACGTGGCGTCCGCCATTCCGACCGTGTCAGCGAGTGAGATTGATCGAATGCCAAGGTCGGCGATGCGCGCGATTGCCGCGCGAAGCTCACCTTCGCTCCAGGGATCGCCGTATGGATTCCCAAATGCCATCGAGAGATAAACGACAAGATCGAGATCCGCGTTATCGGCGCGCCGCTTGATCGCGGTTAGCGTTTCGAAATTTTCTTCCGGTGATTGGTTCTGGTTCCGCCGCAGAAACGTGGGCGAAATCGAGCACGGATATCCGAGTGTCGTCACGCGCTTGGTCGCAATTGCGCGCTCGGCGCCCTTTTCGTTGACCACGATACCGATAATCTCCACATCGTTCGGCGCGTCGAGTTGCTCCAGAACTTGTTCGCTGTCCGCCATTTGCGAAACAGCTTTTGGTGAAACAAAACTCACGGCGTCGATATTTTTGAAGCCGGCACCAATGAGAGCACCGAGATATTGAACTTTCAGCTCGGTCGGGATCTGGCGCGGCAAGCCCTGCCAGGCATCGCGCGGGCACTCGATTAACTTGAGCGCTTGGTTCGCCATGTTCGGAATCTTCGGTAACGGTTCAAGGGAATGACAAAATCGCAAATCGCGGAGGTTTTGCAGGAAATTGCGACGTTGCTCGAATTAAAAGACGAAAACCCGTTCAAGATTCGGGCTTACGCCAATGCCGCGCGCTCGCTGGAAACTTTTGGCGGAAATCTGTCTGATCTTCAGGACGAGGAAGCGCTCGCGAAGATTCCGGGAGTCGGCAAAGCGATTGCGGCCAAGATCAAGGAACTGGCAGCGACCGGTTCGCTGAAGTACCTCGAGGAATTACGGGCGGAATTTCCGGAGGCGATCCTGGATTTGTTTTCAATTTCGGGTCTCGGGGCCAAGAAAATCAAAGCGCTCTACGAGCAACTTCACATCAGCTCGGTCGAGCAATTGCGCGAGGCGTGCGAATCCGGTCGAGTGGCGCAACTACCTGGCTTTGGCGAAACGACGCAGGCAAAGATCTGCGCGGCGATCGAGCAACGCGCGAAGCATTCCGGATATTTTCAGTTTGGACAGATTGCGGCTGAAGCGGAATCCCTTCGAAAAGATTTGGCGGCGCATCCCGATGCGCTCCAGGTCGATGTGGCCGGAAGTTACCGGCGGCGAAGGGAAATTGTGCGCGATGTCGATCTTGTCGTCGCGACGAAAAAGCCCGCGGCGATTACGGAATCCTTTGTTAAACACGCGCTGGTGGAATCGATCATTGCCCAAGGCCCGACGAAAACGAGTGTGCGGCTTCGTTCCGGGATCCAGTGCGACTTGCGAGTGGTGAGCGCGGCCGAATATCCGTTTGCGCTCAATTACTTTACCGGCAGCAAGGAACACAATATCGAGATGCGCAGCCGGGCGCTACAGCGCGGCTGGACCTTGAACGAATACCGGCTGGCGCGTTTGCCGCCCGATCCGAAAGCGAAAAAGGTCCGAGCCGGACGGGCAGTTAGAAGGCGGACGGTTAAGATTCCAAGGGTTCGCGAGGAAGCGGATTTGTATCGCGCGCTCGGGCTTGATTTTGTTCCGCCGGAGTTGCGCGAGAACTGCGGCGAATTCGAAGCCGCGGAAAAACATTCGTTGCCGCGATTACTCGAGCAGGAGAATTTACGCGGCACGTTTCATTGTCATACGGTCGCGAGCGACGGTCATAACACGCTCGAAGAAATGGTTACGGCTGCGCAGGAGCTCGGCCTGGAATATCTCGGAATCGCCGAACACAGCAAAAGCTCGATTCAGGCGCACGGCGTCGATGCGGTAAAGCTGCGCTCGCAGATCGCTGCGATTCGTAAATTGAACAAGCAGCTCAATGGCTTTCGGGTGTTCGCCGGTGTGGAGTGCGACATTCTCCGCGACGGCAGCCTCGATTTCGAGGACGAGCTTTTGGCTGAACTCGACTTCGCAGTCGCTTCAATTCATTCCGTCTTCAATTTGTCGGAAGCGGAAATGACCAAGAGAATCATTCGCGCGATGGAGAATCCGTTCATCACGATTCTGGCGCATCCGACCGGGCGCTTGCTGTTGAAACGCGATCCGTATCTTGTCGATGTTCCGGCCGCTCTCGAGGCTGCGGCTGCGACTGGAACCTGGATCGAACTCAACGCTGCGCCGAAGCGACTCGATCTCGATTGGCGATGGTGGCCGCTGGCGAAACAGAAAGGCGTCAAGTGCGTGATCAACCCGGACGCGCATCGGATCGAGCGATTGCAGGATTTATGGTTCGGTGTCGGGATTGCGCGCAAAGGCTGGTTAACGAAGTCAGATGTGATGAATTGCTTGCCGCGCGGCAAAATCGAATCAGCGCTGCAAGCAAAGCGGAGCAAGAAAGTTTATATTTTTTCGCGCTGCGGCAAAAACAGAGTCAGACATTTGCAGGCGCCGCCGGCTTTAAGGAATTCGGTCATCGGGAGCTGATGGCATCGGTAGCCGCGATCGCTCAGGGCGGCGACTAGTTTGGGCGCGCCTTCGGGCAAGACAATATCGCGTTCAATCACGACGGCATTGCAACAAAAATGCATCGCCTCGTCTGATGCGACGTCGATCAAATCGGAAACGTGTTCGCGAATGGCGTGCTGGCCGTATTCATCGAACGCAGCAGGAAACCAAAAGGCGGCGCCGTCGGGCAGCGGACAAAAACAAGTGTCGAGATGATAAAAGCGCGGATCGACAAGTTCCACTGAGACGACGAGACAGCCGAGCATCTCCGCGACCGCGCGATGAGATTTGATGTCGGAACGGAACTTGTAACCGCAAAAAAGTGTGTCGCCGACGAAAAGGGCGTCGCCTTCGCCTTCGAAATAGTAATCATTGGGCAACCAGGAGATTTGGAAGCCGCGTTTTTCCATCCAGCTGGCAAAATGCGGTGCTTCGCCGGCGCGCTCTTTGTGCCGAAAGTTGCTTGGGATAAATTGTTTGCCGACAGCGAGTCCGGCGTTGGCCGTAAAAACCATGTCCGGTAACTTTGGTTGCGGCGGGACGAGCTCAATTTTGCAATTCAGTTTGGAAAGAGTCGCCTGCAAGCCGCGCCACTGCTCTTGTGCGAGCGGTGCTTCCGCCCCGCGCGCTCGACTCATCCACGGATTGATCTCGTACTCGATGCCGTAGTAATCCGGCGGGCAAAGCAAGAGCTCGCGCATAAGATCGACGAGTTACTTGTCGCGGAGCTGAGAGCGGTTTACTTCCGCGCCCTGCTCTCGCAAACGCTGAATCAGCTCGTCCAACTCGGGCCGACTCGGAGCCGTGATTTCGATTCGAGCCAAACTCGGATCAACACGTTTTTGGCCAATCTTAAATTCGACAATATTGAAAGTGGCGCCCCGAGTCACAATTTGATCCAAAACTTTTGGCAAGGTGAGTGAATCGATAAAATGGCCGCGTAACTCGATCGTTTCCGAAAACATCGACAAAATTTAGCCGATGAAGCTCGCCTGCGCCAATTGCGCCAACGCAGGGCCGGATCGACAATTAACTAAGAACGACATGAAAAAACCGAATGTGCGTGGCCCCTCGCCTGCTCGAAAAGCGCATCTGGCATTGCGCGAAAAAATTAAATCGCAAATCAAAGCCGGTTCCAACGTGGCCTATTCGGAGCCGCGTCGAGAAACCCCTGCTCCGCACTAGTCCGCGCAGGTCTGCTTATGGAAAAGATTGATGGTCTCGCCGGCTTAACCAACAAAATCGCCGCCCGGCTTGCCACCAAACCGGAGATTTTCATCATCCATCCGGCGGAGCTCCGGATTCTGCGATCAATATCCGATCAAGATCTTCGCGCGTTTGCAACGGAAAACGGTTGGCGCGTGGTCCGCCGCCTCGGCGGCCGCCAAGTTGAATTCTACAACGACGCAAGTACGCGCGCCTAATGATAACGATGGTGAACGGTGTCGGCCGAAATCAAGGGGCGATTGCCTTATTTGAAGGCCTTATATGTATAGTTCTTCGTAAACCAGGAACCGTTGACCCGCGAACCCAGGGTCACATAGATGGTGCGCCCGTCAGTGGGGATATTATTTACGGTCTTCGACTGCACCGTCACTACTCCGGAGTTGTAAATATCGGCGCCGTGTAAGGAACTGCCCACAAAAAGGAAATAGGCGCTCGCGCTGCCAGCGCTCCAGGTAAAAGTCACGCTCGAAGAAGTAAAGGTTGAGTCTGGCGGCGGAGTCAACATTACTGCCGGCCCAGTAGGAGGAGGTGTAGGAGTTGGCGTGGCTGTCGGCGTTGGAGTCGGAGTGGCTGTCGGCGTCGCTGTTGGGGTCGGTGTAGGAGTGGCGGTCGGTGTCGGAGTCGGCGTGGCCGTCGGGGTCGCTGTTGGCGTTGGAGTTGGAACAGGAGTAGGCGTGGGAGTTGGAACAGGAGTAGGCGTGGGAGTCGCCGAAGGATTGAAGGCCTTATATGTGTAGTCCTTCGTGAACCAGGAACCGTTGACCTGCGAACCCAGGGTCACATAGATGGTGCGCCCGTCAGTAGGGATATTATTTACGGTCTTCGACCGCACCGTCACTACTCCGGAGTTGTAAATATCGGCGCCATGTGGCGAACTGCCCACGAACAGGAAATTGGCGGTCGCAGTGCCGGCACTCCACGTAAAAGTCACGCTCGATGAAGTGAATGTCGATCCCGGTGGCGGGGTAAGCATCACTGACGGCCCTGTCGGCGGCGGTGTAGGAGTGGGCGTCGGCGTTGGACTTCCGCCAGGAGTTGGAGTCGGAGTTGGACCGGCCGAGCACGTCGAAAACTTGAATGAACCGATACGCGTGATCCAGTTCAGACCGGGTGCAGCGTAGTACATGTTCGTGTACCAAAAAGTGCAGTCGTCTGTTGGATCAACACTCATCGCGCTATAGTCGCCCCATCTGGTGCAGGTGGACGGGCCGCAGGTACCGAACTGCACGCTGCGCGTGACAGATGACAACATTGTCCCCTCGGTTTGTGGCAAGGTGTTGGCCGGATCGGTGGACAAGCGGCCGGCATAGCGAATGTCCGGTGGAATCGTCGAACTCGAAGCAGTGTAACCGACCGCCATGTTCCCGACGTGATCAACTGCCAGAGATCCCATGAAGCGATTGAGTCCATCGACGCCGTTGTTGTAAATCTGTTCCTGAACCGGAGTGGTGTTAATCGTGCCGCCGGTAACATTGATCTGGGCCCATTGGATTCCGGTAGGAGTGCCTACCGACCCACTGCCAGCAGGTCCAACCGTGTGATTGACCCAGAGCGACTCGACACCGCCGATATTCCGATACTGATTCTGCATCATCGCCCGGTCAGCTAGAGTGTCGGTATCATTACCGGAAGGCTCTGGGACTGTGTCAGCCGCAAGGACGTAAGCGGCCTGAGATACGTTAACGGGTCCAGTCAATGTAGAATTAGCCGGGACCGCAAAGTCCACGTGGAACTTGAACACGTCCCAAGCAAACGCAGTCGTAGATTCACCAACGACGTAGTTTGGCGAGCCGGTGGGCGGAGCCGTGCCGCGATAGTTGCTGGGAAGCAGAGTGAAACTATTCGAATTGGTGTCGGCTATTACGCTCCGGAGCGTCGCTCCATTGACCAGATCGTCGATATTCAATGCATACACCCGCGCCTCTTTGTACGTGGAGTTGTTGCAGGCGGAATCCAGGCAATCGAACATATTCGCCGCCATGTAGAGACCGTCGGGCCAGATGCCCATCTTTGGATAATCTGGAAACCACGGATGCGCCGCGTCGTCTGATCTGAACGCAAAGCGCCACCACCCTCCACTGACCGGATCGCTCGTTTTTGAAACCGCGATGCACTCGTAGTACGGACCGTTTTGAATGTCGGCCCACGAGAAATCGGCAACAATAAACCGATCGTGCTGTGGATCGTAGATCACAGTTGGGTCGCCTCCGTGAACTGTGTCACATGGTGTTCCGGTTCCGGCCCCAGCCCATAAACCGTCGAAAGTAAAGGTTGCCAGCGCTGCTCCTCCCGTCTTGCTATAGATTCCGATCGATGTGTTGACAGCCTGGACGAAATGGTTCGGTCCTACGTCTCCGACCGGGTCAGGCGGGTGCCCAGCACCATTCAGGTTGAAGTTCATCCCGTCGAACGACGTTGATGGACCTGGCATTGGAGCCAACGGTCCCTGCACGGTCTGAGGGGATGTGGCTGCCGCGCGTGGAGTCGTCGTTTGCGCTCCCGGCAAAACTTGTTTGATGGCCGGTATGGGAAGGTCGTGTTCAAGCGGGCGGTGACTGAATGTGTCCCTCTGCATCGAGGAGACGTAACGCGGCAGATTTCTCACATCGCCGCGAAACTCTGACGCACGGACTCGCTCGCCTTCTCTTATCTCCGGTTGAAAGGAAGCCGGCATTGGCGCGGCGAAGCTCAACATCGCCAGCATCGCGCTCAGCGAGCAGAGCACGAAAGCGAGGAAAATGCGCGGGTTAAAGCGGCCTGACTCAGAATGGGGATGTTTCCGCATTGTGATCTGGTCTTATATTAACGAATCTGCCGACTACGCCGAACCCGGCTTTAGCTCGGAGAACAACATGGGGTTTAACGGAAAAAAAGCGGCTAGTTCAATGCCGCGCGGGGGGTTGGGGGGTGACTATCTCTACGTTTGAACACAACGCAAATAGAATTGTTGCGCACAAATTTTTTTTAGTCGGCCTGCGCCCGAGTCGAAAAATATGCGGTCAGGGGACTCGTCGGCGAAGCCCTCCATTGCTTTTCGCCCAAGCCAATTTCGCGCGCTTCACGGCCGGCTTCGATCGCCTTTTTGAATGCTTGCGCCATGCGGACAGGATCAGACGCGATCGCGATCGCGGTATTCACTAGGACTGCGTCCGCGCCCATTTCCATCGCTTCAGCCGCCTGACTGGGCGCTCCCAGGCCAGCATCGACCACGACCGGAACAGTCGCTTGCTCGATGATGATTTCAATTTGCGGACGGGTTTCGATTCCCCGGTTGCTGCCGATCGGCGAGCCCAGCGGCATGACCGTGGCGGTGCCGGCATCTTGCAGGCGTTTCGCCAGCACGGGATCGGCATTGATGTAGGGCAGCACCGTGAATCCTTCTTTCACAAGAATTTCAGCGGCGGCAAGCGTTTCCACTGGATCCGGCAATAAATAGCGTGGGTCGGGATGGATTTCGAGCTTGATCCACGTCGGCAAACCGGCGCTCGCCGCCAGACGCGCCAGCCGCACTGCTTCCTCGGCGGTGCGTGCTCCGCTCGTGTTTGGTAAAAGCAAAAACTGTTTCGGATCGATAAAATCCAAAATGTTCGCGAAGGGATCGTGCTTGCCGGAAAGATCGGCGCGTCGCAGCGCCACCGTCACGATTTCGCTCCCACTCGCCGCCAGCGCATCCCGCATCAATTCGTTTGAGGCGAACTTCCCCGTGCCGACAAGCAAGCGCGACGTGAATTCGCGGTCCGCGATCTTCAGCTTGGAAGGCTTGTCCGACATTGCCTAGACAATAACGAATTCGCTGTACGAATCGAATTCGTTCGGCCACTTTTCTTCGGTGACCAAATTTGATCTGCGTTTGGAGGATTGTGTCGAAGGCATCGCGCGCTTGCCAGATGGAGAGGTCGATCTTGTCGTCACATCGCCGCCCTACAATCTTGGCATTCGATATCGAAAATATTCTGACCGCCAGGATCGACAATCGTATTTGAATTGGTGCGCGACCTGGGCGACGCAAGTTCGTCGTGTTCTCAAGCCGGACGGCTCGTTTTTTCTCAACATCGGCTCGGCGCCCTCAAACCCGATGCTTCCGCACGAAATTGTTTTCCAGCTGCGCGATCTGTTCGTTTTGCAAAACACCATTCATTGGATCAAATCGATCGCCATCGACAATCGAACGTTCGGACATTTTAAGCCGATCAGTTCGAAAAGATTTCTGAACGACTGCCACGAATACATTTTTCACTTTACCATCGACGGCAAGATCGACATCGACCGGCTTGCGCTCGGCGTGCCCTACCAGGATAAGAGCAACATCGCTCGCTGGTCGCACACGCGCGGAACCGATCTTCGGTGTCGCGGTAACACCTGGTTCATTCCTTACGAAACAATCCAGAGTCGCGCGAAAGAACGACCGCATCCGGCCACGTTTCCCGTTCAACTCGCCGAGTGGTGCATCAAGTTGCACGGGGTCTCGCGCGTGAAGACGATGCTCGATCCCTTTCTTGGGATCGGGAATTCTGCCGTCGCCGCAAGACATTGCGGTGTCGGAAAATTCATCGGCTTCGAGATCGACAAGATCTATCTCACTGAGGCCGGGCGACGGCTTCAGTCACAATAATTGGTCGTCTGGTTTTGGCGGAGTCGTTGACGCCTGAAATTTTTCGAGCGGGGCGACCAAATTCGCCGGCAGCGGCCGGACGCGATCGAAAATTCGGGCGGCCAGCCGTTTCGCCGTCGTGTAACCGGCAGCGAACATTTCCAGCCGCGCATCGAGATTGTCGATGTAGTGGAGCGCCATCGCTTCCGGCGTTTTCGGATCGACCGGTGAGCCGAACGCTTTCTCGCCATGATGCGCCCCGATCAAATGCAGCAGGTGCAGACGCACATCCTCCGATAACGGCGTTAGGTTCTTCCAGGCGTCGCCATGGTCCGCCGAAATTTTTCGCCAGAAGGAATTTACCAATTCGAGCCCGATTGAGATATGCCCCATTAATTCGCCGCGCTCGTCGTAACTCATCACGAATCCGTTTTCGGGCAGTGCGTTTTCCCAAAGCTTGCCGCAATCGTGAAACAAGATGCCGGCGAGCAGTAGATCGACATTCAATTGCGGATATAACGGCGCGATCTTGTTCGCGATCCGCATCATCTGTGCAGTGTGTTCGACCAAACCGCCGCGGCGAGCGTGATGATAATTCCGGGCCGCTGCGGTCCGTCGAAAACGTTCGCCCAACTCTTTCACAAACGCGTCGCATAATGTGCGCAAACGTGGATCGCCGATCGTGGCGATCGTTTCGAGGATCAATTGCCAATCTGCGTTTTGTTTCGCGCGCAGGTCAGCCGGGCCCTGCAGCAATTCGTTCTTCTCCTGCGGCGTTAACGGCCGCACCGTCCACTTCTGCGCTTCGAGGCCGAACTGCGAATGCGAATTAAATTCTCCGGTTAGCTCGATGAAGCTCTCGCTGGTGAGGGAGCTGCATGCTTTGTAAGCAGGATGATCGCTCCAGACGCGCAATGTCATCCGATCACAGGCGTCGGCCAGACTCAGTTCGCAGTATGGTTTTTGTTCGCGCGTCAATCTCGGCGCCGCCGATTCGACCTGCACGTGAACTTTCGCCGATACCGGTTCGCTTTGTGCGGCCCGACGAATTTCGCTCAGCGTCATCAACTGCATGTCGATCGGGGCTTCGGGTAAATTTAATCGGCGGCGTTGATTGCGCCACAAGCGACGCGCGCGCCTGAATTGCCCGATGGGTCCGTCTTCAAATCGTCTTCCTTCTCATGCACGACGACGGACCTGCCAATGATTGAATCTTTCCCGCTGAGGCTAAGTTTGCCTTTCCAATCCAGGTGGGCTTTGCCGGACGAATCTGCTTCGATGTTGCCGAGATCGCCGGTGTGATGATCCAGGCTCATCGGTCCACCGTGATGTTTTTGAGTGGGATTAAAATGGGCGCCGGCCGACGCCGCGTCTGCTGCCGAGCAATCCCCTTTTTCATGAATGTGGAATCCGTGTTTTCCCGGTTTCAGATTTTGAATGTCGGCGACCACTCGGATTTCATCGCCAACCTTTGTGAATGTAACCATGCCGCTTACCTGGCTGCCTGACTTGGGCTCCAGTTGCGCCGCTGCTTTCGTGACCTCTTGCGCCTGCGCGAGAGAACCGATGGCGCAGAAAATTGCTGCATAAAGAACTGTTTTCATGTCGCAAACGTACGGCGCTTCTCCGCAAAAGAAAACTCTCAATCGAGCAGGCGTTGCTCGATTCCGCTGTAGGCGTCAACGCGACGGTCGCGCAGAAACGGCCAATGCGTCCGGTGCTCGTTTACGCGGCGCCAATCGATTTCGGCGATCACGATTTCTTCTTTATCGACAGAGCCCTTTGCAATGATCTCGCCGTCCGGGCCGCAAATGAAACTTTGCCCCCAAAATTCAATTCCATCACCGCCGGCCGGAGCTTCGTGACCGACACGGTTAGCTGCGGCGACGTAGCAGCCGTTCGCGATTGCGTGACTGCGCTGAATTGTTTCCCAGGCCGAATGTTGGGCCGCGCCAAATTCTCTTTTCTCGCTGGGATGCCAGCCAATCGCCGTCGGGTAAAAAATCAGTTCCGCGCCGCGCAACGCCGTCAGCCGCGCCGCTTCCGGATACCACTGGTCCCAGCAAACGCACACGCCGATTTTGCCGCGTCTTGTCTCCCATGCCTGAAAACCAAGGTCGCCTGGCGTGAAATAAAACTTTTCGTGATAAAGCGGATCGTCCGGGATGTGCATCTTGCGATATTTCCCGAGGAATTTTCCGTCCGCATCAATAATTGCGGCGGTGTTGTGATAAACGCCCGCGCGCCGTTTCTCGAAAAGCGACGCGACAATCGCGACGCCGAACTCGCCCGCCAACTCCGCCAGTGCAGATGTCGATCTTCCAGGAATTTCTTCCGCCAACTCGAAATTTTTGTGGTCTTCGGTCTGGCAGAAGTATTGCGATCGAAAAAGTTCCGGCAGACAAACAATTGCAGCGCCTTTCTTGGCCGCCTGGCGAATGAAATCCATCGCCCGCGAGAAATTCTTCTCCGGATCGGTGCCGCACTTCATCTGGATGAGCGCGACCTGCGTTTTGTTTTCTGCCATTCTCGCTACTTCACCGAATCTGCTGCCACGATGTCGATCTTTTCGATCGTCACCCGTTTCGTCGGCTTGCTGTTTTCGCCCATACTGTTTCGGCTCACCGGCGTGTCGCCGATTTTGCCGAGCACGTCGTCGCCTTTAATCAATTTGCCGAAGGTTGTGTATTGATGATCCAGTCGCGGCACGGGCCCGAGACAGATAAAAAATTGCGAGCCGGCGGAATCAGGATCGGGTTCACGCGCCATTGAGATTACCCCCCGCTCGTGTGAATGATCGTTGAATTCCGCTTTGATTTTGTAACCGGGACCGCCTTCACCATAGCGGTTTTCCTTAGTCGGATCTTTCGAGTTCGGATCGCCGCCCTGGATCATGAATCCTTTCACGATCCGATGAAAAATCGTGCCGTTGTAAAACCCAGAGCGTGCCAGCTTCTTGAAATTGTCGATCGTGTTCGGGGCGGCATCAGTCCAAAACTGCACGATCATGTCGCCTTCGCTCGTTTTGATTACTGCGACTTCATTTGTTGCGTTCACCGGGCTTGTTTCCTCCTTCTTTTCTTCAGCTGCGAACAGTGCGGAGCTTAATAGCAACGCCGCTAAGATCGACATCCTCATTCTGACAAGTGACACGAAGCGCCGTCCCTGTCACGCCGCCACTGTGGCGTGATATTCCTGCAGACTGCGCACCTGCACCTTGCTCTTTTGCAACGAGCGAATGCCGTTCGCGCTGGCCTGCGCCGCGCGCACCGTCGTCATGATCGGAATTTTTTGCTCGAGCGCGGCGTTTCGAATAGTGACTTCGTGCTCGCGCGGGATTTTGCCGCTCGGAGTGTTGATGATGAAACTGATGTCGCCGTTTTTGACGCGGTCGAGCACGTTCGGCCGGCCTTCGTGGAGTTTGAAAACTTTTTTCACCTTGATCTTCGCTTTCGCCAGCGCGTCTGCAGTTCCGATCGTTGAAATGATCCCGAAGCCGAGCTTCACAAATTCGCGCGCGACCGGAATGACCGCTTCCTTGTCGGTGTCTTTCACGCTGATGAAGACGTTACCTTTTTTCGGCAACGGCGGCGGCGCGGCCATCTGCGATTTCGCGTAAGCCAACCCAAGATCGACATCGATCCCCATCACTTCGCCGGTCGATTTCATTTCTGGGCCTAACGAAATGTCGATGCCTTGATAGCGCAGAAATGGAAAGACCGCTTCTTTGACGGAGAAATGTTTTGGCACAATTTGAGTCATAAATCCGAGCTCGCGCAAGGTTTTGCCGGCCATGATCTTCGCGGCCAATTTGGCCAGAGGGACGCCGATCGCTTTGCTCACAAACGGCACTGTCCGCGACGCGCGCGGATTTACCTCGAGCACGTAGACATTTTCGCCTTTGACTGCGAATTGCACATTCATGAGCCCGCGCACGTTCAACTCTCGCGCCATCGCCTTTGTTGCCGACGAAATCTCAGCGAGCACTTTCTGCGTCAACGAGAATGTCGGAATCACGCAGGCGCTGTCGCCGCTGTGGATGCCCGCTTCTTCGATGTGCTCCATAATCGCGCCGATCACCGTCGTCTCACCGTCGGAAATGCAATCGACGTCCCCTTCAATCGCGTCTTCCAGAAAGCGATCGACCAGCACCGGGCGGTCCGGCGTTACTTCAATCGCGCTCGCCATGTAACGTCGCAGATCCGGTTCGTTGTAAACGAGCTCCATTGCCCGGCCGCCCAGAACAAAACTTGGCCTGACCAGAACCGGATAACCGATTTTGCTCGCGATCTTCACGGCTTCGTCCGTGCTCACGGCCGATCCGCTCGGGGTCTGACGCAATCCGAGCTTGTCCAGCATCGCGGCGAACAATTTTCGATCTTCCGCCGTCTCAATGCTCTCCGGTTGGGTCCCAAAAATCGGAACGCCGGCCGCTTTCAATCCGTCCGCAAGATTGAGCGGCGTCTGCCCTCCAAACTGCACCACCACGCCTTCCGGCTTCTCCTGCTCATATATATTAAGAACGTCCTCGAGCGTGAGCGGCTCGAAATAAAGTTTGTCGCTCGTGTCGTAATCGGTCGAAACCGTTTCCGGATTCGAATTGACCATGATCGTTTCGAACCCGAGCTCGCGCAACGCGAAGGCGGCGTGCACGCAGCAGTAATCGAATTCAATTCCCTGGCCGATCCGGTTCGGCCCGCCACCGAGAATCATCACTTTGCGTTTGCCGCTCTCGCGCCGCTCGTTCTCGTCGCCGTAAGTCGAATAGTAATACGGCGTGTAGGCCTCGAACTCCGCCGCGCAGGTATCGACTAGGCGATAGGTTGGCGTCACTTTTTCGCCGATGCGTTTCGCCCGAATTTTCTCTTCGCTCGAGCCGTTTGCCAGAGCCAGTTGTCGATCCGAAAACCCGAGCTTCTTGCTCCGCAACAGTGTTTTCGTTTTCAAACACTGTGCTTCGGTCACGATCTCGGCCACGTTCCGCAAAAACCATTTGTCGATCTTGGTTAGCTCGAAAACCTCGTCGATCGATGCGCCTTTCTGAAAGGCCTGCGCCAGATAGAAAACACGTTCCGCGTTCGGGATCGCGAGTTTCAAACGCAGCGCTTCAAGGTCGACATCTTTATCGGCGCCGTCGCCGCAAAGCCCGAACCGTTTGATTTCCAGACTGCGCAATGCTTTCTGCAATGATTCCTTAAACGTGCGACCAATAGCCATCGCTTCGCCGACGCTTTTCATTTGCGTCGTCAGCGTCGGATCGGCTTGTGGAAATTTTTCGAACGTGAATCGCGGCACTTTGACCACGCAATAATCGATCGTCGGCTCGAAACAGGCCGGCGTTTCGCGGGTGATGTCGTTTTTGATTTCGTCGAGCGTGTAACCGACCGCCAGTTTTGCCGCGATCTTCGCGATCGGAAATCCCGTCGCTTTGCTCGCGAGCGCGCTTGAGCGCGACACTCGCGGATTCATTTCGATCACGACCATCCGGCCGCTGTCCGGATGGACGGCGAATTGAATGTTTGAGCCGCCGGTCTCGACCCCGATTTCGCGAATGACCGCGAACGCGGCGTCGCGCATCATTTGATATTCTTTGTCGGTCAGCGTTTGCACCGGCGCGACCGTGATCGAGTCGCCGGTGTGCACGCCCATCGGATCGAAGTTCTCGATCGAGCAAACAACGACGCAGTTGTCCATCCGGTCGCGCATCACTTCCATTTCAAATTCCTTCCAGCCAACGAGCGATTCCTCAATCAACACTTCATTGACCGGCGACATGGCGAGGCCGCGCCCGGCGATATCGTCCAGTTCGTCTGGGTTGTACGCGATGCCGCCGCCGCTGCCGCCGAGCGTGAACGCGGGTCGAATAATCAGCGGAAAAGTCTTGATCTCCTTTGCGATGCGGCCCGCATCCGCAAGCGAGCGCGCGACGCCTGAACGCGGCACGTCGAGTCCGATCCGCAGCATCGCTTCCTTGAACAATTGTCGATCTTCGCCCTTCGCGATCGCTTTCGCGTTGGCGCCGATCAATTTCACTTTGTGCCGCGCCAGCGCGCCGTTGCGATAAAGTTCCATCGCCGCATTCAACGCTGTCTGGCCGCCCATCGTCGGCAAAAGCGCGTCCGGCTTTTCTCGAGCAATGATTGCTTCGATCACTTCCGCCGTGATCGGCTCGATGTAAGTGCGATCTGCGAATTCGGGATCGGTCATGATCGTGGCTGGATTCGAGTTCACCAGCACGACCTGATAGCCTTCCTCGCGCAGCGCCTTGCACGCTTGCACGCCGGAATAATCAAATTCGCAGCCCTGCCCGATCACGATTGGACCGGAGCCGATCAGCAAAATTTTCTTTAGATCGTTGTTCCGCGGCATCTGCGCAGCGCGCAGGATAAACTAAATCGCCCGAACTTCACGTCTGAACTCTTACTTCGACTGATATTTCGGGTCTTTCGCTTGTTTGCGGACGGCCGCAAAAAGTTTGCCGATTCCCGTCGTGCTGATGGTATTGGCGATAAAAGCCGGGCCGACGATTCCGCTGTCGGTAAAAACGGAATAGGTCGCGCGCGTTTTACCATCGTCGGTCGGCTCGAGCAGCCAGGAACCCTCGCACACGGTTACCCTGAACACGCCAGGCTTTGCCGCTGGACCATGTTCGTTGGCCGGCTCCCAGCGATTGAGATAGGCCAGTCCATTTTCAACCGGCCACGACTTCTTTTGTATGCGAAGCGTGTAATCGCGATCGTTGACGATTTTCGGTGAGACCCGCTGATAAGTAAGGATGGAATCGTGTTTCCGCTCAATGACGCGACACTCCGCCGTGTAGGGCATGAAACTCGCATAAGCCTCGACGTCATCGATAACCTTATGAACCGTCTCGGTCGTTGCATCGATTTTGCCTACCGCCTTGAATTCCTTCAGGCGCGATCCCGGATGCAGGCGACTGTAAATTGCGACCCCGCTGTTTTGCTTAACTAGTTTCCAGTCCTCGTTCTGCCCAGGTTCGGCCGCGAAGATCAACAGCGTGCTTCCGGCAAGAAAGGCGAGGATCGCGGCTTCTCGTTTCATAGATGCTTAGACGTTTCGAATGCCAATCGCATTCGCCAGAATCGCTGCAAGATTCGAGGTTCTGTTCAGCGCAAGATGGAATCGGCCGGATAGACCACGCCGTTCTTGATCACGGTTTCAATGTCCGACGCGTGCGCGATGTCGTCGGCTGGATTCGATTTCAAAACGACGAGATCGGCGAAATAGCCGATGTCGATCTTGCCGATGTGCGCGCCGGTGTCGCCGCCGAAAAGCTGGGCCGCGTTCGCAGTCACGCATTGCAGAATTTGCATCGGCGTTAGTCCCGCTTCGCGCATCAACTGAAATTCGCGAAACAACGCCGGTCCGTGAATTGTCCCAATGTTTCCAGCATCCGTGCCGGCGGCAATCGTTACGCCGGCGTCCTCCAGCGTTTTCAAATTCGGCAGCGCGACTTCGTAAGTTTTTTTGATCCGATCAAGCGCCTCATCCGGTTTCACCAGCGCGGTCTTGATCCGATCGGGCAATTTGTCCTGCGGAATCTTCGTCACGTCCAGCGACGCGATCACTTCCGGATTACCCCAGGCCTTTTCTTCCGGCGTCAAATTCAACTGATGCGAAAACGTGCGGCCGTAGCGCTCGAAGACTACGAGTGTCGGACAAAGAATCGTACGGTGTTCCTTCAAGAGCTTCACGAAAGCGTCGTCCACCGGTTTATCGACCACGCTGTGGACGAGAACGTCCGCGCCTTCTTCAACTGCTGCGCGCGCCGTTTCCAATTCGGTCGCATGCACCGCGACGCGAATCTTGTGCGCGTGACTTTCTTCAACCGTTGCGCGTACGGTCGGCCGGAAACTGTCAACGGGATGATCTTTGTCGACGATGTACCAGATCTTCACCAAATCGGGTTTTTGCTCCGCGAGTTTGCGCACGAACGCGCGCGCCTGCTCGGGATTGTCGATCTTAACGATCGGCGGGTCGCCGAGATCGAGTTTCTCGCGCGACACACTGGAAATTAGCGGGCCGGCGACTGCGACGCGCGGCGCTTTCGCGGTCGCGTTCGCCGTTTTGCGAACTTCGAAATTCCAAAACGGTCCTCCGACGTCGACCACGCTCGTAATGCCGCAGCGAATGTAGCGCGCGAAAACGTCGTCGAGGTGCGACTTAATCCACGCGACTTCGTCTTTGTAAGGCCGGACGCTGTTTAGGTCCGCACCGTCCGGCCGGGTGAATAGATCAGCCGATTGAAAGAAATGGATGTGAGTGTCGACGTAACCCGGCAGAATGAATTTGCCGGCGCAATCGATCTGTTTCCCGAGCGCCGTCGCGTCCTGCTTGCCCATCGAGACGCGTTCGATCCTGTCGCCGTTGATCACGACGGTTGCGTTCGGCATCACCTTGCCGTCGGTGGGGTTAACCACAGTCGCGCCGACGAGCGAGATTTTTTCGGCCCGCGCCGAAATGACGACAAGCAGAGTGCAAAGGCAGACAAAAATGCCCGTCTTCATTCTTTGGATTCCGGCACGGCTTTCTCAGCCGCTTGAAAACCGATCTTGGAATGTGTGCCGTCGCAAAACGGTTTCTCGGTCGATGCACCACAACGGCAGAGCGCCATTCGTTTTTCCACCGGAAAATTATTCCCATCGTTGTCTTTCAATTCCACCTTGCCCTTCACAATGTAGGGACCGTTCTTAATTGTTTCGATTGTCACCATGTCGGAATTCTAACCGATCTCCCGCGCGCATGACAGAATGATCCTTTGTCATGTCGAGCGAAGCCGAGACATCTCTAAATATTTCCGAAATAGCGAGAGATTGAACTTGCTCGTCTCCCGAGTCTCTCGCCGTGCAACCGCCCATGTCGGTCGTCCCACTCGCTCGATTCCTCGACTTCGGTTGGAATGACAGGAATTGGTGCCGCCCCTATCTCCGTCTTCGTCCGTAAGAATAACCGCGATGCGAACGGCCGCCGCCGATTGCTCGTCTGCCGCCGGTCGCAGACTCGGGTTCGAACAAAACCGTGTAGAGATAAGGAAAGTTTTCGAGCTTCAGTCGCGGAATTTTCTGGCCGATGAAACGTTCGATGGCTTGGAGCGAAGAAACTTCTTCGCCGTTCATGAGCGTGAACGCGTCGCCGACGTTTTGGGCCCGCCCGGTGCGGCCGATGCGGTGGACGTAATCTTCGGCGTGCTCGGGCACGTCGTAATTGATGACGTGACTGACGCCGGCGATATCGAGGCCGCGCGCGGCAATATCGGTCGCGACCATGACTTCATATTTGCCGCTCTTGAATCCTTCCAGCGCCTCGATGCGCTCGCGCTGGGTGCGGTTGGAATGCAAAACGGCAACGGAATGGTTTCCCTGTTTTAGTTTGTGTGCTATCCGATCGGCGCCGTGTTTCGTTCGCGAGAAAATTAGTGCGCTATCGAAGTTTGTCCGTTCGAGCAATGCCATGAGCAGATCGAATTTCTGTTCGGCGGCGACCGGATAAACCGCGTGAGTCACGGTTTCGGCCGGCGAACGGCGCACGCCAATTTCCACCAGCTCGGGATCGCGCAATACCCACGCGGCGAGACGCTCGATCTCCGGCGGCAGTGTCGCCGAGAACAGCAGTGTTTGGCGATCGGCCGAAATTTTTTCGACGATGCGGCGGACATCGGGCAGAAATCCCATGTCGAGCATGCGATCGACTTCGTCGAGTACGAGAATGTTTACCTGGCGCAAATCCATCGTGCGTTGCTCAAGCAGATCGAGAAGCCGGCCCGGCGTGGCGACGAGGACGTCTACGCCGCGTTTGATTTCTTCTCGTTGCTTTCCATAACCGACGCCGCCGTGAACAACGGTCGCACGTAAATCGGTGAACCGGCCGTAATCGCGGAACGCGGTTTCGACTTGCGCGGCAAGTTCGCGCGTCGGCTCAAGCACGAGACATCGGAAGGCGCCATGCTTCGCGAGAAGGGTGAGAATTGGCAGCGCGAACGCGGCCGTTTTGCCGGTGCCGGTCTGGGCGGTGCCGATTAAGTCTTTGCCCGCGAGAATGATCGGGAAGGCGCGGAGCTGGATCGGCGTCGGCTCGGTAAAGCCCATCGCCTGGGTGCCGCGCACGACTTCCGGCGAAAGTTCGAAATTATTGAATGACACAACTAAAGGTTAATGCCTCAGACAAAGGACGCAAAGGATCACGGCGAGAATATTTCCAAGGAAAGCAGGCAAACAGGAATGATGAGAAATCATTTTTCCCCTCCTGCGTTCCTGCTTTCTTTAGAGATAGATGGCTGCTGGCGTTCTTCGAATTCTTGTCGTTGCGGACACGCATAACAAGTTGCCGCAAAAGATTGTCGATCTTGCGCGCGACGCGGATGAGATCTGGCACTTGGGTGATGTTTGCGCACAAATAATTTTGGATGAACTGCGTGCAACTGGTCCGCCGGTCACGATTGTGCGCGGAAACTGCGACAGCAATTCCGAGTGGCCGCTGGTTGTCGATCTTACGCGCGACGGATTGAAATTCCGACTGCAACATATTCCGCCACAGTCGCCGCCCGATGATGTCGATGTTGTGTTGCATGGTCATACCCACCTACCGCGAAATGAGAAACGCCGCGGCGTTTTGTTTTTGAATCCAGGATGCGTGACGCGGCCCAATCAGGGATCGCCCGCGAGTGTTGCCTGGCTCGAGATCGTTGACGGAAAAGTGAAATGGCGCCTGGTCCCTCTGAGATAAATTCTCGTCACCTGGAAAATTCCCGCTAACCATCGAGCTTGTGCGGACGATTATCGTAACCGGATCAGCCGGGTTGATTGGCTCGGAAGCGGTCAGGCGTTTTGCGAGGGACGGCGCGCGCGTTGTTGGGATCGATAACGACATGCGGGCACGGTTTTTCGGCGCCGAAGCTTCGACCCGAAAAATGCGCGACGATTTGGTCGCGGATGTGCGCGGTTACGAACACCACGACTTCGACATCCGTGATGTCCGTGCGATTAACGAATTGTTCAAGCAGCATGGCGTCGAAATCGCGGCCGTCGTGCACACCGCGGCGCAACCGTCCCACGATTGGGCGGCTCGCGAGCCGGAGACGGACTTCACTATCAACGCCAACGGCACGCTCAATCTTCTGGAAGCGGCCAGGAATTTTTGTCCGGACGCGCCATTCATTTTTATCTCGACCAACAAAGTTTATGGCGACAGGCCGAACGAGTTGCCACTGCGCGAATTGCCGAAGCGCTGGGAAATTGAGCCGAACCACGAGTATGAAGCCGGCATTTCCGAATCGATGAGCATCGATTCCACGACGCATTCGCTTTTCGGCGTTTCAAAAGCGGCGGCGGACCTCCTCGTGCAGGAGTACGGCCGCTATTTCGGAATGCCGACTGTTTCATTTCGGGGCGGCTGTCTGACCGGTCCAGCCCACGCCGGCGCCGAGCTGCACGGATTTCTGTCCTATTTGATGAGCTGCACGGTGAGTGGTCGCGTCTACCGCGTGTTTGGCTACAAAGGCAAACAGGTGCGCGACAATATTCACAGCGCCGACCTGGTCGAGGCGTGCGCCGAATTCATCCGCGCGCCGCGAACGGGCGAAGTTTACAACATCGGCGGTGCTCGCCAAAGCAACTGTTCCATCCTGGAAGCAATCGAGTTGTGCGAAGAAATTGCAGGCCGGCGATTGAACTGGCAGTACGAAAAGCGGAACCGCATCGGCGATCACATTTGGTGGATCAGCGATGTGCGAAAATTCCAGTCGCACTATCCCGGCTGGAAGATTCGCTATGGCTTGCGCGAAACGTTAGGGGAAATCCACCGCGCATTGACCGCGTAATTATTTTCCTTCGTCCGATTTCCGACTGAACCAACGCCGCTTTTTCTTCGGTTCTTCCGCTGCCGGAGCTTCCTTTTCTTTCGCCTTAGGCTCTTCGCGTTTCGAGTCCTTTTTCGGTTTCGATTCCGGCTCTTTTCGTTTTGCCTTCTTTTCTTCAGCCGGTTTTTCTTCGACCACCACGGCGGCATCGACCCACTCGATGAACGCCATCGAAGCGGAATCGCTCTTGCGCTGGCCGAGTCGCACAATGCGGGTGTAACCGCCGTTGCGCTCGGTCGATCGGGGCGCGATCTCTGTGAACAATTTTTTGACCGCTTCTTTGTGCCGCAAGGTCGAGAATGCTGTTCGCCGGGCGTGAATTGAACCGTTCTTGCCGAGCGTCACCATTTTTTCAGCCAGCGGTCGGACCGCTTTGGCTTTCGCCAGCGTTGTCTTGATCCGCTGGTGCTCGATCAAATTGCAAACCTGATTGGCCAGCAGTGCTTTGCGATGTTCAGCTTTGCGACCGAGCCGCACCGTCTTTTTCTGATGTCTCATCGGTTTGCCTCGATCGGATTACTTCCGTTCGGTCGCTGCGGCGGCAGCGCCGTTTCCAGAAGCGCCATCGGGTCCGGCAACCGGCTCGACCAAACCCTGCTCGAATTTCATACCGAGGCTCAGACCGAGCTGCTGCAGTTTATCCTTGATCTCGTTGAGCGATTTCTTGCCGAAGTTACGATACTTGAGCATTTCGCTCTCCGTTTTCTGCGCGAGCTGACCGACGGTGGTGATATTGGCATTGTTCAAGCAGTTGGCCGCGCGCACGCTGAGCTCGATTTCGTTGACGCTCATGTTGAGCAGCTTCTTGAGCTTAAGGTTTTCCTCGCTCACGCCGGCCGGCGTTTCGTCGAACTCGATCACTTCTTCGTTAAAGTTAACGAAGACGTCGAGGTGATGGCGCAGAATCGCCGATGCTTGAAGCAGTGCGTCGTCCGGCGTCAATCGACCATCGGTCCAAATCTCGAGAATGAGCTTGTCGTAATCGGTGCGCTGACCGACACGGGTGTTCTCGACCGCGTACTTTACGCGGGTGACCGGTGAGAAAATAGAATCGATCGGAATCAGGCCGATCGCTTGATCAGTGCGTTTGTTTTCTTCGCCGGTAGCGAATCCGCGCCCGACGCGGACTTCGAGCTCGGCATCAAATTTGTGTTTCTTGTCCAAGGTGCAGATGACCAACTTCGGATTGAGCACCTCGTAGCCGGCTACTTCCTGAATGTCGCCGGCGGTGACTTCGCCTTCTTTGTTCACCGTCAGGGAAAGTTTTTTCGGCTCATGATCTTCGGCTTTGAATTTCACTCGCTTGAGGTTGAGCACGATGTCGGTCACGTCTTCCACCACGCCCGGGAGCGTGGCGAACTCGTGTTGCGCGCCCGTAATTTTTACCGCGGTAATGGCAGCGCCTTCGAGCGACGAAAGGAGCACGCGCCGGAGAGAATTTCCAACGGTGTGCCCGTAGCCCGCTTCAAACGGCTCGGCGGTGAACTTGGCGTAAGTGTCTGTGGCTGTGCTCTCGTCTTTGCTGAGAGTCTTCGGCATTTCAAAACGACCGTAACGAACTGGCATAACTTAAATAATTAACGACTTAACGAGTGAGTGATTTAGTGATTTGCTGAGACAAATCTCCCGATCGATTAAATCGCTAAATTCCTTTCAGATTGCCGGGTTTCCCCTGGCGAGTGCGGTTTCACGTCCAGCGACGGAGACCCAGGGACCAACGGCGTACTTCAAAACTCGCTGCGAA
>DATNKD010000120.1:0-26907 GCA_035603575.1 Chthoniobacterales bacterium
TCCATTTTCGGAATAATCGCAATCGCATAGGTCCACATGGCAAGGCAAGCCAGAGCGACGATGCCGATAATTGCGCTGCGTCGCGCGTTAAAAGAAAACGATTTGCCGCCAAGCCATCGCGGCCATCGCAGATTTTCCTCGCAGAAAGTCATCGCGAGCAACCAACAAGCGGGCACGAGCGCCGGCATCGCGTAACGCGGAATCGATCCGGGCACAAGATTCACAATTACAAAAGGAACGAGCGCGCCCCAGGCCAATGCTTTCGCAAGTTGTCGATCTTTCTCGGCCGCAAAATTTTCGCCTCGCACCAGCGGCAAGAAAATTACCCACGGCAGAAGATACAGAATGCCGTGCGGGATATTGAAAATCCAACGGCCAAGTTGGAAGTCAGTGCCGCGGAGCCGGCCTGTGAACTGTTGCGACCATTTCGTTGCCGCCGTGGCGTGACCGGTGGCCTGTAAAAACGGAATTGCCCACGCCGCAAAAATTCCAAACATCATGACAATGCCGACGAAATGCGCCGGATGAAACAACGCTCGCCAATTGCGCTGGTTCCAAACGACCGCGATCACGACGCCGTAGAAAAACACAAGATGAAGCGGTCCTTTGGCCAGCCAGCCCAGACCGAGAAAGACAAACGGCACCGTCCAAATGAGCCATGCCGATTTTTTCTGCTCCCAGAAACTTAGCCAAAAAATGATCGCGAGCGCGCAAAGCGAAACGTAAAGCCCTTCGATTTCGATGAGTCGCCCTTTCTCGACGATTCCGGCGTTAATCAGCCAGATCAGGGCGGCGATTGTCGATCCACGCGGACCTAAACTGGCACGGGCCACAGTTACAAATGCGATCGCGACCAAAAGAACAGAAATGACCGACGGCATGCGCGCGGTCCATTCGTTCTGGTGGCCAAAGATTTTGAAGGATGCGGCGACGAGCCAATTGATCAATGGTGGTTTACGAAAGTAGGTTTCGCCACCGACCTGCGGGACCAGATAATTGCCGGTTTCGAGCATTGAAATTCCCGGCAAAATTCGACGGCCTTCTTCACCTTTAATTGCGAGCGAGCCAAGCGCCGGAAGATAGAGCGCGGCCCAAACCAGAATGACGATCAGCAGATTGCCGGCACGCGAGGTCATTGAAGGTGAGATGTTGGACGTTCCGCGAGCGTCGTTCAACCCCGCAGCTTGACGCTCCCTCTCGAGAAGGGTAAGTTCAGCGTCTAGTCCGCGCTGATTGGAGTGGGAAAGGATGTCCCACTCCTTTTGGTCTGCGGACTGGATGTTTTATGAACGCTGAATTCATTGCTATGCTGGATTACCTCGAGCGGGAGCGCGGGATCAAACGCGAAATCCTGCTCGAAGCCGTTTCCACTGCGCTGCTTTCCGCATCAAAGAAGAGCGTCGGCGCCGCCCGCGATTTGAGGATCGACATCGACCCGCGGACGGGCGACATCCGGGCTTTGGCCAGTCTCGTCGTGGTTGATGATGTGAAAAATCCGCAAGACGAGATCGCGCTCGCGAAAGCGCGCAGGATCAAACCGGACGCGAAGATTGGCGACAACGTCGAGATGGAAGTAACGCCGCGAAATTTTGGACGAATCGCCGCGCAAACCGCCAAACAGGCGATGATGCAGCGCATTCGGCAGGTTGAGAAGGAAATGATTTACGAGGAGTTCAAGGACCGCGCCGGCGAAATCGTCAGCGGCACCGTCCGGCGCTTCGATCGCTCCGACGTGATTCTGGACCTTGGAAAATTTGAAGCGGTGATGCCGCAACGCGAACGGGTCGTGGTGGAAGATTACAACGTTGGCGATCGTCTCCGCGCTTATGTCGTCGCCGTCGAAAATGGATTGCGCGGTCCCGAGATCATCGTTTCGCGCAGCCATCCGAATTTCGTCCGTCGCCTTTTTGAATTGGAAGTGAGCGAAATCGCCGATGGCACCGTCGAAATCCGCGGCATCGCCCGCGAAGCCGGTTATCGAACGAAGATCGCGGTTTGGAGCGCGAACGAAAAAGTGGATCCGGTCGGCGCTTGCGTCGGCATGCGCGGATCACGCGTCAAAAACATCGTGCGCGAACTCAACAACGAAAAGGTCGACATCATTCGTTGGAGCTCCGATCCGAAGGAATTCGTTCTCGAAGCCCTCAAGCCGGCGAAGGTGAAGAACCTAACCTTCGATCCCGAGAAAAAGAGTGCGCAGATTTCGGTCGATGAAGATCAGCTTTCGCTCGCGATCGGGAAAAAAGGACAGAACGCGCGTCTGACTTCACGACTCACTGGTTGGGAAATCAACATCGACAAAGACACGTCAGCCACAACGGCGGTGGAGCAAAAAGTTGCGCAAGCGGCGCAGACGCTGGCCGGCGCGTTGCCGATCACGCAAGAACAAGCGGTGACGCTGGTGAAGTCCGGCTTTACGAATCTGGAAGGTTTGCATGCCGCCGATGTTCAAGATTTGGTAGACATCCTTGGCGTGGACGAAGCAAAGGCGCGTGAAATCCACGACGCCGTCCACAAGCAGGATGTAACGCAAGAAGCGGGCTCAGCTCAAGGGGCTTGAGCCATGAGTGAATTTCTAAAATGGCAACAAAGGCAAAAGCAAAAACAACGGCAAAAAAATCTTCCGGCCACAAACCCGTTGCCACGCATAAACCTGCCCCGTCCAAGGCGACGGTTTCGAAAAAGAAGGTAGAGGCGCATCCAAAAGCGGCGCACGCGCCAGCGCATCCGAAAGCGCCAGTTCATCGCCCCGCGGAAGCGAAGTCGCAACCGACACCGAGCGCGCCTCACCGTCCATCGGTTGAAAGCGTCTCGCTAATCGACAAAAAGCATCCGCAGAAAAAAACTGACGGCGAAATCAAAAAGAAAACCACGGTTCTGCCGCCGATCTCACGACTTCGCGCCTCGTTGGAAGCACCGACCGCGCCGCCGAAAAAACCGGAACCGGCGCAACCGGCAACAACGACGGACGGCGCAGCAGTCGAGGCGGCTGCAACAGAAGCCGAGGCGCCGGCGCAAAACGTCATTCATATCAAGCCGCCGATCATTGTGAAGCAGCTTGCGCTCGAGCTTGGTTTGAAACCGCATCAGCTCATCGCCGAACTGATGAACTTCAATATTTTCGCGAACATCAATCAGACGATCGAGCCCGATATCGCATCGAAGATCGCCGAGAGCCACGGATTCGTTCTCGAAAAAGAGCGCCGTGAAAAAGGTGCGGGCGTGCACAAGGTTGAGCAGGTCGTGGTCGCGCCGCCACCGCCGGTCATTGAAAAAGCGGAGGAACTAAAGCCCCGCGCGCCAATCATCACTTTCATGGGTCACGTCGATCACGGCAAAACGTCGTTGATGGATGCGATCCGAAAAACGCGCGTCGCGGCGGGAGAAGCCGGCGGAATTACTCAGCACATCGGCGCGTACACCGTCGATCACAAAGGACACAAGATCACATTCATCGACACGCCGGGTCACGCGGCTTTCACCGCGATGCGCGCGCGCGGCGCGAACGTCACGGACATCGTCGTGCTCGTTATAGCGGCGGACGACGGCGTCATGCCGCAAACGATCGAAGCGATCAATCACGCCAAGGCTGCGCCGCACGTTGAGATCATGGTGGCAATCAACAAAGTCGATTTGCCGTCGGCCAACATCGACAAGGTGAAGAAGCAGCTCCAGGACCGCGACCTGACTCCGGAAGATTGGGGCGGCAAAACGATTGTCTGCGAAGTTTCCGCCACTCGCGGCACCGGCATCGATCACCTCCTCGAGATGATGCTGTTGCAGGCGGAGGTGATGGATTTGAAAGCATCCCCGACCGCGAGACCGCGCGGCACCGTCATTGAAGCGCAAGTGGAACCGGGCCGCGGCCCGACCGCAAGCGTGATTGTGCAGATGGGCACGCTCAAAGTCGGCGAGCCGTTCATCTGCGGAGATTACTCGGGCAAAGTGAAATCGTTGATCGACGACCGCGGCAAACCTTTGAAAGAAGCCGGCCCCTCAACGCCCGTGAAAGTGCTTGGATTTACCGGATTGCCGAACGCGGGCGATGAATTTTTGGTAATGGAATCAGAGCGCGCGACAAAAACTCTGAGCGACGAACGTTTAGAGGCGAAACGTGCCGAGAAATTGACGGTGCCTCAACGCGCGACGCTGGAAACGCTTCTTGAATCAGCCGCCGGCATAAAAATACTTCGTCTCGTTTTGAAATGCGATACCCAGGGATCGGTTGAAGCATTGACCACCGCGCTTAAACAAATCGAAAGTAAAAAAGTGGATCTCGAAATGATTCACGCGGGGGTCGGCCCAATTTCGGAGTCGGATATTTTGCTGGCGAGCGCGTCCAACGCAGTCGTGGTCGGTTTTAACACTAAAGTTGAAAACATGGCCGTTTCGGCCGCGAAAAGCGAAGGCGTCCAGATCAAGCTCTACAGCATCATTTATGAGTTGCTCGATCAGATCAAAGACGCGATGGCCGGATTACTCGAGCCGGAATTCCGCGAAACCGTCCTCGGGCACGCCGAAGTGAAACAAGTCTTCGAGTTGAGCAAAGGCATCGTGGCGGGTTGTTTGGTGACCGACGGCCGAATCGCCCGCACCGGTCGTGCGCGGGTAATTCGAAAACGCCAGCCGGTTTACGACGGTGGGCTTTCAACGCTCCGCCGTTTTCAGGACGACGTGAAAGAAGTCCGTTCCGGGTTGGAATGTGGCATCAAGCTCGGCGATTTCAGCGAATACCAGGTGGGCGACATCATCGAGTGCTATCAGCTCGAAGCCATGGCCCAAAAACTCTAACGGGAATGAAAGGGCGTCATGAAACATCGCATGCTGCGGGTCAACGAAGTCGTAAAACGGGAACTGAGTGGAATTCTTGCGCGCGAGATCAGTTTTGAAGGCGCGCTCGTCACCATCAACCACGTCAACGTCACATCGGATCTGAAGAGTGCGCATGTTTTTGTCAGCGTGCTTGGGTCCGAGAAAACTGAAATCGTAATGAAGAAACTCGAAGAGCACCGATCTGCCTTTCAGTCCGAGCTTGCGCGTCGTGTGACCATGAAATTCACGCCCCATCTACTTTTTCATCTCGATGAATCGATCGCGCGCGGCTCGCGGGTGGTCGAGATTTTGCAGCAAATCGACTCCGACAACGAAAAACACGAGTGAGCACGGCCAAGTTCGAGCAAATCGGCCGGGCCTTGCGCGAACATCAGCGGTTTGCGGTCCTTGGCCACGTTCGCCCGGATGGCGACGCGCTCGGCAGCCAGCTCGCGCTCGGCCTTTCCCTCAAACAACTCGGCAAAGACGTTCGCATCTGGAACGAAGAAGGCATGCTCGAGAAATACAGTTTTCTTCCGAGCGCGAATCTCCTCACGAAACCGCCGACTGAACCGGAAGATGTCGATGTTGCGATCGCGCTCGATACCGCAATTCAGAACCGACTCGGAACTGCGCTTCCCGCCGTTCGCTCGGCTAAGCTTTGGATCAACATCGATCATCACCCGAGCAATCCGGGTTATGGCGACATTGTTTATATTGATCCAAAGTCCCCGGCGACCGGGCAGATTCTTTTCGAGCTAATCAAAAGCGAAAAAATGCCGGTCGATTCCGCGATCGCGGAAAATCTTTACGTGGCTATTTCGACCGACACCGGTTCCTTCCAATATCCAAATACAACCGCGCGCACTTTTGAGATCGCGGCCGAGCTCGTCCGCGCCGGCGTCGATGTCGGCCGCGTCAGCCAATTGACTTACGAAAATTACCCTCGGCGCCGCGTCGAACTGTTGCGCGATCTTCTCGGCACGATGCGATTCGGGGCAAGCGACCGGGTCGCCAGTTTTAGTTTGAGTCTGGCGACGGCGAAGAAACTCGGAGTCTTGCCGGAAGACAATGAAGGACTCATCGATCATTTGCGCGCGATCCGCGGCGTGATCGTTGCCGTGTTTTTTGAAGAACTGGCTGACGGCAAAGTGCGCGTGAGCATGCGTTCAAAAAGCGAAAAGGTTGACGTGTGTGCCATCTGCGAAAAATTTGGCGGCGGCGGACATGTTCTGGCTGCCGGCGCGCGCGTTCGCGGCACGCTCGCTGAGGTCGAAAAGAAAATTCTGGAGGAAGTTCGTGATGTTGTCGGTAACGATTCCTGACGGCGTCCTCCTGGTGGACAAAGCCGAAGGCATGACTTCGCACGACGTGGTCGCGCTCGCTCGGCGACAGCTTGGAATTAAAAAAATCGGCCATTGCGGAACGCTCGATCCGATCGCGACCGGATTGCTTCTCCTCACAATCGGTCGCGGAACAAAAGTGCAGGATTTGTTGATGAGCGAAGACAAGGAATACGTCGGCACGCTTACGCTCGGCTCAGCGACGAGCACTCAAGATCGAGAAGGCGAAGTCGTTGAGATAAGGCCGGTGCCTGACTTGAGCGAGTCCGAAATTCGCGCGGCGTTCGAAAAATTCCGCGGCGACTTTTATCAAATGCCGCCAATGGTCTCGGCCAAAAAACATGGCGGCGTGCCCCTCTACAAATTGGCGCGCCAGGGAAAAGTGGTGGAGCGCGAGCCACGCTTCGTTCACGTTTATCGCTATACCATCGACCGGATTGCGTTGCCGGAAATCGATTTCAGCGTGTTGTGCAGCAAAGGTTTTTATGTTCGGACCTACGCGCACGACATTGGCCAGCTGCTTGGCTGCGGCGCGCATTTGAAATCTTTGCGACGGACACAGTCCGGTCGATTCGATGTTAGCAACTCGATCACCGTCGGCCAAATTAAAGAGCTGCCTCGCGAGGAAATCGCGCAGCGAATTCTTTCGCTGCCACAGGTTTCGCGCATGCGTGGTGCCTGATCGTAAGATCGACAATGGAAATTTTGCGATCGATTCCGGAACTCGAGCGATTGCGCGGCCCGGTATTTCTTGCCATTGGCGTGTTCGACGGCGTCCACCGCGGCCACCAGGCGGTTATTTCAACATCGGCGGATCATGCCCGCGCTGCGAATGGAACGCCGGTTGTGGTCACGTTCGATCCGCATCCGGAAAAAGTTTTG
Organism: Chthoniobacterales bacterium; assembly: GCA_035603575.1. Classification (GTDB taxonomy): domain Bacteria; phylum Verrucomicrobiota; class Verrucomicrobiia; order Chthoniobacterales; family UBA10450; genus AV40. Next base: position 7,038 of record DATNKD010000120.1, read on the forward strand.
CGACCAGAAGCCGCACCGCACTTGCTGAGCGCAACCCAACATAAAGTCGCCCTGATCCGCGCTCTCGGCGTTGAGCACTTGCTCATCATCACTTTCAACAAACAATTCGCCGCGACTGAGCCGGAAGATTTTGTACAGAAATTAGTCGCTCATTCCAAACCGCTCCGCGAAATCTGTGTTGGTCACGAATGGTCGTTCGGAAAAAATCGCCGCGGTAATCTCGATCTTCTCAAAAGGCTTGGAGGGAATTTAAATTTCGACGTTGTTGGGATTCCGCCGGTCAAGATAAACGGCGCGGTCGTGAGCAGCACGGCGATCCGAGAGGCAATCGAAAAAGGCGACCTGACGAAAGCTGCCGGAATGCTCGGTCGCGAATACACAATTCTCGGAACGGTAACGCGCGGCGACAATCTTGGAAAAAAGATCGGGTTTCCGACGGCAAACCTGAGCGCCCACAGCGAACAATTTCCGCCGAACGGTGTTTATGCCGCGGAAGCGCGGATCGACGGCGAGTTGTATCGCGGCGTAATCAACCTTGGCATTCGCCCGACCGTGAGCAGCGGAAAATCCGAGCGCGTGCTCGAAATTCATTTGTTCGATTTCAATCGCGACATTTATGACCGCGATGTCGAAGTTCGCTTCTTGAAATTTCTTCGGCCGGAAAAGAAATTTGAGAATCTGGACGCGCTCGTTCAACAAATCCGCCAGGACGTCGAACAAGCGCAGTAACTCCGATCAATTATTTAAGCTGATACTTGGCGACGCCAATCTTCCTGATTCCCGGCACGCTCCTGCCAGTGCCGTTAAACCAGACGTAAAGATTCGCGTTCGGCACCCTTAACTTTTTCGAAAGCTCGCCGATGGTCGATCCTTTTTTGCCAGCTGCGCGCAACGCCCGGACGATTTTTGCTTTTAACGCGCCGCGTTTGCTTCGCCGGCGAAGCGGCCCGCCAGGCGCGCGCGAAACCGTAACCGGTGCCCGTTGGTCGCCTTGGCGCGACGGAATCCCAAACTTGTTCTGGACGCGGATCATTTCGCGATCGATTTCCTGGATCTGCGCCATGAGCGCTTCCTTGCGCTCGGAAAGGCGAACAAGTTGCTTAAGGGCCAAACTCGGGATGTCTGTTAGCATCCCCTACCTTACGCCTTAGATCGACAATGCAAATCGAAGTCGAATCTAAGATTGAATGTGACTTGTCTTAGACATGGCGGCGAAAATGCCGCCGGCCATAACTAACATTCCGCTGGCCAACGCGAACGCGACGACCCACAGCGTCGGAATCGTGGTCAATTTGAACATTTCTACTACGACAAAACGGCCGCCGTCGGACAAAACGTAGGTGAGCGCACTAGCGAACGCGCTCATCCCGACCAGAATGAGCGGCCGCAGAAATTGGCCGCTCCGTTGCGGTGTCGGTAGCTGCTGCAAAACGCGCGCGGTGAAGCCATCGTCCTCGATGTAAGGCGCGGCGTCTCGCAGTCGGCGATCCAACCAATCTTCCTGACTTTCCTCGTTCATACTCATTCAGCCCAAGCCGCTAAAGTTTTCTTCAATTTTTCCCGACCGCGCAACACGTTTGTTTTAACCGTTCCGAGCGGAATCTCAAGCACGCGCGAGGCTTCGTCGTGTGATAAACCGTTTTGACAGCAAAGCAAAACCGCCGATCGCTCATGCAACGGAAGTAAACTTAGTGCATGCATAAGATCATGTCTTAGACCCGGATCGACCGTTTGCGGGTCATGCTCGGCCTGCCATTGCTCTTCATTGATACCGACCAACTCCTTGCGACGGCGGGCGTCCGCGCGGAAGCAATTGTAGGCAATTCGATACAGCCAGGTAGAGAACTTCGCTTCGCCGCGAAAGCTGCGGATATTTTTGTAAGCGCGAACAAATGCGTTCTGGGCCAGATCGTCGGCAAGTGCGAGATCGCCGCGGGTAAGTTGGCGCAATAAACCTCGAACGCTCGATTGATGACGGCGAACCAGCTCGCCAAAAGCGTGCTGGTCCTCATCAACAAGAACTCTGGCGACAAGGCCGGCATCGGTTAGCTCCACGCCGCGATATTATGGCACCGGCGGCGGCGGCGAAACGTCCTTCTTGCCCTCGAGCTTCCACACCAGCAGATAGCCGAGGCCGATCACGAAGGGAATAACGCCAATGGCCCATGAGCCACCCTCCCACTCGTTCACTGCGCCGAAGAAGAGCATGAGGCCCAAGCCAACCATGCAAAGAACAACACCGCGACGCATGTCTGAGCGTTGCCGAATGGCTGGCGTAGGCGGAGCGAGTAACGCCGGCGGAATCGGTTGGCCTTTTTCGGCCATCATTCGAATGGTGCGATGCATCATCCGATTTCTGGAAAAACCGAAATACATGATGACGGCCACGATCAGAACTGGCGCGCCAAAGATCGACATAAACACGATCGCGACGATTGGAATGGCAAAATCCTCGCCAAGATCGCGGACCTTCCGAAGATCGACATCTTCGTCTTTGTCCCCATCGATCACGATTCCGTGATGACCTTTAAGCTTTTTCTCGATCCGTTGATGGATTTTATCCGCAAGATCTTGAGCCGGCGAGACACTGGCCGTCACCGACGCAGAAGCCGCTGGGGCTGGCGGTGGAGGCGGAGGCGGCGCGGGCTGGCCCATGGCCGCAACAGCCAGCACAATTGAGCAAATGCAGAGAGGCAATGTTTTCATATTGATCCTTTGGTAGTGAGATGCAGCCGGAGGCGCTTTAGATTCAAAAAATTGCGCCTGCCCGGGATAGCAACGGGCGGCTAAACTGCCAATGAAAAATGGAGCGGGTGACGAGACTTGAACTCGCGACGTCCTCCTTGGCAAGGAGGTGCTCTACCACTGAGCTACACCCGCGTCTTGAAGGGACAGAAATAATGGCGCAGCGGGCTCATTGCGCAACCGTAAATTCGCCGGACTGGCAGAGCGCCAGACTAATGCAAGATTCTGTCCCATTACTTCAGCACTCCATCATTCCATTTCTCCGTCGCTCGACAAATTCCGCGAGCTCGCGAAGCGGGGCAATCTCATCCCGTTGATTGTCGATCTGGTCGCGGATGTCGAGACGCCGGTCTCCGCTTTTGCCAAGATCGACAATGGAAACCCGTGCTTTCTTTTTGAATCGGCGGAGCGGAGCGAAGAGTCGGGACGCTTTTCGTTCATTGGCTTCGATCCGCTCGTGCTTTTTAACAGCGCCGATGTGGACGGCGATCCGTTGACGAAGCTCCAGCAAGTTTTGTCGCGTTTTCAATTTGTCGTGCCAAGCGACGTTCCCCATTTCCTTGGCGGCGCCGTCGGTTACGTCGGCTACGACGTGGTTCGTTTCTTCGAACCAACCGTGCCGATTCACTCGCGGGACGATCTCAAGATTCCGGAAATGATGTTTATGATTCCGCGAATGCTGCTCGTGTTCGATCATCGGTTTCGGAAGCTCCGCCTCATCTATAACGCGCACATCGGCGAAAAAATATCGGCCGATAAGGCCTACGAACGAGCGAAAGCAGATCTGAAAACAACGCTGGCGAAGCTGAGCGAACCGCGCGTGCTGGAGCCGATCGATGCCAAGGCGGCCGGGAAGCCTCCGTCACCAGCAAGCAACACAACCCGCGCTGAATTTGAAACGATGGTCGCCAAGGCCAAAGAGCTGATCGCGGCCGGCGACATTTTTCAGGTTGTGTTGTCGCAGCGTTTCGAAGCGGATTTTGCCGGTGACCCGCTCGATCTTTATCGCGCGCTCCGCTTCGGGAATCCCTCGCCTTACATGTTTTGTTTGCGCTTCGGCCGCGATTTCACGGTCCTTGGCAGTTCTCCGGAGGTTCATCTACGAGTGCGGGAGCGGACTGCTGAGCTCCGGCCGATCGCGGGAACCTATCCGCGGGGCAAAGATTTAGCAGAAGACGAGCAGCTCGCGCGCGCGTTAATTGTCGATCCAAAAGAGCGCGCCGAGCATGTGATGCTGATCGATCTCGGTCGCAACGATCTCGGCCGCGTCGCCGAGTTCGGCAGCGTCCGCGTCACGGAACAAATGGTGATCGAGCGCTACAGTCACGTCATGCACATTGTCTCGCACATCGTCGCGCATTTGCGCGGGGACAGGGACGCCTTCGACGCGATTCGCGCGACGTTTCCCGCCGGCACCGTTTCTGGCGCGCCGAAAATTCGCGCGATGCAAATCATTGCCGATTTGGAAAAAGCGCGACGTGGATTTTACGCCGGCATTGTCGGTTACTTCGGCTTTGAAGGATCGCACGACAGCTGCATCGCGATCCGGTCGATCATTTTAAAAAACGGAAAAGCGTATCTGCAAACGGGCGCGGGCATCGTGGCCGATTCCGATCCAGCCCGCGAATTTGACGAGTGCGTGAACAAGGCGAAAGCGATGCTCGCCGCGATCGCACGCGCAACCAAGAAATGAAACTTCTCGTCATCGATAATTACGATTCGTTCACCTACAACCTCGTCCAGCTTTTCGGCGAGATGGATGCCGATCTTACGGTGAAGCGAAACGACGAAATCTCGATCGACGAGATTAAAAAACTCAAACCAGATCGGATTTGCATTTCACCTGGACCGGGACGCCCGGAAAATGCGGGCATCAGCTCGGAGGTGATCCGTGAATTAGGACCGCGCGTTCCGATTCTCGGTGTTTGTCTTGGTCATCAATGCATCGCGCAAGCTTTCGGCGGCGAAGTGGTGCGCGCGGAAAGATTGATGCACGGCAAGACTTCGAAGATTCATCATAAAGATCGCGGCGTTTTCAAGGACTTGGCCGAGCCGCTCGAAGCGACGCGGTATCATTCACTCATCGTCCGCCGCGAATCACTGCCGGATTCGCTCGAAATCACCGCCGAGACCGACGATAGCGAGATCATGGGATTGCAACATCGAGAATTCCCGATTCACGGTATCCAATTCCATCCCGAATCGATCCTGACGACCGAAGGACCCAAGCTGCTCGCGAATTTCCTGCGCGTTTAAGTGCCATTGCGCGAGACCACGTCGTGAATCTGGCGAACTTCGCGCACCATCTGCTCGTATTCATCGAACATTAGCGATTGCGCGCCGTCGGAGAGCGCTTCTTCCGGCCGCCCGTGTACTTCGACCATCAAACCGTCTGCGCCCACTGCAATTCCGGCGCGCGCAAGCGGCGTCACCATATAGCTCCGGCCGGTTCCGTGCGCAGCATCGACAATCACCGGTAAATGCGAAATCCGCCGTACCGCCGGAACCGCGGCCAGATCCAATGTGTTTCGCGTATGCTGAGCGAACGTGCGCACGCCGCGCTCGCACAAAACGATGTTGTAATTTCCCTCTGCCATCACGTATTCGGCCGCGAGCAACCATTCTTCCAGTGTCGCGGCCATGCCGCGTTTCAATAGCACCGGCAATTTTGAACGGCCGACCCGTCGAAGGAGAGTGAAATTCTGCATGTTCCGCGCACCGACCTGAATCATGTCCGCATATTTCTCGACCAGATCGACATTCGCTTCGTCAAGCGCTTCGCTGACGATCTTCAGACCGAACTCCTTCCGAATGTCGGCAAGAATTTTCAGTCCGGCTTCGCCAAGACCAGAAAAAGCGTAGGGAGAGGTGCGCGGTTTGAATGCGCCGCCGCGGAAAAATTTCGCGCCGCTGCGCTGAACCACGTCCGCTATCGCAAACGCCTGCTTGCTGTTTTCAATCGCGCACGGCCCGGCGATGATCGCGAGCGAGCCGTCACCGATCTTCGCGCCGTCGCCAAGATCGACAATCGTGCGTTCCGGCCGCAGATCGAGCGTGATCAATTTGTACGGCTTGGTGACGCGGATTGCTTCCGAAACGCCGGGGAGATTTTCGAAATGCGAGAGATCGACCGCCCCCTGATTGCCGGTGATACCGATGGCCGTGCGATTTGCGCCGGGCATGACATGCGCGCGGAATCCGAGCGATTCGACAACGCGAACAACGTTGTCGATCTCGCCTTTTCCGGCGCTGGCGTTCATTACGATGAGCATGGCGTGAAAGGCGTTTACTTACCGAGAATTATGCCCTTCGGTCAAATTTAACCCGCGGTTTCCGCTTTTGCCTCGATCAAAATCGGGGGAAGCGCACGCTCGATTTCGGCCCGATGCTCCTCGTATTGCGGCGGCAGCTTCAAATTCTCGCCAAGCTGTTCGACCGGTTCGTCCACGGTAAATCCCGGTCCCTCCGTCGCAATTTCAAACAAAATTCCACCGGGCTCGCGGAAATAAATGGAATGAAAATAAAAACGGTCGATCACGGGCGTAACGTGGAGACCGAGCTCGACCAGTTGTTTTCGCCAGCGCAATTGTTCCTTGTCGTTTGCGCAGCGAAACGCAATGTGGTGCACCGTGCCGGCGGAATTGACTCCGAACTGTCCGTCGCTTCGCTCGATTAAATCAATCTGTGCGCTGGTCGATTTTTCGTTTAACGAAAATCGGCGCCGCGAGTTTTCTTCGCTAATTAATTCGAAGCCGAACGTTTTAAGTAACTCCTCAGTCGGCCCTGCCTGCTGCACTTCAAGCGTCGGCGCATGAAATCCATGAACCGCAAACTTACGTGGCACTTCGCTGGCGTAAGCAAGGTCGACATCATCCAAACGCGCGGACTCGATCAGCTCAAGCAACAATCCGTCGGGATCGGTCAGGCGAAGAGCAGCCGCGTCAAAACGCGATGGGATTTCTTCGCAGAAAATGCGATACTCGGCGAAGCGCGATTTCCAGTATTCGATCGAACTCGCTGGAGTCGCGAAACTCGCAGCGATTACCTGGCCTGTTCCGCGCGTTCCGCGGCGCGCACCTGGCCAGGCAAAAAAGGTGATTGCCGTTCCCGGCCGGCCGGTCCGATCGCCGAAATAAAAATGATAGGTCGATGGATCGTCGAAATTCACGGTGCGCTTGGCAAAGCGCAGTCCGAGGACCTGAGTGTAGAAATCGACGTTGCGCTGAGGATCACTCGCGATGGCAGTGGTATGATGGATCCCGCGAAGTTTCATTAACGAAGAAGAGACTAACAAGTTTCCCGGCGATTACTCAACGCATGTATTTGTGGCGACGACTGGCGAGTCAGCAGTGGTGGAGGGACAACGAAGAAGGGTTACGGGCGCACGCTGGCGATCAGTTGGCGATTATTGAAAGGTCCGGTCGTAAAAGATTGCAGCTCGAGCTCGCGGCGCCTTCCCGCGCCGAGTTGTGGAGTCTGGTAAAAGGATTCGGCGGACGGGTTCTAAAGCTTCCGCACGATTGGTTGAAACGCTTTTCGCGTGAACAGCAAACCGAACCAATCAGGATCGGAAAACGATTGATCATTGTCCGGTCGCGAAAAGATCGACCATCAACTAACCACTTAATTATTCCGTCAGGTGCGGCGTTTGGAACTGGCGAACACGCGACGACTGCGATGTCGTTGCGAATGGTCGAGAAACTGACCCGGAGATGGAAGCCTGGCTGGTCGATCGTCGATCTTGGGACGGGAAGCGGAATTCTCGCGCTGGCCGCCACACGTTTTGGAGCAACGTGCGTGATTGGAATTGATAACGATCCGGTCGCGATCGCGACCGCAAAGGAAAACGCGCGCCTGAACAAAATCCGCGCTGTGCAATTTCGTGTCTCAGACGTGCGACGTTGGAAATCTTCGCGACAAATCGACATCGTAACTGCCAATCTATTCAGCGAGCTACTGATCAAGATTTTGCCGAAACTCAAAGCCGCGCGCTGGATAATTCTTTCCGGAATTTTGCAGAATCAGGAGCGCGATGTAACTCGCCCACTTGGGCGACATAAGATCGACATCGTCCAGGTTCGCCGACGCGGAAAGTGGGTTGCGATTCTGACCACGGTCAGGTAGGTTCGGCGACCCTTAGCGGCTACGGTTTTCTGCATAAAACGCGGTTTATCATAAGCCGCGGGCAAAACGTCCATGCAGACCGAGGAACTTTCCTACGCCATCATCACGCCGTATTCGATGCGCAAATCGCGCACCGGTGGAATCATCGCCCGGCTGATTTCACGCACGGGTCTCGATTTGGTGGCCGCGCGCATGTTCGCGCCGAGCGAGGAACTGGTTCGCCGCTACGCAGCAACGATTGTGAGCGAAACAGAACCGGCTCATCGCGCGACGCAGGAATTGATTCATGATTATGTCCTGAAAAATTTCGGCGCGAAAAAGGATCGTCAGCAATCGCGCGTTTTGTTTCTCGTTTTTCGCGGGCCAGACGCAGCCGAAAGAATGCGCGCGACCGTCGGCCACATTACGCACGAGGAAACCAGCGGGGAAACAATTCGCGACACGTTCGGCGATTACGTGACCGATGATTCGGGCAAAGTCATTTACTTCGAACCAGCAGTCGTTGCTGAGTTCAATCGCAACGCAATCGAACGCGATTTAAGACTTTGGGCGGAATTCTCCGACCGCGACGGCGGCGTTCTCGATCAAGCGGTGCAGTTTCCCAAGGAGACCAAGATCGAGAAGACCCTGGTTCTGATTAAGCCGGACAATTTCAAATTCCCAAACATTCGGCCGGGTGGAGTGATCGAAGTTTTTTCGCGGACCGGACTCTACATCGTCGGTTTCAAAGTCCATCGGATGAGCGTGGCGCAAGCCGAACAGTTTTATGGCCCAGTGCTGCCGGTGTTGCAGGAGAAACTTGGACACAACAAAGGCCGCGACGCGTGGGAAGATATCGTCGAGTTCATGGCCGGCGCGCGACCGAGCGATACGCTTCCGGAAAAACGGGACGCGCCCGGCACAGAAAAATGCATCGCGCTTGTTTATCAGGGCGAGCATGCCGTTCGCAAAATTCGCGATGTGCTCGGCCCAACCGATCCAGCCAAGGCGCCGCCGGGCTCGATCCGCAAAGAATTCGGTCAGACAATTATGATCAACGCGGCGCACGCGTCCGATTCGGTTGAAAATGCGAAACGCGAGATGGCGATCGTGCGCGTGGAAGAGAATAATTTTAAAGCTTTGATTGAAAACTTTTACGGCCGCCAATAGTGTGGCCGCTCCCTGAATTAAAACGAACAAGATCGACATGGAAATTTCCGAACGAGCTGCCCAACTGACTCCCTCGCTCACGCTTTCGATCGACAGCAAAGCGAAGGCGATGAAGGCCGAGGGAATCGACGTTTGCGGCTTCGGCGCGGGCGAACCGGATTTTGATACGCCGGAACACATCAAAGCCGCGGCGATCGAAGCGTTGCAGGCCGGCTTCACCAAATACACTCCGAGCGCCGGAATACCGGAGCTGCGCGCGGCGATCGCGGAAAAATTTGCGGCCGACAACGGACTCACTTATCGCGCCGGTCAGGTGATCGTGAGCAACGGTGCGAAGCATTCCTGTTACAACGCAATTCTCGCTACCTGCCAGCCCGGCGACGAAGTGATTATTCCCGCGCCGTACTGGGTCAGTTATCCCGACATGGTGCGACTGGTTGGCGCCGAACCGGTGATCGTGCCGACGATGGAACGCAACAATTGGAAGATGCGCCCGGAAGATTTTGAAAACGCGATGACGCCGCGGACGAAAATGTTGATCATGAACAGTCCGTGCAATCCGACCGGCTCGGTTTACACGCGCGAAGAACTCGAGGCCATCGTTGAGGTCGCTAGCGGTGAAGACATTTACATTTTGTCCGACGAAATTTACGAGAAGCTCGTTTATGACGACGCCAAGCACGTCAGCATCGCGTCGCTCTCCAAAGAAGCTTACGATCTCACAATCACGGTCAACGGTTTCAGCAAATCCTACGCGATGACCGGATGGCGGCTCGGTTATCTGGCGGCTCCGGAAGCAGTAGCGAAAGCGGTCGATTCAATTCAAAGCCATACCACCGCCAATCCATCCTCGTTCTCGCAACGCGGCGCTCTCGCCGCGTTGAAAGGAGATCAGCAGGCGGTCTCTGACATGCGCGAGGAATTTGATATGCGACGCAATTACATGATCGATCGCCTCTCCAAAATTCCAAACGTGACAGCAGTCAAGCCGCAGGGTGCGTTTTATGTGTTGGTCAACGTCAGCCAGCTTGGCCTCACCTCGCAAAATTTTGCCGACCGCTTGCTCAGCAAAGCGAATGTCGCGGTGGTGCCGGGCGCGGCCTTTGGCGACGACCGCACTATTCGCCTCAGCTACGCGACCAGTATCGACATCATTAAGAAAGGTCTCGATCGGTTGCAGGATTTCTGCCGGACGCTCTAGCAACACCGGATTTCGGATAGCGGAGACCGGATAGAATTCCGTCAGGCTGTATTTTTTGCTTTCCGGTTTCCGCTTTCCGGTTTCCGCTTTCGGTGTGAATCACCTCGCGCTCATTCTTCACGCGCACTTGCCGTTCGTCAGGCATCCGGAGCACGAGCATTTTCTCGAGGAAGACTGGCTCTTCGAGGCGATCACCGAAACCTACATTCCGCTGCTGCAAATGATGAAGCGGCTCGTGAACGACAACGTTCCGTTCAAGCTCACGATGTCGCTCACACCGACGCTCTGCGCGATGTTGCAGGACGAACTTCTGCGTGAGCGCTACGTCCGGCATCTCGATCTTCTTATTGACCTGGCCGCGCGCGAACGAAAACGAAACCGCAATCAGCCGGAGCTCGCCGAGTTGTCGGAATTTTACTTCGAATTGTTTTCGGCAAGTCGACGTTTTTTTGTCGATGAATGGAACTGCGATCTGCTCGCGGCGTTCCGACAATTGCGGGACGCGGGTGCGCTCGAAATCATCGGCTGCGCGGCCACGCATGGTTTGTTACCGCTGATTCAACAGCAATCGCCTGCAGCGGCCCGCGCGCAGGTTCTCATCGGCCGCAACGCGCATGTCGACCTTTTCCACGCTGATCCAGCCGGTTTTTGGTTGCCCGAATGCGCTTATGCGCCGGGACTCGATCTAATTTTGCAGGAGGCCAACATCCGTTGGTTTGTTCTCGACGCGCACGGATTGTTGTTCGGAAATCCGCAGCCGCAGCGCGCAATTTATGCACCATGTTACACACCGGCTGGTCCAGCTGCGTTCGCGCGCGATCGCGATTCGGGCCGCCAGGTTTGGAGCGCCGAAGAAGGTTATCCGGGCGATCCGGCGTATCGCGAATTTTACCGAGATGTCGGCTTCGATCTTCCACTCGAGCATTTGGGTCCCGTCGCGCGCGGTATCCGAAAATTTTCGGGGGTGAAATATCATCGGATCACCGGAAGCAAATCCGAAAAACAATTTTACGATCGATCCACGGCCGAAAAAGCCGCTGACGCGCATGCTGCGCATTTTCTGGAACAACGCGGGGCGCAATTTCGACAGCTCGCGGCTGTTGATGTCGATCCAATCGTGGTCGCGCCGTTCGACGCCGAGTTATTCGGTCACTGGTGGTTTGAAGGACCGCGCTTTCTCGAATTGTTCATCCGCAAGGCAGCGTTCGATCAAAAGGATTTTCGCCTAACGACTCCGGGCGAATATCTGGCAACGCACCCAACGCAACAAACAATCCAGCCGGCAGCATCGAGCTGGGGCGATAAAGGCCATCTTGAAGTCTGGATCGACAAGAATAATTCATGGATCTACCCGCATTTGCACGTCGCCGCAAAGCGAATGACCAAGCTTGCGACCGCGCACCAAACGGATGCGAGCGACCTCAATGATCGTGTTCTCAAGCAACTAGCCCGAGAGCTGTTGCTGGCGCAATCGAGCGATTGGGCGTTTCTGATGCGGACCGGCACCGCACTCGAGTACGCAACTAAGCGGACGATCGATCACCTCACCCGCTTCAATAAGTTGCACGACCAGTTGATCGGCAGACAACTTGATGAAAAATTTCTGGCCGATTGCGAATGGCGCGACAATCTTTTCCCGAACGTGAACTGGCGCTACTACTGTAGGGGCGGTACATGACCGTCGCTAAAATCATGCGACGCTCACAGAGCGCCGCTACAGAAGAATGAAGAAAAAATACGCTGCGATTTTAATTGTCTTTGCGATTGGCGGCATCGCGTTCGCACAGGAATCGCCATCGCCAACTGAAACAGCGTCGGCTTCACCAGAACAAAGTCCATCAACGGCGCGAAATGTTCCGCTTCGATTCGTTCCGCCGCCGATGGAAGGAACAATCAGTCTCGGAATTTTCGATTCGAACGATAAACTTGTTCGTGTTCTGCATCGCGAGGCAAAGATCGACAATTTCACGATTGATGAAAACGCGCTGAAAACGACATGGGATGGAAAGAGCGACGCGGGCGAAGATTTGCCGCCGGGAAAATATCGCGCGCGCGGCTACATGGTCGCGAAATTGAAAGTAGAAGACGTCGGCAAAGTAGCGTCACCTCCGGATGGTGCGTCCGATCACGTTTCGGTGAAACTCGTGACGAACCCACTCGTGAGTGACACGCGCTCCGTAATGGACCTTGGCGTCGGGTTCAACAGCAAAGGAAGTTTTTTGAAAACGATGGACGGACTACCGCTGGCAACGGTCAATGAAGCACCGACTCTGACTCGCGTTTCGATCGAAAAAGATGGCGAAAACGCGGCGGATGTTTGGCAGGAGGATGGGTCCAACGTCGAGCATCTTCGCGTATCGAACATCGACAAGATGATGGCGTTTGATTGCGGCTTTTTTGAGCTGAAGTAACGCCGCTGGTCAGAATCGGAAATCTTTGTTTAGTTAGGCGTCATGGCTTCCGCGCCTGAATTTCAACACACGCTGACGAAAGCCGCCGGCTTCAGCGGGACATCGCTGCACACCGGCGAGAAAGTTTCTTTGAAGCTGCATCCGGCGCCGGCCGACCACGGAATCAAGTTCAAGCGCAAGGATTTACCAGACGAGCCAACCATCGACGCCAAGATCGGCAACCTCAAAATGGTCGAACGCGCGACCACGATCGGTGAAGGATCGATGCGCGTGCACACGGTCGAGCATGTCCTGGCAGCGCTGTCGGCGATGGGTGTGGACAACGCGATCGTGGAAATGGACGCAAACGAGCCGCCGATTGGCGATGGAAGCGCGAAAGCATATGTCGATGTAATCAAACGCGCCGGCGTTTCGGCGCAGGAAGCGCCGCGGAAATTTTTTCACGTCCGCGAACCGATGCACGTCGAAACGAAAAACGGCGCGATGCTTGTTCTTCTGCCCGACGACAACGGTTTCCGCGTCTCATGCACCCAAGCCGGACCGAACAATCGGTTCACACAGTTTTTGTCCACCGACATCGTGCCGGAACTTTTTGAGCGCGAAATCGCGCCCGCCCGGACATTTGTTTACTACGAAGACGTTCAGTCACTGATGGAGAAAAATTTGATCAAGGGCGGCAGCCTTGAAAACGCCGTGGTCGTGCGCGGCGAGGCGGTCTTGAGCAAAGAGCCATTGCGTTTTCCGGATGAATTCGTCAGGCACAAAATTCTCGATATCGTGGGCGATCTCGCGCTGGTCGGTTGCCGGATTCGGGGTCATCTCATCGCGGTGAAACCTGGGCACGCTGCGAATGCAGAATTGGCGCGCGCGATCGCGAAAGAACAATCGAGGCGCGACGCGCTGGCCGTGCCGCGAGTCGTGCCGAAAGGCGATGGCGGACTTGATAGCGAAGAGATCATGCAGATCTTGCCGCATCGTTATCCGTTTTTAATGGTCGATCGGATCCTCAGCTTCGACGAAAGCGGAACGAAATGCGTCGGCGTTAAATCGGTCACGATCAACGAACCGTTTTTCCAGGGACATTTTCCAGGTCATCCGGTAATGCCGGGCGTAATGCAAGTGGAAGCGATGGCGCAGGTCGCGAGTCTGTTGCTTTTCAAGCTCGCAAAAACGAGCAGCCGGATCGGTTATTTCATGAGCGCTGACGACGTGAAGTTTCGCAAGCCGGTGATGCCGGGAGATACGATGTTGATTCACGCCGAGCTGACAAAAGCGCGCGGCGAGCGGTTGGCGAAAGCGAAATGCCATTGCGTGGTGAACGACGCGATCGTTTCGGAAGGCGAATTGATGTTCACGTTTCTCGATAGATGAGCGACGTGCAGATTCATCCAACGGCGATTGTCGACCCTGGCGCGGAGATTGGTGCGGGAACGATTGTCGGACCGTACTGCGTGATCGCCGCCGATGTGGTCCTCGGCCCGAATTGCTGGCTCCAACATCATGTCACGCTGCAAGGACCGATGCACGCTGGCGCTAAGAATAAATTTTATGCCTACTGCTCGATCGGCCAGCAGACTCAGGATCTCAAATACGCTGGCGAGCCAACCTATTTGGAAATTGGCGACGAAAATACGTTTCGCGAATTCGTCACTGTGAACCGAAGCACCACCAGCGACGGAAAAACACGAGTAGGCAGTCGCGGAAATTTCTTGGCCTACAGTCACATCGGCCATGATTGCACCGTCGGAAACGAAGTCGTCTTCTCCAACAACGGAACACTCGCCGGTCACGTTCAGGTCGGCGACAATGCGGTGATGGGCGGTCTCACCGCGGTCCATCAGTTTTGCCGCATTGGTCGTTTCGCCATTACCGGCGGCTGCTCCAAAATCGTCCAGGACGTTCCGCCGTTCATGATCGCGGACGGGAATCCGGCGGAAATTCGTGGCGTCAATCTCGTTGGCTTGGAACGGAAAAATTTTCCGGCGGAAAACGTCAAATGGATCAAAGAGGCGTTCCGCCTGATCTACCGCTCCAAATATAATACGGCCCAGGCGCTGGAAGCGGTCCGAAAGGGACTGTCGCAAAGCGAAGAGGTCCGCGAGATTGTTGAGTTCATCGAGAAAACCGAGCGCGGCATCATTCGCTAGCTAGCCTAATCTAGCGGGAGCGCGCCGTCGGTCTCGGTGTCGGCGTCGTTGATGCCCCGCGCAATTCCTGTTCGAGAGTTCTGAGCAGTGGCGCAGCCGGAGCGTCGCCCGCAATTCGTAGCACGCTGCGCAACAGATCGATCCCGCGTTTCGGTTTCTTGAGTTTGTTCCATGCGTCCGCTTCTTCGATCACCACCCGCAAAATATCGTCGCGGTTTGAATAACAGGTGCGCGCTTGTCCAAAATAGTTCGTGGCTGACGACAAATTTCCACCAGCCGCCTCCATCAGTCCGAGGTCTTCAATCATCGGACAATTGCGGGCGCGTGACGCTGCCTGTCGTGCAAGGGAACGATATTGCGCCGATGAGTTGGAAAAATTCTGGACGGCAAAATCGTGGTACATTTTCCACGAATCGGTTTTTCCAGAATCAGCTGCCGCCTCGAGCTGCAACCACGACGCGTACGGACGATATAACGGATCGCCCACCATCACCGACATCCAGGAAAGGACTTCGATGGATGAATACGCGCTCTCCGCAAACGTAAAACCGTGAAGCAAGCGATCGTTAAAAATATTCAGATGAGCGGTGAATTGCAGATAAGGCTCGTAGACATTACCAAGGGTCGCGGCGGCGCCACGCGCAAGGAGGGGCGCGACCCAGAACGCGTTCGGGTCGCGCAAAGTCATCGCGCTGAAAGAATGAATGTGGACCGCGACTGCGCCCCGTAAAAAACGGAACTCGGGTTGGGCAAAAGGCCCGGCCGCCTTCTCCGTCCGCCAGCCGTAATAAAGCGCGCAATCGGTCATTGGATAGCCATCCGGAAAAAGGGCCGGCGCATCGTCATAAACTACTGGCACACCAACCTTGTGGAGCTGCACCGGAATTTCCCGGAGCCATTGGTCACCAAGCGCGTAGCCGGCCGCAGTTTCGTGTGCGCCATCGACGTAGGCGCGGCCCCACAGTCCTTTTTTTTCCGTAGCAATCGAATCGACAATCATTCGGCGGACGGTTTCAGCATTCGGCGCGTCGAGCCGGCAGACCAATAGCAGAACGGGATTATCCATCTCGCCGATTGTCTTGAAGCTTTGAAAATATAGATTCCGCAACGGGCCGGAAATCTGCCGTGAAAACAAGCCAAGGATTGCCAACTCCGAATCGACAGATGCTTCATTGCGGCTGCTGACAGGCCCGCCGGCCGATTGATCGCCTGGGTACGGGCCCGCCGCCGGTTTGATCTTCAACGGAACGCCTTTAATGACCGCGACAAACCGGATCGAAGTCGTCATCACGACTGTTTGTTGCTCCGGCGTTTCTCGCAGAGTCCACCATTTCCGGGTCTTAAAGGTTTCACGCAGCGGCTCGGCGATGTTTGAATCGTATTCCTCCCGGCTGATCTCTTCGTCGGTCGAGCAAGTCACCCCGACGATGTGATCGGATGCGATGCCGCGCTGCTTTGCGTAAAACCTTGCCAGGTCCGCCGAATCCAGCGCCGCTTTGTTGTAAATGACGATTGTCGATGAAACGAGTGATGGCTCCGCGCCCCGTGCATCGATCGCGAACATCACGATGAGGAAGAGCAAAAATCGACAGTGGTTCATCAAGAAATCGAGCTTTCGGAGTTGAAAGTTGGGTCGTGAGTGTTTGAAATCTTCAATCGCGCCGCACTCTCAACTCTCAACCCTCAACTCTCAACCTCTGCATGCCTGCCGTTCTGAATTTGCTGCGGATCAAAAATCTCGCGCTCGTGGAAGAGCTCGAGTGGCAGATCGCGCCCGGTTTCACTGCCATTACCGGTGAGACCGGCACAGGGAAGTCGATCATTATCGGCGCGCTTCAGCTTTTGCTCGGCGACCGCGCTGACAAATCGCTCATTCGCACCGGCGCCGATACTTGCACGGCGGAAGCTGTTTTCACCGGCAAAGAATTGCAGAAACTGAATCCGCAACTGGTTGAAGCCGGCATTGAGCCGTCCGCGGACGATTTAATCGTCAAGCGGACACTTTCCGCCGCAGGCAACAATCGTCAGTTCATCAATGGCTCGCCCACGACATTGTTGATCTTGAAAAATATTGGCGACGCGTTGGTCGATCTTCACGGCCCGCACGATCACCAGTCATTGCTCTCGCCCGATAAGCAGCTCGACCTGCTCGATTCGTTCGCCCGCGCCGAAGGGCAACTCGAGGAATACAGAAAACATTTTCGACAATTGCAGACGCTCACAGCCGAGCACGCCGCGCTCAACACCGCTGAAACCGCGCGCGAACAGGAGCTCGACCTCCTTCGTCATCAAATCACTGAGATTAATTCGGCCAATCTCGTCGCCGGCGAAGAAGAAGAGATTGAGAAGCGCTACAAACTTACCAGCAGCAGCAAACGGCTGATCGAATTGGCCAGCGCGACCGCGAACAAACTCTCCGAAGCGGACGAGTCGGTCCTCTCGCAGCTCGCCGAAACGCAGCGCTTGCTGCGCGAATTGGAAAAGATCGACGTCTCCACCGCGCAACTTGGTTCCGAACATGCGACCGCGGTCGTGCAGCTTTCCGAAATCGTGCGGTCGCTTTCCGATTACGCCGAGAAACTTGATCTCGATCCGGAGCAGCTTGCCGGCCTCGAGCAACGTGTTTCGCTTTTTGAAACATTGAAACGAAAATACGGCGGCTCGATTGCTGAAGTGATTGAGTTCGGTCGACGCGCAGCCGAACGAATGCAAAAAATCGAAGGACGCGACGCGGAACTGGAACGATTGGCGAAAGAGATCGAAAAGATCCAGACGCAAATGAATCGCGCCGGCGACGCGCTCCGCAAACTGCGGGCGAAAGCGGCGCCGAAACTTTCCGACACGGTTCGCAAGAACCTTCGCGATCTCGGATTTAAACAATCCGAATTCGAAGCAAAGCTGGCGCAATTGGACGAACCGCGCGTGAGTGGCTTTGATTCGGTTGAGCTGCTCTTCTCGCCGAACCCCGGCGAACCGCTAAAACCGTTACGCGCGATTGCGTCCAGCGGTGAAATCTCGCGCTTGATGCTGGCGATCAAGTCGGCGCTCGCCGAGCATGATGCGATCCCGCTTCTCGTCTTCGACGAGATCGACACTAACGTGGGCGGCGAAATCGCCCACGCAGTTGGCGCGAAGATGCAAACGCTCGGGCACGAGCATCAGCTCATTTGCATCACCCATCTCGCGCCCGTCGCCGCATCCGCTTCATCGCACTTTGTTGTGACCAAAGACGTCGTCCGCGGGCGCACGTTTTCAAATCTGCAGGAAGTCAGCGGTAAAGCGCGCCGTGAAGAAATCGCGCGCATGCTCGGCGGCAAAAGCGAATCGGCCCTTCAGCTCGCAGCGAGTTTGTTAAAGGAAAGGTAGGGCGGTTCCCCGAACCGATCCGAGCCGGATTGGCTTTTGCGGGCGATTGATGTCAATCGCCCCCACCTCGATCCGTTTATTTTTTCAGCGGGCCGAGCGGCAGAACGACTTTGCCGTACAATTCATTGAGCACCTGCGCGAGGCCGGTGTAGATCGCGGAGAAGCCACAGAAAATTCCTTCGTAACCGGTGAAATGCTTAAAGCCGGGACTGGCGTCCGTGAAATCGCCGAAGGCGAGCAGGAAAAACAAAATTGCGAGCGTGCCAAAGACGATCTGCAGCGCGCGATTGAGCCGCAACGTGCCGATGAACATTACGAGCGTGAACAATCCCCACATCGCAAGGTACGCAGCCATCGCCGTGTCGTTCGAAACTACGCCCCAGCCAAGTTTCGTCAGCACAATCATGGCGACAAGCGAGAGCCAGAACAGTCCGTAGGAAACAAAAGCAGTGGTGGCGAACGTGTTGCCTTTTCGCCATTCCATCATCCCGGCGATGACTTGCGCGATGCCGCCGTAACAAATGCCCATCGCCAGGATCATCGCGTTAAGTTCGTAAAAGCCGGCATTGTGAAGATTAAGCAGCACCGTGGTCATGCCGAAACCGAGGAGACCCAGCGGCGCGGGATTGCCAGTAATGTCGCGGGATTCGTTCATGGCATCAGTCTGTCGAAGACAAGATCGACAATGCAATCACAAATCGGCTGGTAGCGGCGACCAGCCGCCGTTAAAACATTCGGGTGCTGAATTACATCTGGCTCGCGCTGGTCTTGCTCGCAGTGGCGATTGGCGGCTGGAACGATCGGCTCAAAGACGTGACCGGCGGCGCGCTCGATGGCGCGAAGACGGCGGTGACGATTGCGCTCGGTTTGATTGGGATCATGGCGCTGTGGCTTGGCGTGATGCGATTGGCTGAACGCGCCGGTCTGGTGCAACGGATCGCGTACGGATTGCGGCCGTTGATGCTGCGATTGTTTCCCGAGGTCCCGCCGGACCATCCCGCGATGGGTTCGATGCTGATGAACATGGCGGCGAACATGCTCGGACTCGGCAATGCGGCGACTCCGCTCGGACTGCGCGCGATGCGGGACTTGGAATCGTTGAACCCGCGACCCGGCGTTGCGTCGAACGCGATGTGCACGTTTCTGGCGATCAATACCAGCTCGGTGCAATTGATTCCGGCAACGGCGATCGCCATTTTAGCTGCAGCGGGATCGGCGAGACCAACCGTGATCGTCGGCACGGCCTTCTTCGCGACGCTTTGCGCGGCTACCGTAGCGGTGCTTTCGGCGAAATTCTTCGAGCGGTTGTCGTTTTTCCGACCGGTCACGAGCGAAGGATCTAAGAAGAAGAAAAAGACGGCGGCGCAGCCGACTTATTCCAAATCGCAGTCGGCCGACAAATTTGCATTCGACGATGATTCGCTTGGCCAACCGCCGCTCTCGCGGCCGGCGCCGTGGGGAATGATCGCGCTCGTGTTGCTTACCGTTTTTTTTGTGATGCTTTTTTTGCGAATGGTGATGCCGGAGGTTTTTCGACTGCCAATTCCGACCGACCCAGCGCTCCAGAATCCTTTTGCGCGGATGGTCAACGCGCTGTCGATCCTGGCGATTCCGTTCCTGCTCAGCTTTTTTCCCGTCTACGCGGCCGCGCGTGGGATCAAGGTTTACGACGAGTTCGTGGAAGGCGCGAAAGAGGCGTTCAACGTCATCTTGCGGATCATTCCCTT
>DATNKD010000121.1:0-11786 GCA_035603575.1 Chthoniobacterales bacterium
TTTCATTCCTTTTTTGTAAGAGATGAACATTGGCACGCGCGTGCCATCGGCGCTGCGGTAAAAGACCTGCTCGGTCGCGTAATCGTCGGGATTAAATTTTACTTTCGGTTTGAAAAGCAGCTCGCTCGCGCGCTTGTCGAAGTTGTAACGGAAGATTTCAGTCGGCGTGGTAAAACTGGTGAACGAATAAAATGTTTCGCGGTCCTTGCGTTTGCCGGTCAATCCGCCGGCGGTACCGAGTCCGGGCAGTTTGATCTCGCCGTCCGACGAACCATCGAGCTTGAATAACTTGACCGCGCTGTGCGCATCCTTCAGATAAACGGCAACGAAGCGACTGCCGACGGTGCTGACCGCTTCCAGTTTATCTTTCGATTGCGGCACGAGCTCGTCGATTTGCGCAGGGAGTGGTTTGCTCGTGTTGATGGTAACGATGCGGCCAAGCGGCGCGTTCAAATTCGTCCGAAACGCGAAGACCGGCCCTTCGTTGTCGATGAAAGTGTATTCGGCGTCGGCTTTATCGAGCAGCTCGACGACTTTGGAATTCGGATCGACCAGGTTTTTGTAAAAGATCCGGTTCTTCGGATCGGTCCCGCGCTGGACGGTGATGATGAGATAACGCCCGTCGTCCGTGACTTCCGCATTGAAGAGCCATTCCTTCTGATCGGGTCGCTCGTAAATCAGCTTGTCCTGCGACTGCGGCGTGCCGAGCTGGTGAAAGAAAAGCTTGTGATTGTAAACCTGCGAGCGGAGTTTGTTTTTCTCGTCCGGCTTGTCGTAGCGGCTGTAGAAAAATCCGCTCCCATCTTTTTTCCAGGAAGCGTTCGAAAACTTGATCCAGTCGAGAAGGTCCGGCCGATCTTTCCCGGTCTCGACGTCGCGCACCTTCCATTGCTGCCAATCGGAACCGGCGGTCGCGAGACCGTAAGCCATCAGTTTGGCGTCGTCGGTCACATCCACACCGCCCAACGCGATCGTCCCATCTTTGGCGAGCAGGTTTGGATCGAGCAGTTCGCGTGGTTTGTCGAAAAAGTTCGTGGTGGTGTAGAGAACGTTCTGGTTTTGCAAACCAGTGTTCTTGGAAAAGAAGTAGCGGTTCTTTTCCTTGAACGGGACGCCGAACCGCTCGTAATCCCAAACTTCGGTCAACCGTTTCTTGATCCCGTCGCGTTCGGGAATCGTGTTCAGAAAATCGAAGGTGATCTTGTTCTCGGCCTCGATCCATTTGCGTGACTCGGGCGCGTCCGGATTTTCCAATGGCCGGTAAGGATCGGCGACTTTGGTGCCGAAATAATCATCGACCTGATTGCTGGTCGGCGCCGCCGGATATTTGAATTGCGTCGGTGGGTCAGCCGCAAAAATCAGCGCGAGCGGCGCCAGAATGGAAAGCGCGAAGAGTTTGCGATGCATAAGTCCGGCGAATATGGCGAGACCGGACGGGTCAGCACGCCTTATTTTGCGGCGGCGCACCGAGGAATTACATGGACGAGTGATCGGTCCACCGTTTCAACGTCGCCACAACGAAGTTTGAATTTGAAGGCCGTGGCATTGCGGCTGCTTTTAGGAACGCCGCAAGCTAGGAAGTCAATCAAACGAACTGAACAGTTCCTCAGCTTCAGCAGCGCGGCCATTTATTGGCCGCGCTTTTTTTGCAACGTGACGTTGCATCCGGGATCCTGTCGATCTTCGCAGTCGTCTAGTCTGCGCTGAAAATCACACCCCAGAGTCCGTGCGCTTCATCGGCGATGCCGGCGCTGAAGTACAGCCCACCATCCGCAAGCAACAGGCCCCATAGGCCATTGAAGTCGAGCGGATTTCCGAAAACATCTCTTGGCGTGCCGACGAAATTACCATTGTTCAGATTGTAAACATTGATCCGACCATCGCCAAAGTTGCCTACCCAAAGCGCTCCGTTCACAATTTCGAGTCCCCACGGCGAGTTGAGATTACCTTGCGAGATCAGACGCTTGATAAAGCCACCGCTCGTGTTGAAGACACTGACATAACCGTTACCCGGGCCGCTTTGGTCGTCGTGGTTATCAGGCGGTTTCTGCTTCGCGTAGGTAACGTAGATCTTGCCCTTGAGGTTACGAATTCCAAATGGTGCGTAGCCGGTCGGAAGAGTTGGATCGAAAAAAGGGAAACTGGCGGCCGACTGCAGCTGAAAACTCTCATTGTAAGTCTCGACGGTCCCGGCGTGAAAATTAGCGACGTAAAGAAAATTGTGACCATTAGCCACGCCCAAAGTCGCACCTTTGTAAACCGCGCCACTAGCTCCGTTATCCTTAGCTGGAAGCGCATTGGTGCTATCGAGCGTCGGGTTCCAACCTGAAATCATGCCGTCTTCACTGACGAAGATAAACTTGGCCGGCTGCGAACTTGTGCCCTTCGTTACCTTGAAAAACGACGTGCCGTTGAAGACGATGCCGGTAGGCGATCCCGGGGTATTGGGAGGATTTGTCGCGCTTGGTGGTATCGTCACGACAAGGGGATTAGCCGCATTCGGCGCCGGCGTTCCGTCCTGTTTGTAAACGGTCGAAACGCCCGTGTGGTTATCGGCCACCCAAATGTTGCCGGATGGCGCCAGAGCCATCCCCCATGGATTGACGACATTTGGATCAACTTGTTCGGCGACTCCAGCGATATCGGATTGGAGATTTTCCCAATCGAAGCTGTTCGCGAGCGCGAACGTTGTGCTGACGAATAATGCAGCTGCCGTAAACAGCGCAGTCCTAACGTGAACGGTTCTCATACGTGTCCTTTCATTGTTTGCTATTTCGAAGCGATGAATAACGCCGCAGTCGGAGCACTCATCGATTCATACCCTAGAATCGCGACGATGTGGCCTTCGCGCGGCATCGCAAAAGTAACAACATTGTTACTTTTGCAGTACCGCGTCGAGTTGGTGAGCCGCACGCATCGACAGGTTGAACCAGCGTCGGTTCGAAAGGTCGCGCGTAACTTGCCGGGCAGCGTTCGACTTAGCTGTGCGGCGTCAGCGCCGGCGCGTACTCCGGCGTAAGATCGACATCTTCAGCGGATTCTGCTTCTGTTTCGGCCAAAGATTTTTCGTGGTGCTCCTTCGCGATCAGCATGTAGAGCGACGGCACAATGAAAAGGGTGAAGATTGTTCCGATCGTCATTCCGCCGACGAGCACAAGACCAATGGAATTTCGCGCAGCCGCACCGGCGCCGCTCACCAACGTCAGCGGAAAGTGACCGGCAACCGTTGCCGCGCTTGTCATCATGATTGGCCGCAATCGGATGCGCGCTGCTTGCGCGACCGCCGCAAGCTTGGTTAACCCCTGCCGTTGCAATTCATTCGCAAATTGTACAATCAGAATTCCGTTTTTTGAAACGAGACCGACCAACGTAACCAGACCAACTTGCGAATAAATATTTAGTGTGGTTGTCCAGCCGTCGGTGAAAAATTTTCCGTTCGGCATCTTGAGGAAAGTGAAAAGCAATGCGCCGAACATGGCGAGCGGGACGGAGCCGAGCAAAATGATGAATGGATCGCGGAAACTGTTGAATTGCGCGGCGAGCACCAGAAAGATCAGCACGACCGCGAGTATGAAGGCGGGGAGAAATTTATTTCCCTCGGTGCGCAACTGCCGCGAGTCGCCAGTGTAATCGAGCACATAGCCTTTCGGCAAAATTTTGTGCGCTTCGTCTTCGAGAAATTTGAGGGCCGTATCAAGCGGCGCACCTGAAACACCGCTGATCTGCACGGCGTTGAGCTGTTGCATGCGATTGAGCGAGCGCGCGACGGTCTGGTGTCGTAGCGTGGCAACGGTACTCAACGGCACGAGCTGATTGTTTGGACCAGTGACATAAATATTTTCCAATTGTTCCGGATTGAGCCGCTCGGTCCGTTTGATTTGCGGAATGACTTTGTAACTTCGTCCTTCGATGTTGAATCGATTGACGAAGTTGCCGCCGATGCTGGCAGAAAGATCGGCGCCCACTTGCTGCATGTCCATGCCCATGGCCGAAACCTTGTCGTGATCGAAAACAATTTCGGATTGCGGTTGGTCGATCTTGGTGTCGATCTGGGGCGGGAAGAAGAACATTCCGCTCTGCATCGCCTTCAGCTGGATTTGTTTTGCGAACTCCAGAATTCGTTCCGGATTGGCCGTCGAAGCAATAATGAAGCTGACCGGAAAACTGTCACCGCCCGGAAGGGCTGAGGGCATCACCGGAAACATCTGAATCCCGGGGATGGCACCGAGCTTTTGCTGCACCACCGGCAGATACGCGGCCGTCGGCGTTTTGCGAACTCCCCACGGCTTCAACACCATGCCGCCGAATCCGCTGTCGGGAAAAGTGATTTGGAATGTGAAGCGCGTGTCCGGAATATCCTTGAAAATTTTTTCGGCCGCGTCGGCATATCGAATCGTGTCGTCAATCGTCGCGTTCGCCGGCGCGGTGACGATGCCGAAGATAACGCCCTGGTCTTCGGTCGGGGCCGGCTCGCTCGGCGACATTTTGTAAAAGAGAACCGCCAGAAGCGACAATCCAATCCACACTGCATAAACCGCCGGTCGCGCATTCAATGTGCGGTCAAGATGGCTGCCATACCAATCGCGGAACCGATCGAACGTGCGGTTCACCACGCCGCTGAATCCTTTTTCGGCGTGACCGGCACGCAAAAGATTTGCCGACATCATGGGGGAGAGCGTCAGCGCGACGACGCCGGAAATGAAGACCGCGCCGGCGAGTGTGAGCGCAAATTCACGGAAGAGCGCTCCCGTGAGACCGCCCTGCAACGCGATCGGCGTGTAAACCGCGGCGAGCGTGATCGTCATGGCAATGATGGGCCCGATTAGTTCGCGCGCGCCTTGAAGCGCGGCGTTCATGCGCGACATGCCTTCGCGCATGTGGCGTTCGATGTTTTCAACCACGACAATGGCATCGTCCACCACCAATCCGACCGACAATACAATCGCCAGAAGCGTGAGCAGGTTCAGCGTGAACCCAAACACCTGCATGAGAAACAATGCGCCGATAAGCGAGATCGGAATCGCCACTACCGGCACGATCACGGAGCGGAGCGACCCGAGGAACAAAAAGATCACGACCATCACGATGAGCAGCGTATCGATCAAGGTTTTTACGACTTCGTGGATCGCGTCGTTGATGTAAGCGGTTGCGTCGTAGGCGATGTCAGCGCTCATGCCGGTCGGCAATTCCTTTCTGATCTCGTCCATCTCGACGCGGACGCGCTTGATCACGTCGATCGAGTTCGCATTTGGCAAAACCCAGATACCCATGAACACAGCGCGTTGACCGGAGAAGCGCACTTCCGTGTTGTAATCCTCCGCACCGAGCACGACATCGGCGATGTCGCTCAGGCGAATGAGATTTCCTTTGTCTTGGCGCACGACGAGTTTTTTGAAATCGTCCGCCGTGTGCAAATCGGTGTTGGCAGTCAGGTTGACCTGGAGAAGGGAACCCTTTGTGCTGCCAACTGCCGCGAGATAATTGTTTCGGGCAAGCGCGCTGCGCACTTGCGCCGGGCTCACGTTCAACGCCGCCATGCGATCCGGCTTCATCCAAATGCGCATCGCGAAGGTGCGTCCGCCAAGGATGTCGGCCTTTTGCACGCCGCCGACCGCGGTCAGGCGCGGCTGCACCAAACGCACCAGATAATCGGTCACCTCGTTAGGCTGAAGAATGTCTGAAGTAAAACTCAGATAGGCCGAGGCGAACTGCGAATCGTCTGGCCGAATTTCGATGACCGGAATTTCTGCTTCCGGCGGCAGATCGCGCCGGATCGCGTCTACTTTCGAACTGATGTCCGAGAGCGCTTTGTTCGCGTCGTAATTTAACTTCAGGCGCGCCTTGATCGTGGAAACGCCCTGCTTGCTTTGGGACTGGAGATAATCGATGCCGTCTGCCGCGGCGATCGCGCGCTCCAGCGGAGTTGTAATAAATCCGCGCACCAATTCCGCGTCGGCCCCGACGTAGACGGTCGTCACCGCAATTGATGCAATATCGCTGCGTGGATATTGGCGGACGTTGATCGTCTTTATCGCCTGCAAACCGGCGATGAGGATCACGAAACTGACCACCAGCGCCAGGACCGGGCGCTTAATGAAGAGATCGGTAAATGATTTCATGTCGATCTTGCATCACGAGTCCGCTGGCGTCGGATTCACCTGCGGTTTGGGCGCGAGATCGTTGTTAATTGTCACGGCCATGCCGTTGCGCAATTTGAAAACGCCAGTGCCCACCACCGTTTCGCCAGCTTTCAATCCGTTCGTGATTGAAACCAAATCGCCCCGCGCTTCGCCAACCCGAACAAATTGTTGCCGGATCGTTTGCGATTCCTGACCGCTCTTCGGGTCCTTTTTCTTTTCGATCACGAAAACCGAATCGCCGTAGGGCGCGTATGAGATAGCCGATCCCGGAATGACGAGCGCCTTATTTTTCTCGGGCAGGATGACCTCGACCTTGGCAAACATCCCTGGCCGCAGCACGTGGTCGGGATTTGCGAGAGTCGCTTGCACCAGCACATTGCGCGTGATCGGATCCACGTTGGGGTTGATGGCCGTTAATTTTCCAACGAACTCGCGCCCCGACAACGCGTCTGTGCGGACCCGCGCTTCAAGTCCGGGAGATAATTTCGCAAGGTGCTGCTGCGGCAGCGCAAAATCGACATACACCGGGTCGAGCGCTTGCAAGGGCACGACTAGCTGTCCAGCGTTGATCATCTGGCCAACGTTCACCTGTCGAATGCCTAGTTGGCCGTCGAAAGGCGCGCGCACTTCCTTCTTCGCGATCATTGCGCGCATATTGTCGACACTACCTTCTTTCTGTTTGAATTTGGATTCGGCGCTGTCCAGCTCCGCTTTTGAAATTACTTTGCGCGTCGCCAGTCCGCGCGAACGTTCGAGATCGGCGCGGGCCAGCTGTAAATCCGCCTCGGCCGTGCGCAGCTGCGCCTGTTCCGAAGAGGTATCGAGTCTCAGCAGCACGTCTCCTTTTTTTGCAACGGCGCCACTTTCAAAACCGACTTCGCTCACGGTACCGCCCAGTTCGGCTGAAACGATCGCGCCTTGGACAGCCGATACGGAACCTACGGACGAAAGCACCGGCGCCCAATCCTCTTCTTTCACTTGCGCGCTCGTGACTGTCTCCACTGGCATTGGCGGCTTGCTCGAGACCATCTTGACGATCTGCAAAGCTTTGATTCCCGCCAAAATCAAAAACAGACCGACTACGGCGAGGGCGGCCTTGATTACGATCTTGCGCGTCGATTTCGCGCCGATTTTTTCCTTTTGCGCGATGTCATGCATAAGCTGGTTCGGTCGGCTTCTTAAATAATAGTTGCCACAAATTGCGCGCGACTTTCAATTGTTGCTCGCGTCGCTCTTGAGAGGTCGAACCGATCTTGAGCACGTTCCGCATCAGCATGCCGTCATTAACGGCAAAAATCAGTTCAGCCATCTCGTGAGGAGTTAAGTTGGTGGCCTTGGCTTCGGGCGATCGCGCAATCAAATCGGTCACGCCGTTCATCGACGTTTCACAAACGTCGCGCACCAATTCGGCGACGTGCGTGTTGCGACTCGCCTCGGCGAAAAGATCGACCACGAATGCGGAAACGACTTGCGGTTCGGTTTCGCCGCAGTGTGCCGTGAACAAGACCTCAAGCGATTCGAGCAACCCCGACGCTTGTCGGGCGCGTTCCAGAATTTCCTGAATTTCCTGTTTATGCCGATCGGCCATAGCCGAAATCACGGCCTCTTTGTTTTGAAAATAACGATAGATCAGGCCGACGCTGATGCCCGCTTCTGCGCTGATGTCGTGCATGCTCGCCTGGTGGAAGCCGCGTTTGGCGAAGCAAACTACTGCTGCATCGAGAATCTGTGTTCTTCGATCGAGACCGCTATCGGGTTGAGGTAAAGACATTGAGCCAAGAAAATGAATGAACGTTCATTCATTGTCAAATGGCCCCGGCTTTTACGAGGCAATTCGCAGCTCAACCGGACGCTCGGTAGCGGTGCCAATCTTGTCCAACGGCAGAGGGTTGGGTTGCTCCGCAAATTGCCAAATCGAAGCCACCGCGCTCACGGCAAAAAGCGCGTAGAGCGCGATTTCCAAAATGTTTCTGCTTTTTTCTTCTGACTGAACGAGCAGCCGGTAAGTCGATCTCTTTCTCATACTGTTTCCTTTTGTTGTGAAGACGCCGCCGAGCGTTGCTTTTGTCTAAACTCACTCAGCGTTATCATTGCCTTCGAACATTGGATGCGAGGTTTCGTTGAATCGGATTCAAAATAAAAATTTTCTTCGCGGGTTTCCGCCCGACGGACGCTACCTCATCGGCGTCTCGGGCGGACGCGATTCAAGTGCGCTCCTGCATCGGTTGCACGAACTCGGCTACCGAAAACTCATCGTCTGCCATTTGAATCACAGGCTCCGTGGCCGCTCAAGCGACGCGGATGCGCGGTTCGTCGAAAAACTTGCGGCAAAATATCATCTCGATCTTGAAATTGGATCGGCAAGCGTGCGAGCGCTCGCGGCAAAACAAAAAATTTCGATCGAAACCGCCGCGCGCGCAGCGCGCTACAGGTTCTTTGCGCAAGTTGCCAAACGGCGTCACGCACAAGACATTTTTCTCGGGCATCACGCCGACGATTTGGTCGAAACTTTTTTGATAAACCTGTTTCGCGGTTCCGGAGCGACCGGTCTTGGCGCGATCCGAGAAGTTTCGAAACGCCGGGTTGAAGATGTCGATCTTACAATCGTTCGGCCGTTTCTTGGAGTCTGGCGGAGTGAAATCGACGATTATATTCGCAAGCATCGACTGAAATTCCGCGAAGACGCGTCGAACAAAAATCTGGCGGCGCTTCGCAATCGGATTCGCGGGCGGATCATTCCTTATTTGGAGAAGAATCTCGGACGAAACATTCGCCGGACTATCTGGCGTGCCGCGACGATCGCTGCCGAAGAAGAAAACTGGATCGAGGATCAGCTCCCCGATGCCACCGATCTCGATCTTTCGGTCGGGAAGCTGCGCGATTTGCCGATTGCCCTTCAGCGCCGCGAAATTTTGAAGTGGTTGCGCACGCGAAAAATCACAAATGTCGGCTTCGATGTTGTGGAAGATGTTCGCTCGCTGCTCGGTCACGACACGCGTGCCGCCAAAGTTAATCTTCCGCGAGATCGACATGTTCGCCGCCGCGCTGGCAAAATTTTCATCGAATAGTTGTAGAGGCGCTTGTGCCAAGCGCCTTTTTAATAAGTCGGCGGCTGACACAGCCGCCGCTACAACATCTGTGAAAATCTGTGTAATCTGTGGCTAAGTAGCACTCCATGGCCTCCGATATTCGTGTTCGCTTCGCTCCATCGCCGACCGGTTATCTGCACATTGGCGGCGCGCGCACGGCGTTGTTCAACTGGCTTTTCGTGCGACACCACGGCGGCAAATTGGTTCTGCGAATCGAAGACACCGACATCAAACGCAACACCGAAGAAGCCGCGGCCGCGATTTACGAAGGTTTGGAATGGCTCGGACTCAATTGGGACGAAGGCCCGCACATCGGCGGAAATCTCGGTCCATATTTTCAAAGTCAGCGCACCGAAATCTACGAGCGCTACCTGAAAAAACTCCAGGACGGCGGCCACATTTTTGAAGACCAGGACGCGTTGCGGTTCCGTTCTCCGCGCGAGCACGTCATCGTCAACGATCTCGTCTGCGGCAAAATCGATTTCGATCTCACCAACCCGGGCACGCATCCCGACATGACGATTCGCCGGCCCGACGGCTCATGGATTTTTCATTTCGTAAATGTGATCGATGACATCGAGATGAAAATTTCGCACGTGATTCGCGGCGAAGATCATCTTTCCAACACGCCGAAACATATCGAAATCTTTCGCGCACTCGGCGTCGAGCCACCTAACTATGCTCACATCCCGCTCATTCTGAATCGGGACGGCTCCAAGATGAGCAAGCGCGACGAAGGCGCGGCGGTCGCGACTTACATCGAACAAGGTTACGCGCCTGAAGCAGTCCGCAATTATCTTTGCCTGCTCGGCTGGTCGCCAAAAGATAATCGCGAGAAGATCGACATCGACGAAATCGTCAAACTTTTCGAGCTCGAGAAAATCAATCGCCGTAACGCGGCCTTCGATCTCGACAAATGTTTTTGGCTCAACGGGCAGTACGTCGCGCAGATGTCGCTCGACCGGTTCATCGAGCTGGCGCGGCCATTTTTGGAAAAAGCGAAGATCGACATCTCAAACGAGAAATATCTGCGCGAGGTCCTCGCGATCGTGAAAGAGAAGATCAAGCTCTTCAAAGACGTCCCGGAATGGACGTCGTATTTCTTTACCGAGGATTACGAATTCGATTCTGAGGCAGTCAAAAAAGTTTTTGCTAAACCGGAAGCGATCTCGCGATTGAAAGCTTTGCGTGAAGAATTCGCAAAGATCGACAAGTGGAATCTCGAAACGCTGGAGTCGACACTCAAGTCGCGTGCGCAAAAGCTTGGCTGCAAAATCGGCGATCTGGTTCATCCCGCGCGCGTGGCGGTCAGCGGCCGGAGCGTTGGGCCAAGTTTGTATCACATGCTCGAAGTGATGGGGAAAGAACGCGTCCTCGAGCGGTTCGACCGGATGATGGCGCAGCTCGACGGCAAATGAGAACGCGCATTGCCCTTTGTCATCCTGAGCGAAGCGAAGGATCTCACCTACGAAGCCTGGATAACGCTTCCTCCTGAGAATGTTCCATAAGTCTGTGCGAGATTCCTCGCTCCGCTCGGAATGGCAATGAAGAAGACACGTAGTGAGACTAAGAAAAAGTCGGCTAAGGAAGTCTACACACTCGCCGATTTGCGGAACTGGCGCGAGGTCGATCCAGCAATTCGACTCGGAGTTTTCGGCGATCCGGTGGGGCACTCGCTCTCGCCCCAAATGCAAAACGCCGCGCTCAAGCATTGCAAGATCGACATGCAATATGCGCGTTTTCAGATTTCGCCTAACGAATTGCGCGGTGCGATCGATCTCATCCGCAAACTCGAGTTTATTGGCGTTAATCTGACCATTCCGCACAAGATCAGCGCCCTCGAACTGCTGGATGTGGCTGACGACAACATAAAACGCATCGGCGCCGTCAATGTCATCAAAGCCGAAGATGGCAAGTTGCGCGGTTTCAACACTGATGGGCGCGGATTCGCGCGCGCGATCCGCGAAGAGTTCTCGGTCGACCTGCGCGACCTGCGCGTGCTCGTACTTGGAGCCGGCGGCGCAGCGCGAGCGATCGCGCTCCAATGTGCAAAGGAAAATTCCGAGCGGCTTGTCATTGCTAACCGCACTTTCGAAGCAGCCCAAAAGCTTGCTGGTCGACTGCGCGATTTCTTTGCCGGCCCAAAAGTGCTCGGGCCGGTCGCGCGTTTACAGGCGATTCCGTTGGAAGAAACGGCGATTCGATTTCAAATCGGACATATCGATCTGGTCGTGAACGCGACGCCGGTTGGTTTGAACCGCGGCGATCCGTCGCCAATTCCAGCGCGACTGCTTGCACCGCACCTGATGGTTTACGACACGATTTATTCGGCCGAACGCACGCCGTTTGTATCAGCCGCAATCGAAGCCGGCGCGCGCGGCGCGAATGGCTTGTCGATGCTGCTTCATCAAGGCGCACTCGCCTTTGAGATTTGGTTTCAGCGCGAAGCGCCGATCGAAGTAATGCGCAAAGCGATTCTGTAGATCTCTTTCTGTGGCGGCAGCCGTCCTCGGCTGCATCCCTTCCGCAGGCGAGACGCCTGCCACCACAATTTATT
>DATNKD010000122.1:0-6525 GCA_035603575.1 Chthoniobacterales bacterium
ACGAGATAAGCTTGTCCTGTCAGCAAGCTCTTAGACGCGGAAAGACGGATAAAATCTTCCGGCGTTTTGATCTCCTTTTTGAAGTGTTCGTATTTGGCCTTGATGTGATTGGCCGCTTCCTGCGGAGTGTGCTTCTGCTCATTGCGAATAAACGTCGCATCGGATTTAGCAACGTAATCGAGAAGGAACTTGATCGATTCGTCCAACGACTCCGCCGCGGCCATTTGTCCGGCGGACATCGACAGAAAAACCAAAGCAACAACAAGATGGACGCAACGCACCATGAAAATGATTCGGGCGCGGAAGGTTCGTTGCGTGGCCGATTGTCTATCGTCCCCGCAAATTAGCTGCGCGCCCGGGGTGACTCGAACACCCGACCTACGGATTAGAAATCCGTTGCTCTATCCGGCTGAGCTACGGGCGCAAATTGCGGAGGGAAAGTAATCATGGTGCGCATTGCTGCAATCACGGCTGTGGTGGGGAAGATGTCGATCTTGCTTTCGCAAGCGCAAAACTCGAGCGTTGGCGCGATGAACGCGCTCCTGGTTATCGCGCCTTACAAATATCAAGGCACGTGGGTCTTTGACGATCCGGCAGCCGGTCTGTCTCGCGAGCCGTTCATTGCTGGGATCGACACCATGATCGACAAGGCGGTCGTCAATATTCCTGACGCGGAAAAAGGATTTCGCGCCATTTTCAGCGCGTCACCATTTCCAGGCGCTGATCTGAAGCTGGAATGGCGCCGGGAAGAATCCGGCGGCAACTGGTACTATAGCGACCGGTTCAAGATGGAAGGCTGGCTCTGTCCTGCGCTCTTGAAATACTTTCCAACCGCGCCGCGTGAAATCTACGTAAAGATCGAGCCGAAGAATTAGCTTGCGAGCCGCCGACGCGAATTAGCCGAGGCAACTGGATCCAACGTCACGTTGGTTATTCGCGGATGCGGTGTTTGAGCTCCCAAACGCGCAATGCCGCGAGCAAAAGCGCTTTGGTGCGGGTGAGTGTGCCTGCTGCAGCCATCGTCGTTTCGGATTGACCGCTAGATTGGGACGTTTTGCCGTTTCGGCCGCGATTGCGCGAGCGTTTGTGCGCCTTCGGTTTTTTGACGCGACGGGCAGTCGCCTCGCTCACTGCCAGATGGCCGCTGCTGTTCATAAAGTCCCTCATTCCCGAGCAGCTTCCAGGCCAGCAGTTGTAAGCGGCAGGCCGATTTCGACCAACCTGTAAGCGCTCAATAAACCTTCGCGGCTGCGAAAAGTTGCGGACTTAATTTGGCCGATTGAAAAGCGCTTGTGCCAGCCGTCGTTCTCCGCCAGCTTCAAGCCGGAATAATGGCTGATCGCAAACTGGGTTGTCTCACGATTTTTTTGTTTGTCGCGCTCTGTGCCAGCGTGTTTATCAACTTCATTCTGGCGATGGCCGCGTTCCGCGGATTCGGGGCGGCAGGTATGCGCGTTGAGGAGCCTTTGCCGCGCTTCCGGGAAATCGTTATGGAACGCGGCACGCGCATGGTTGCCGACCGGATCGCGTTGATTACGATGCGCGGTCTGATCAGCTCCTCGATTCCAGGCAACGTGAGCGATTCGATGGTCGAAGATATGCGTCTGGCGTTGCAGCAGGCGCGCGACGACAACCGCGTCAAAGCTATCGTGCTCGAGATCGATTCGCCCGGCGGCGAAGTCACCGCCGCTGATCAGATTTACAATGCGGTGACCAAAGCGCGCGCCCGCAAGCCGGTCGTCATCTACATGGATTCGCTCGCCGCGTCGGGCGGTTACTACATCGCCTGCGGCGGGAAATTTTTGATGGCAAATGAGACCACGATCACTGGCAGCATTGGCGTGATTATTCAAACGCTCAATTACGAGCAGCTCTTCAACAAAATCGGACTCGCGTCCGTTGTTTTTAAAAGCGGCAAGTTCAAAGACATTTTGAACGGCGCGCGGCCGATGACTCCGGAAGAACGGGACCTGATTCAGAGTTTCGTCATGCAAACCTACGACAAATTTCTCGGCATCGTCGCCAGGGAACGCAGTCTTCCGGCAGAAATGCTGCGCAACACGATTGCGGACGGCCGAATCCTTTCCGGGAAAGAAGCGTTGAATAACAAGCTCATCGACGGGCTCGGTCAGATTGAGGACGCAATTGCGAAAGCCAAACAGCTTGGCAATGCGCCGCAGGCGACCGTAGTGAAGTACGGGCCGCCATTTAGTCTCGCCCGATTTTTGCGCGCTTTCGGCCAAACCGGTGACTCGAAAATCGAACTCCAATTGCCAAAACAGCTCGTGCCACAACTCGAGAGCGGGCGCGCCTACTTTCTGCCGAGCTTTTACGCTCCGTAGCCGCGCAGAAAGAAAATGTTAGCCGGTGCTTTTAGTGGCGCGCTCTGGACTCTCCTTGGTTCGCTGATTGTTCTCGCGGGCGCATTCGTTTACGTCACTCTCATCCGGCAAATCAACGCTCGCCATACGATGGCGAATGCGGAAATCGACGCTGCGCCAAGAAAGACATTCGGATTACCGGAGGCGTTTTTGGCGACTGGGTTGGTTTTGTTTCTTTTAATGAACGTGACCGCTTCGATCGGACGGCGATCACCGATTCAACTGGGCAGTCGCGACCTGATCGTGAATTCTCTGTTCGCCTTATTCATTGTTTTCTTTGTCGCCGCATTCCTGAAGTTTCGTGGCATCGATATCGACTCGTTAGGCGGATTTTCCAGAACGAGCCTTAAGCGGGCGCTGAGCACGGCGGTTGTTCTGTTGTTTGCGGCCACTCCATTGATTCTGTTGGCCGAAGCCCTGACTCAAAACGCATTTGGCAGCGGCTCGAGCAAGCAGGAGATTGTCGATCTTTTCAACACCTCGCGCACGATTGGGCAGCGCGTGATGATTATCGTTCTGGCTGTAGTCGTGGCACCGATCTCCGAAGAGTTCATCTTTCGCTTTTTCATCTACGGCGTGGTGCGACGCTATTTCGGCATCGCCGCTGGTCTGGTCTTTAGTTCGCTGCTCTTTGCCGCCGCGCACGCCCATTTGCCATCGGCTGCGCCGTTGTTTGTCCTCGGAGGCTGCTTCACCCTTGCTTACGAATGGAGCGGATCGATCCTTGTTTGCATGGCCATGCATGCTCTCTTTAATTCCGTTCAGCTGATCTTCCTCGCCTTTCCTGAACTGGTTCAGCAATGAAACTGAGCCGAGTTGGCGAAGACGCGCTCCTCGCGTCGTTGCTGCGGGAGTTGCCGGTTCGGCGTCAGGTTATCGCGAGGACGGGCGATGATTGTGTCGTGGTTGAATTCCCGCGAAGGAAGAATCTCCTCGTCCTGAAAACGGATTGCGTGGTTGAAAAAATCCATTTTGCGCCGGCCACTGATCCCATTCTCGTCGGGTGGAAAGCGATGATGCGACCGCTGAGCGATTTCGCGGCGACCTCCGCCGTCCCGCAGTTCGCGCTCATCACCCTGATCGTGCCGGCCGCAAGATCGACATCGTGGGTCAGAAAACTTTATCGCGGCCTGCAACGGGCCGCTGCGCGTTTCGACGTTAGCATTGTCGGGGGCGAAACCAGCGCCACGCGCGGTCCGGCTACAATTTCGGTCAGCGTTACCGGCTTTGTTGGAAAACGTCGATGGATCTCGCGCGCCGGCGGAAAGAACGGCGACGATCTTTTTGTGACTGGCCGGTTGGGCGGATCGTTGCGCGGAAAACATCTGCGCTTCATGCCGCGCATCAATGAGTCGCGCTGGTTGACAGAAAATTTCCGCGTCCACGCCATGATGGATTTGAGCGATGGTCTCGGCGCCGATCTGCCGCGCCTGGCCAAAGCAAGTAAACTCGGATTCAGGATCGATAGGGAGCAGTTGCCGCTCGCGCGCGGAGCAAAGATCGACGACGCGATTTCCGATGGCGAAGATTACGAACTGCTTTTCGCAATCTCGCCGCGCAATCGCAGTCGTCTGGAAAAAAGCTGGCGGGAGAAATTTCCGAAGCTTTTGCTGACGCGCATCGGCCGTCTCGCTCAACCTCTCAACAACTCAACTCCTCAACTTCTGCCCGGTGGCTACGTTCATTTCCAATAGCCCGGACGAAACGGAAGCGTTCGGCCGTCGGTTCGCGGAAAATCTTAAACCGGGCGATCTGCTTGCGCTCACCGGCGGTCTTGGCAGCGGCAAGACGCAATTCGTCAAAGGTCTCGCCGTCGGTCTGGGCGCGACTACGGCCGCGACCAGCCCAACTTTCACGCTGATTCATGAATACTCCGGCGGACGTTTGCCAATTTATCATCTCGATTTCTTTCGTGTCGAAGATCGACAATCGGCGGAGCGACTTGGGCTCGACGATTACTTTTTCGGCGATGGGGTCTCGGTGGTCGAATGGGCCGATCGATTTCCGGATTTGATCCCGCAAAATGCGCGCTGGATTGCTTTCAAGACGAAATCTGAAACGCAGCGCGCGATTACTAAATGAAAATTCTCGCGCTTGAACTTTCCAGCGCCCGCGGAAATCTCGCGTGGCGCGATCGCCACGATGCTGATTTTTCTCGCGAATGGCAAAATGATCGAAAGAATTCAGGCCAGTTCTTCGAATATTTGACTGAAGTGGAGAAGCAATTCGGAAAACCGGACATAATCATCGTCGGGCTCGGTCCTGGTTCCTATGCCGGAACTCGCATCGCGATTTCGGCCGCGGTCGGAATGCAGGCCGCGTCACATGCGCGGCTGATCGGGTTTCCATCAATCTGCGCGATCGAGTGCGACGCTGCCGAATATTGTGTGATTGGGGATGCGCGTCGGCAGACGTTCTTTTTTGCGCGCGTGCGTGAGAACAACTTGGCCGAAGGTCCAACGCTGATGTCGGAAGCTGAATTGGGTGAGAAAATGGATAACTTCGACGGCAAGATGTCGATCTTTGCCACGGAGCAACTGCCGCAATTTGAGCGCGCCGTGGTTCGCTATCCTTCGGCTAAAGTGCTTGCGGGCCTTGCCCGCGATCCGAAAGGAAATTTCGCGTTGCCGCCGCTCGAACCAATTTATCTGCGTGAACCGCACATCACCGTTCCGAAAAGATGACACAGAATTATCGTTGCTGGGCTGAGATCGATCGGAGCGCGTTGCGCCACAATGCGAAAGTCGTGCGCGAGCGAATTGGCTCGGCCGAAATGCTCGCGGTCGTGAAAGCGAACGCTTATGGCCACGGGTTAATGGGCGTGGCCGAAACACTCGCCGGCGATGCGCAGCTTTTCGGCGTCGCGAATTTGGAGGAAGCATTGGCGCTCCGCGAAAGATTTCATCTCCCGGTGATCATCCTCGGCCCTTCACTTCCGGAAGAACTCGCGACGATTGTCGATCGCGGTTTCATTCCCACAGTTTCGACTTTTCAGGAAGCGGAGGCATTCGATCGCATCGGTCGCGTGGCGATTAATTTCAAAGTCGACACAGGAATGGGACGAATGGGCGCGGTCGAAAATGAAGCGGTGGAAATTTTCAAACGTGTCGCGGCGCTGCCGAAAATCGACATCCATAGCATCTCGACCCACATGCCGGTCTCGGATGTAGACGCCGACTACACGCGCGATGAGCTGGTCCGGTTCCGTCAAGTCGTCGAGCAATTGCGCGCCGCGGTGCCGGGCAATTACAAAGCGCACGTGCTACAAAGCGCGGGCATGCTCGCTTTCAATAACCCTACATTCGAGATCGTGCGCGCGGGGATCATTCTTTACGGGATTTCGCCGCTGCCGGAATTTCAAAACCTTCTCAAACCCGCGCTGACGTGGAAAACGCGGATCGGTTTAATTCGCGACATGCCGAAAGGCAGCTCGATCAGTTACGGACGCACCTTCATTACGCCAAAACCGATGCGGGTCGCAACATTGACCGCCGGCTATGCCGATGGTTATCCGCGCCATCTTTCGAATGTCGGTGCGGACGTTCTGGTCCGCGGTAAGCGTTGCCCGTTACTCGGGCGCGTGACGATGGATTTGATCGTAATCGACATTTCGCACCTCAAAGACGTCGATGTTGGCGAGGAAGTGGTGCTGATCGGGCACCAGGGCGACGAAGACGTTTGCTGCACGGAATTGAGTGAAAAGGCCGGCACGATCACTTGGGAAATCACGACCCGGATTGGCCAGCGAGTTCAACGAGTTTTTGTTTGAAACAACCCTCACCTGCCGCTTCGCGACTTCCTCTCCCTGGCCAGGGAGAGGATTGAGGTGAGGGTCAAGTGCGAGTGCGAAACTAACGACGACTTGGAAGCCGACGCTCCTTGTTTTAGGTTTGGATAGGAAATGTTCCAGATCATTTTCAACGAATTGAGCGCAGCTGAGATGTCGGCGCTGCCCAAGAGAATGCAGCTCAATTTGCTCGAGCAATTTCAAATTTTGCCCGAAGACCTCGATCATCTCGACGCCAAGCACTTCGGCATGATCGAGCGCGAAGGAAAAAAGTTATACCGTTATCGCGCCAAAGATTACCGGATCTACTTCGAAGAAAGGCCGGAAGGGATCACGATCCATCGCGTCCTGCACAAG
>DATNKD010000123.1:0-3313 GCA_035603575.1 Chthoniobacterales bacterium
TTGGCGTTGCTCAAAACGGTCGGATCGACAATCAACGTTTCGAGTCGCTTCATGTAGGCTTCATCGACATCTCTGCCCAGAGTCGTAACGCTTCCTTGTCGATCTCTCGGGAGCGGTTCATAGCTCTCACTTTTGGTCGCGCTTACTTTTGCGATGATCCCGCTCGCGTGCGGATCGATCACTTGCGCGCCGTCCGCGAAATAAACTTTGTAGCCATTATCATGCGGAGGATTGTGACTGGCCGTAATCACAATTCCGGCAGTCGCGTTCAGATATCGAACCGCGAATGACAATTCCGGCGTCGAACGCGGGCCGTCGAAGATGTAAGCGTCGCACCCGTTTTCTGCTGCGACTTTCGCTGTCAGCTCGGTGAATTCGTTCGAGAAAAATCGCGTGTCGTGCGCGATCACGATTTTCGGACGCGCATCGATTTTGTTTTCGGCGTGCCACTCTTTCGCGCAAGCGACCAAGCCCTGAGTCGCCCGATTCACGTTCGCGAAGTTCATCGCGTTGGTGCCGACGCAGGGGAATTGAGGACGCTCGTCCCGGCCGGCGTTGCCGCGCTCGGCTTTGGTCACGATTTTTCCAATCGTGCGCCCGCGCAGCCCGCCGGTGCCGAACTGGAGCGTTTTGTAGAAGCGATCGTTCAGCTCGTCCGACTCTTCGCGGGCGACAAGTTCATCGACCACGCGCGAATAAAGTTCGGACGGCGCCGCGAGCAGATCGCGAATATTTCTCGCGGCAGATTCGAGCAGTTGCTTGTTTGCTAACGCTTTGTCGATCTTCGCTGCGGTCTCGTCCTGCGTGGCCATGCGCACCGAATTTCGATTGCCGTCTGCACATTTCAAGGCTTTGCTCGCTAACGCGCGATGAATATTCACGAGTATCAAGCGAACGAGTTGCTGCAAAAATTCGGCGTCGCCACAACGCGCGGGAAAGTTGCGGCGACGCCGGATGAGGCTGAAGCAATCGCGCGCGAACTGGTTAGTGCCAGTCCGGCTCGGACTGTCGATCTTGTGGTCAAAGCGCAGGTCCACGCTGGCGGGCGAGGGAAGGGGACCTTCAAAAACGGATTCAAAAGCGGCGTGCATGTGATCAAATCGCCGAAGGAAGCGCGCGAAGTTGCGGACAAAATGCTCGGTCAACCTCTGGTGACACATCAAACCGGGGCGGCGGGTCGCGTGGTGCACAAAGTTCTGGTGGGTGAATCGGTCGAGATCGCGCGCGAAATTTATTTTGCGGTTCTGCTCGATCGCGCCACCGTTGCGCCACTGATTGTGGCCAGCACCGAAGGCGGCGTCGAAATCGAAACCGTCGCGGCCAAGTCACCGGAGAAAATTATTCGCGAATCGATCGACCCGCTTGCCGGCCTCCAACCATTTCAAACGCGTAAACTGGCAAAGCAGTTGGGATTCGAACAATCCCAAACCAAGGCGGCGACGAAATTGTTCGACGGATTATATCGGACATTCATCGGCTGCGATTGCTCGATGGTGGAAATCAATCCGCTGGTGGTAACGAAGAAGGGCGATGTGCTCGCGCTCGATGCGAAATTTAATTTCGATGACAACGCGCTTTATCGACATCCGGACATCGCGGCGATGCGCGATATCGCGGAGGAAGATCCCCGCGAAGTCGAAGCGTCAAAGCACGGACTCAACTACATCGGACTCGATGGAAACATTGCCTGTCTCGTGAATGGCGCGGGCCTCGCGATGGCGACGATGGACATCATCAAATTTTACGGAGGCAACCCGGCCAACTTTCTCGACGTCGGCGGCGGCGCCACTGAAGAGCAGGTGACGGAAGCGTTTAAGATCCTGATCGCCGACAAAAATGTGAAAGCGATCCTGGTAAACATTTTCGGCGGGATCATGAAAGTGGATGTGATCGCGCAGGGGATCATCAATGCGGCGAAAACGGTGAAGCTCTCGGTTCCGGTGGTTGTCAGGCTGGAAGGAACAAACGTCGAAAAAGGAAAACAACTCTTAAAGGAAAGCGGCGTTGAGTTGATCGCCGCGGATGATCTCGCCGACGCGGCGCAGAAAGCGGTTGCAGCCGCAGGCTCCAAATCCTGATTAAAGATCAAATGACGAAATCCGAATGTCGAAACCCGAAGGAAATCCGAATGACGAAATCCAAAGATAGCGCGCTGATCATGGCCCGGCCCTTCGATCATTCGAGCTTCGGCATTGTTTCGCCATTCGTCATTCGAGCTTCGGCATTCGCGGTATTGCTCGCGTGTTTGGGAGTAACCCAGTATGCGCGCGGTGAGGACCTTCCGCGCAAGGCAAAAACAGCACGCGAGAACTACCGGAACGTCGATGTAATCTATGATTCAGTAGCGACGCCGGGCGGCGAGCGGTTGCGAACAATCATTACGAAGCCGCGCGGCGCAAAAAATAAATTGCCGGTGATTTTTGTCGTTGGCTGGTTGAGCTGCGATTCGGTGGAAGCGCCGGCGGATACCAAAGATGCGAGCGGGCTCGTCTTTCGAGGGCTCGCCCAAGTTCCGGAGTTCACCCTGTTTCGTGTTGATAAGCAAGGAGTCGGCGACAGTGAAGGTGTTTGCAGCGCAACCGATTTCAATTTGGAGCTCGCGGGCTATCGCGCCGCTTTTCGTGCGCTCAAGAATTACGACTTCATCGATTCGAATCGCGTTTACATTCTCGGGATCAGTAACGGTGGCGGATTCGCGCCTCTGGTTCCGGAATCGGAGGCCGAACAACGCCAGGTGCGCGGATACATTTCAGTTGGCGGCTGGGCCAAGACGTGGTTCGAGCACATGCTCGAGATCGAACGGCGACGATTCGCCTTAATGGGTAAGACGCCCCGCGAAGTGACCGACCGAATGGGGGGCTCGGTAACCCTCTATTACGATTGGTTGGTGAAGGGACGACGCGTCGATGACGTGATTAAAGACACGCCGCAATTGGAAGAGTTGTGGCCGGAGGGCAAAGATCACGCGCATCTGTATGGACGGCCGCTCGCGTTCTACGAACAGCTTCAGCAATTAAACATCGCTGCCGCCTGGTCGAATGTGAAAGTTTCCACCTATGCGGTGCGAGGCGCGTTCGATTGGATCATGAGCCCGGAAGACGCCGGATTGATCGCGTCCTATGTTAACTCCAACCCACAACTGGCGTTTTCATATGAAGTCCCCCAAATGGGCCACACCTTTCAACATTATCTGAGTTTGGCCGACGCCTTCAAAGGAAAGAGCGCGCCATTCGATCCGAAAGTGACAGGATTACTTGTCGATTGGCTCAAGCACGAGGCGATTACCCGTGAAGATTAAATCGATCGCATTTGT
>DATNKD010000124.1:0-20817 GCA_035603575.1 Chthoniobacterales bacterium
AAACCGGCCGCCCTGAATATTGTCGATTTTCGCGATGCCACTCGTGCGCGGCTGACTTTATTCAACGACACCTCGCATTACGACAAGGCGGGGAGCGCCATTCCGGAAATCCCGGAATCCCGTTTGTCGAAATGGTGGAACCAACGCAGCGGCGGGTAAACCCGTTCGCGGGAGCTCACAGCTTCTCTGTTTGCTTTCGTCGGTGGAGAAGTTTGCTTTTAAGTTCCGCGATTAAACCTTCGGATTCTTTCCGGCCAATCAAGTCTTCCATTTCGTGAGGATCTTTTTTGATATCGAATAATCGATACGGCTCGCCCTCGCGGTTCAGCATCAGTTTCCAGTCGCGATCGAGATACATCATTTCGAGCGCGAATTCTGCCATGGCAAACTGCCGGTGTTCGACGTTTGGATCTTGAAGAAGCGGGGCCAATGAACGCGCGAAGTGGCTGTAGTTGATTTTTACTCCGCCGAAATCGCTCAGTGTTGGGCCGCCATCAAACAATTCGACCGGACTATCGATTATTCTCCCGGCGAGAGATGAGCTTTTCATTTCGGGCGCGCGCAAAATGAGTGGAATGCGCACCGCCGGATCCAGGAAATTGGACTTATGGATCAGATCGTAGTCGCCATTCATCTCACCATGATCGGAAATGAATAAGATGACGGTCCGGTCCAACTCTCCCCGGGTTTCAATTTCCTTGAGGATTTCTCCGACTTGATCGTCGATCAGTGTTACTTTTCCCGCGTAACTGGCCCGCAGCTCCCGCGCATTGTCGATCTTGCCAGGAGACTCAGCGAACTTTCGATCCAGTTCTCCAGTTGGGCCGTGATCTCGGAGGTGCGGCCGCTTGAGCGGCTGGGGCATGTCGTCCGCGCGATACATGCTGGCATAAGGCTCGGGCGTATCCCACGGCTCATGTGGTCCGGCGAAACTGACCCAGCATAACCACGGTTCCGGGCGTTTGTAATTGCGAAGGTAATTCTTCGCCTGCTGGCCGACGTAAACATCGTAATACTCCGTCAACGGAAGGGGCGACGGCCGAACCAGCGTTTTATTTTTTCCAACTCGTTCCTTAATATCTTTCCGAAAAGCTTCGAGCAGGCCTAACGACTCCCAGCGCGCCGTCATATGGCAAATCGTGTCGACGCTCGCGCGCGGCCCTCTGATTTCATCGACATCGTCCAGGCCGTAAGAATTCAGAACGTGCTCGAACTTGCGGATGTCCGGCCCGCGCCGATGCAAGGCTGCTTTTCCGAACAAGCTCGTTCGGTAGCCAGCATTGCGGATCGCAGCCATCCAAGTCGGCGTTCCTTCCGGCAATTCGAATGGGCAATTATCCCAGACATCGGTGTTATGAGGATAACGCCCGGTCGCGAGCGAGACCCGTGCTGGAAGGCAGACCGGCGAATTTGTCACGCAATTCGAAAATCGAACACCCTCGCGCGCGATCCGATCGATGTTCGGAGTCTTGACCCAGTTTCCGGTGCAACCAAGCGCGTCGGCGCGAAGTTGGTCGCACATGATAAACAAAATGTTCGGCTTCACGGAACAATCAGCGCTTGAATAGCGCCTTGAAACGGTGGCGACGATTGCGCCGAGTGTAAATAGCGTCCGCCAATTCGCGATAACG
Organism: Chthoniobacterales bacterium; assembly: GCA_035603575.1. Classification (GTDB taxonomy): domain Bacteria; phylum Verrucomicrobiota; class Verrucomicrobiia; order Chthoniobacterales; family UBA10450; genus AV40. The sequence goes on from DATNKD010000124.1 coordinate 1,632, forward strand.
AGCGTACGACTCTGAAGCGTAAAATTCCTTTAGATCGCAGTACGAATCTGAAACTGAACTGATGTCCAATCGGAGTAGCGTTGGATTATTATTTCGTCCCAACGCCGTCATCAGGCGATGATTGGACGCTTCGAATCGGCTGCGCAACCGCTCCAGGTCAGCATTGCTCAGAAGACTGCGAGTTTCATGAAGACCGAGACGGCGCGAGGCTTTTTCGCTTGCCGCCCGGCGAAGATGAAATTCGGGATAATCGATAGGAGTTTTCAAATCGAGCAGGTAGACGAGCTCGTAGACATTGAGCGACACCTGCGCGCGATCGATATCGATCAAATCTGGCACGGGTTCAAGCCCGGCTGCAGCGATGAAAGCGCTGAAGACATCCGACGCGACCTCGTCGTAAAAGACGACTTTGCAATTGTCGAAAGCATCGCGCCACGCCTCGTAATGATCGAACCAATCGGGACGGCAAAGACGCTCGCCGTCGGTGTCGCAAAGTCGCGCCACAAATGTGCCGAGGTCTTCATTGATCTCGTTCGTTTTCACCATCTGATTGAAGTAGGAATCGATCCAACGATCCTGTCGCCGCACAAAAAGGACAACGACGCACTGCGCAGTTTTCGGAAGGAGCTCGCGCAGTCGCCGGGCATGATTCGGGCGAAAATTCTCGGCCGAGAGCACGATCGATTCTGAATCCGCTTGCCAGTCTCGGAGGAGTTCGGCGACGAGCCGGGTCGGGTCGAGCGCGCTCACGTCGATTTTGGGAAAAGCGCGTTGAAAAGTCAGCGACGGGCGGCGACTCAACGCTGTCGCCAAAAGTTTTGCGTTGCCGGCCATCTCGGCGACGACAGGAAGGACGGGAACGTAGATACCGTGTTTCCGCAGACGGTTTGGATCAGCACGCAACCGACGTTGCAGGTACGTCGACGCGGTTTTGGGAGCGCCGATGTGAACAACAATGCGCGGACTGTTCGCTGCCATCACAGCGGAACTTTCACGGCCTTCACGAGTTTGCCTTTCTCGTATCGGTGGAGGTAGCCTTTTTCAAGAGACGCAGCGTTCGCTGGCAAGGGCTCATACGAATGCCAGATGCGGATCGAACCGCTGATCAGTTCGCCGAAAGCGCGATAATTGAAGCTGGGAGAAAGCGTATAGGGATTAAAACCCTTTAGCTCCATTGCCAGGCTCAGATAAGTTTGATCGCTCCACGCCTTGTCCCGGTATTTTTGCGCCAGGGCGAGCGTCAGATCGAATACTGCGCGCACCTCCGGCTGGTGCGGCTTACAAAACAGCACACCCGAGTTGTAAATGATTTGACCAAGCGGCGTGACTCCCTCCTTCAGCATCACCTGACGGAAGTCGCGAAAATCAGCCAGCGAATAATGCGGCGCCGGGACAACGGCGATGCCGTGTTGCTCCGCCTTTTCAAACCCGAGCGATATATCGTCAATTACGCGCGTGTCGGCATCGAGCAACAGCGCGGTCTCGATCTGTTCCGGCAAACAAGTGAAAAACTCGGTCTTTTTCGCCTTTCCCGAAAGCTGGCAATCGCGCCGGACGACTTCAATCCCCGCGGGTAAAGCGCTGACATCCGTAGCCGCGTCGGTCATCAAGAATATCGGATACGGCGGAAGCTGGCTTTCGCGGATACAACTCCCGACGCGATTTACCCACTCCGCGCCCCAGGCGGGAAAGACAATTGCGCGGTTGCTTTTCATCGACATTCGGAAAATTGGGGCAGCGCAGGATATTGCTCACCAGCCTTCGCCGTGGCAAGTGTCGGCGTGGCCAATTTCGCTCCATTAGTGATCGGCGCGACGGGCGGCTCCGGAACGCGTGTGATCGCGCGCATCGCCAAACTCGCAGGCTATAATCTCGGCGCCAAATTGAATTCGGCTGAAGACGCTCTGGAGTTTTATTCGTTTCACGACCACTGGATTAATCCGTTCGTTTCAGCCAGGCGCCGTGGCAAAACAATGACGCCCTGGCAATCGGCGCGAATGAAAGAAGATTTCCAGACCGCTCTGGCGCGTCATATCCCGGACGCGGAGCGACGCGGAGCACGTTGGGGCTGGAAAGCGCCACGAAGCATTTACTTGCTCGCGTTCCTGCACGCCCAATTTGCGCAATTGAAATTCATTCAGGTGTTGCGTGACGGCCGCGATATGGCGCTTTCGCAAAACCAAAACCAGATCCGCAAACACGGTCCGGCCGTGCTGAGCTGGGGCGAGCGCCTCTTTCGTTCGGTGCCGCAGCGCTCGGTGTTGATTTGGGAGAAGGTCAATTCTCAGGCTGCCGATTACGGCGAGACCAGTCTTCGCCAAAATTATCTCCGGGTGCGCTTTGAAGATCTTTGCGCCAAACCGTTGGAGACGACGGTCCAAATCCTGAACTTTCTGGAAGCGACGATTGATCCGGAACCGATCGCGCGGACGGAAATAACTCCACCCGGAAGTCTCGGTCGCTGGCGAACTTGTTCGCCGCAGATTGTTTCCAAGCTTGAAGCAACGGCGGCGACTTCGCTTCGGCGGTTCGGATATCTGGAGTAGAAGAGAGTCCCGAAAGCGATGTTCCACGACCGACGCAAGATCGAAATCGATAAAATTCGGACTTTGCAATGAGACTTTCCCTTTCAATATTGGGAGGCTAACTTTTTCCCGAATGGACGCTTCCACTTCGCTCGAAACGCATCACGACGCTCACGCCCACGCCGGGGAACACGAGCATCACGAGCTCGGATGGTGGCGAAAATACATTTTCTCGACCGACCACAAAGTCATCGGCATTCAGTACGGGCTTTGCGGTCTCGTGTTTCTCTTCTTCGGATTTTGTTTGATGATGATCATGCGCTGGCAGCTGGCCTATCCTGGGCAGGCTCTGCCGGTAGTTGGGAAGTGGCTACCGTATTTCTTCGGGGCCAACACCATGCCGGACGGCAAGATGACGCCGGAGTTTTATAACTCGCTGGGCGCGATGCACGGCACCATCATGATCTTTTTGGGCGTAGTGCCGGTCGCGTTTGCCGCGTTTGGGAATTTTGTCGTGCCGCTCCAAATCGGCGCGCCGGACATGACTTTTCCAAAAGTGAACGCCGCCAGTTTCTGGGCGTTCGGCGTCGGCGGAGTGATCATGTTGACCAGCTTTTTTGTTCCCGGCGGCGCGGCCAAGGGCGGCTGGACTTCCTATACACCTTTGTCCGATATCTCTGACAAGGGCCCGGGGTTCCATCCGTTTCTCAACGGGCAAACGTTGTGGCTCCTCGGATTCATTTTCCTGATCACGTCGTCATTGCTCGGCGCGGTCAATTTTATCACCACCATCATTCAACTGCGCGCCAAAGGCCTCACTTGGATGCGCCTCCCATTTTTTGTCTGGGCACAATTTGTCACCGCGTTCCTGTTGTTGCTCGCATTTCCGCCGCTTGAGGCGGCGATCGTGATGCAACTGATGGACCGGACGGCCGCGACCAGCTTTTTCCTACCGGCCGGAATGATCGTCAACGGAGCGCCGCTGCATATTAGCGGCGGCGGCAGTCCTCTTTTGTGGCAGCACTTGTTCTGGTTCCTCGGGCATCCGGAAGTCTACGTGTTGATCCTGCCCGCGTTCGGAATCGTTGCCGAAATTCTTGCCAACAATTCGCGCAAGCCGCTTTGGGGCTACAAATCGCTCGTCTTCTCCGTGCTCGTGATCGGCTTTTTGTCTTTCATTGTCTGGGCCCACCATATGTGGCTGACCGGCATGGGCTCGACTGTGAGCGCGTTTTTCCAAACGACGACGCTGCTCATTTCGATTCCGTCGGTCATCATTCTGAGCGCGTTTTTCATTTCGCTCTGGGGCGGATCGATCCGGTTCAACGTGCCGATGCTTTGGGCAACCGCGTTTCTTCCCATGTTCGGCATTGGCGGACTGACGGGTATACCGCTGGCGTTTAATTCAGCCGATCTCTACCTGCACGATACCTATTACATCATTGCGCATTTCCATTACATCGTCGCTCCGGGGACGATCTTCGGATTGTTTGCCGGGATCTATTATTGGTTCCCGAAGGCAACTGGCCGCACCATGAACGAATTCTGGGGCAAGGTGCATTTCTGGCCGTCGCTCATTTGCATGAATGTAATTTTTCTGCCGATGTTTTTGCAGGGAATGCTCGGGATGCATCGCCGCTGGTACGATGGCGGCCAGGGCTGGACCCTTTCCGGCGAACACATTTGGGGCCTGACCGGCTTTCAATGGAACACGCCCATCTCGTGGGCGGCCTGGATTATGGGACTCGCGCAGATCCCGTTCATCATCAATTTTTTCTGGAGCATCAAGCACGGGAAGAAAGTGAACGACAATCCCTGGGAAGCGACGACGCTGGAGTGGACTGCGCCTTCACCGCCACCGCACGGAAACTTTGTTACCACTCCGGTTGCGTATCGGGGTCCCTACGAATACAGCCTGCCGGGCCGCGAAAAAGATTTCACCATGCAGAACGAACCGGTCGAACCGGCGGAGCGATCCCGGCGAGTGGCCGAGCCGGCACTGGTGCATTAACCAATGGAAATTCCGTACACAATATCCACTCGACCGGACACCGGTCTGTGGAACGCGAAGATCGGCATCTGGCTGTTTCTCGCGTCCGAAGTGATGCTCTTCGGCGGACTTTTTTCCGCCTACGTTTTTCTGAGACTCGATGCTCAGCCAGGCGAGTGGCCGCACGGCTTGCTCAATGTTCCAGTCGGGACGATGAACACGGCGATCCTGATCATGTCATCGGTCACGGTCGTTCTGGCGTGGGCCGCGCTAAAAATGCGCCGGTACGGTGCCTATTGGTGGTACATGCTCGCCACCATCATGTGCGGCATCATCTTTTTGTTCGTTAAGCTTTACTACGAATGGCCGCAGAAGTTTGAGCACTACGGCATTTTCATCAAACCGGCTGCGCTCGAAAAATACGAGCAGTACCTTGGCAACAATCGCCGAAGCGAGAAGGGGATCGAGCCGCGAATCGAGATCAGTGGTCATCTGCATAATCCTGAAGCGCTCAAGGACGCAAACATCAAGGAGTACGAAATTGGGCTCGATCCGGTTTACGTTGATCCCAACAATCCGGCCAACGATCGTCCGCACTTTCTTTACGTTCCGCCCACCGACCACGTCGCCAAGATTGAAAAAGAAGACGTTGAGCGGATCGATTCGTTCGGCCCTTGGCACAGCGCTTACTTCGCTAGTTACTTCACCATCACCGGATTGCACGGAGCTCACGTGCTCGCCGGCGTCCTGGTGTTCATTTACATGTGGCTGCCGGTCAGCAAAAAACTTTACCAACGCAATCCAGAGCACCTTGCCAATCGCGTCGAGGTTTCGGGCCTCTTCTGGCACTTTGTTGATCTTGTCTGGATTTTTGTTTTCCCGCTTTTCTATTTGCTCTAAGCCATGAACAACCCGCCTGATGTCGCGCAAGATCCGAAAGAGTACGAGGAGTACGCGCACGGCGTGCAAAAACACGTCCGCGGTTATCTCATGGTCGGCGCGCTATTGCTCACGTTTACTGCGGTCACGGTCGCGCTTTCTTACGTCGATTTTGGCGCGCTGTTCTCCCGCATATTTCGAGTGAACCTGTCGCCGGCCCAGGGCGGCAAGGCCAACATCACCGTGGCGCTCTTGGTTGCGATGTTCAAAGCCGGATTGGTCGCGGCGGTGTTCATGCATTTGGCCGCGGAAAAGCGCCTCATTTATCGCGTCCTCATTTTCACCGGCTTTTTCGTCTTCGCTCTTTTTTGGCTCACGTATCTTGCCTGGTACAACCCCATCGTTCGCTAATGTCGCTCAAGGCCTTCCATATCATCTTCGTAATTTTTTCAACGCTGCTTGCGCTGGGCGTGGGCGCCTGGTGCATTTGGGTCAATCTGGTTGAAGGGGCGCCGGTTTATCTCGCGGGCGCGATTGCTTCTTTTGTCAGCGCACTTGCCCTCGTCATCTATGGCGTTTGGTTCTACCGAAAAATGAAACGGCTACGCATCATCACATGAAAAAGTTTTTGGCGATCTTGTTGTGGTCCATGTTCCTCGTCGCGCAGCAGGCGAGCGCGTGTCCGTTTTGTTACGGCGCGAAGGATGGCAAATCGACTGAGCACATGGCGGTGGCCATCTGGTTCCTTTTCGGCGCGGTTATGTCGGTGATCGGTGGAATCGGTGCGTTTAGTTTCAAGATTTGGCGGCATGGCCGGATGCCGCTCGAACCACATCAGGAAATGAACGAAGAAGATTTGGACAAATTCGATGAGTAGCCTCGCGCTCATTAACGAATTTCTCGGTCAGCCGCCAAACGCTTCCGAGCACGGCTACCAGATCGATCACATTCTCGAATTCTCGCACTGGTTTATGGGCGCGCTTTTTGTCGGATGGTCGGCCTTTTTCGTTTTTGTGCTGATCCGTTTTCGCCAGAGCCGCCACCCGAAAGCCGATCATGCCGGCGTTCGCAGCGGAATTTCGACCCACCTCGAGTTTTCGGTCGTCTTGATCGAGGCCGTGCTGCTGATCGGGTTTGCCATTCCACTTTGGGCGAAACGCGTGAACGAATTTCCGCCGACGCAGGACGCGATTCTGGTTCACGTGGTTGGTCAGCAGTTCAACTGGACCTTTCACATGCCCGGACCGGATGGCCAGTTCGGGCGGCGTGAAATCGGTTTGGTGACGAATTCGAATCCGCTCGGCATCGATCCAAACGATCCGGCCGGCAAAGATGACATTGTCGTGCTCGGCGAATTGCACGTGCCAGTCAATCGACCCGTCATCATCGAATTGTCCTCAAAAGATGTGATCCACAATTTCGATTTGCCGCACATGCGCATCGCAGCGGATGCGATTCCTGGCTCGCTCATCCCGATGTGGTTCAAGCCGATTAAAACCGGCAATTATGAAGTGGTTTGTGGTCAGCTCTGCGGGCTCGGTCATTATGGAATGAAAGGAATGGTCGTAGTCGATGAACCGGCCGAGTATCAAACGTGGTTGAAAGAGCGCGCTGAATTAGCCGGGACCCAAAACGCGCCGCCGGCAACGCAGCAACCGCCGGGCGCACCGCCAGTCGGCCCGACACCGGGAACAGTTCCACCTCCGGGCGCGCCGAAAACAGAAAATCCCGCCGCAAAACCGGAACAGAAACCGGCCCAACCCGCGCCAACTCCTAGCGGCGAATAGTCGAAGCGCACAAACGTGGCGCAAAGATCGACATTGTCGGCGCGCTGGCTGAATCGTTTCGCTTGGTTCACCGCCGTCGCGACACTGCTGCTGATTTGCAGCGGCGGAATGGTTACGAGCAAAGGTGTCGGCCTCGCCGTGCCGGATTGGCCGACCACGTTCGGCTACAACATGTTTCTCTTTCCGGTCTCAAAATGGATCGGCGGCGTTTTATTCGAGCACACCCATCGCCTCATCGCATCAGCCGTCGGATTTCTCACGATCATTCTCGCGATTTGGCTTTGGCGCGCTGAAGATCGACAATCCGTCAAGACGCTCGGTCTAATCGCGGTTGGAGCGGTAATTCTGCAGGGAATTCTCGGCGGCGTGCGCGTTACGATGCTGAAAGACCAGATCGGGATTTTCCACGCCTGTCTCGCCCAAGCGTTTCTGGGCTTGATTGTGCTAATTGCGATCGTGACCGCGAGATTTTGGCGTTCGCTCGCGCCGGCACATGTCGATCAACAAAAATTCGCGCCGATCAAAACACTCGCGATCGCAACAACAATCGCGATCTACGCGCAGCTCGCGCTCGGCGCGACCATGCGCCATCAACACAAGGATTTAGCGATCCTCGATTTTCCAACCGCGAACGGCGCGTGGATTCCGGACACGAGCGCGGCCGCGCTGGCAGAGATCAATGCGTGGCGCGACGCGCGCTCTCTTTCCGACGTCGATGCGTTTCAAATCTGGCTGCAAATGTCGCATCGATTTCTCGCGGCCTTGATCGGCATTGCCGTGATCGCCTTTTGCGTTCGTGTCCTGAGAGAAGCGGGCGAGGTGAACGCGCTTCGGAGATTGTCGATCTCGTGGATCGTTTTGTTTTTCCTCCAGTTCACGCTCGGAGCGTGGACGATCTGGAGCAATAAAGCGGCCGATGTTGCGACGACACATGTCGCCGTGGGCGCGATCATGTTATCGTTTGGCGTGAGCGCCTGGGCAATTTGCTCGCGCGCTCTGCAGACAAAGAATTTATGAAAGCCGTGACGATCGAGTCCACTCAGACCGAAACTCGAAACGCGTGGTCCGGGTTCATCCGCGATTTGGCTGAGTTGGTTAAAGCGCGGCTCACGCTGCTGGTTTTACTCACAACGGCTGTTGGCTTTTATCTCGGCGCTGAAAATCCGATCAATTATGCGGCGTTGTTGCACACTGTTTTTGGAACAGCGGCCGCCGCGGCCGGCGCAGCCGCGCTCAATCAGTGGTGGGAATACAAACTCGACGCACTGATGCAGCGAACACGTTCGCGGCCGGTTCCGGCCGGGCGAATGCGGCCGCGGGACGCTGCCATTCTCGGAAGCGCATTGTCGATCTTCGGCGTGGCCTATCTCGCCTTCGTCTGCAACGCGCTGAGCGCTGCCCTCGCCGCGATCACCATCATCATTTACATCTTCGCCTACACGCCGTTGAAACGGGTGAGCACGTTCAACACTGCGCTCGGGGCGGTTCCCGGTGCATTGCCGCCGATGATCGGCTGGGCTGCCGCGCGCGGGACGTTGAATGCTGGCGCCTGGAGTTTGTTTGCGATCTTGTTTTTTTGGCAGCTGCCACACTTTTTCGCAATCGCGTGGATGTATCGCGACGATTATGCGCAAGCCGGTTTCCAAATGATCTCGAGCGATGACCGCAGCGGTGAACGTAGCGCGAGTCAAAGTGTCTTTTTCTGCATGCTCCTTTTTGTCGTTGCCGGCTTGCCCGCATTCCTCGGGATCGCTACGGTCTTTTATCTTTTGGCGGAGCTGATCCTCGGGGGCGTGTTTCTCGCTGTCGCGATGCGATTTTTGAAAACGCGCGCGCGGTCGGACGCGCGACGACTGTTTATCACATCGATTATCTACCTGCCGCTGCTGCTCGCCGCGCTGGTGTTGAGTAAAGCATGAACGCGACTACGACCACTCTAGATCGCCGGGCGCCGAGAACCGCGACGGCTTGGAAAGCCACCCTAATCGCGATTCCCATCGTCACCCTGGCGGTCTTGCTTTGGCTTCGACAAGTGGAAGTAAACGCGCTTCGCCAGCGCACCGTTTCTTCTTACGGAACGGTTCCCGAATTCGTGCTGGTGAATCAGGATGGAAAAAATTTTGGCTCCGCCCGGTTGCGCGGAAAAATCTGGATCGCCGATTTCATTTACACGACCTGCCCCGGGCCATGTCCGATGATCAGCAGCCGAATGAGCGAACTGCAGAAGCCGCTCGAGAAAACAGATGTCCATCTCGTTTCATTCACTGTCGATCCCGCGAAAGACACGCCGCAGGTATTACGCGGTTACGCCGAGAAACTGCAGGCTGAGCCCGGCCGCTGGGATTTTCTGACCGGTCCGCAGTCGACGATTTATAATGTATCGCGCAACGGGTTCAAACTCGCGGTGTCGGACGGCAGCGATGAGAAAGGAATTCCGGTCCACAGCACGCGGATGATTTTGGTGGATCGACATGGTGCGATTCGCGGTTATTACGACGCGGCCGAAGTTGATGCGGTGACGAAATTGGTGGCCGATACAACCCATCTCCTGCGCGAGCAGCCGAAGTAAAAATTAGCCGACTGGTTCCGGTCCCGCCGTGCAACCCTCATCGCAAACCATTTGCAGATAATCGCGGTAATCGCCCTTGGGCAAGCGGTCGATAATCTTGGCCAGATGTTTTTCGTCAATGAAACCCATCCTCAACGCGACTTCTTCAAGGCACGCCACTTTGAGTCCTTGTCGATGTTCGATGGTCGCGATGTAATTGCCGGCTTCGAGCAAGCTCGTTTGCGTTCCGGTGTCGAGCCAGGCCATTCCGCGGCTGAGCAACTTCACGTGCAGCTCATTCTTTTTGAGATAGAGCAAATTTAGATCGGTGATCTCGAGTTCGCCGCGCGCAGATGGGCGCAACGTCTTGCAAAGATCGACAACCTCTTCGTCATAAACGTAAAGACCAGGCACCGCGAAATGGGTTTTCGGGCGCTTCGGTTTTTCTTCGAGGCTGACCGCACGGCCGTTGCGATCGAACTTGACCACACCATAACGCTGTGGATCGCGCACCTGATAAGCGAAAATGCATGCGCCGCCTTTGATCGCGAGGGCGTCGCGGAAGAAATCGAGTTTTCCGTAAAAGATGTTGTCGCCCAGAATCAGGCACGCGCCGGAGTTGCCAATGAATTTCGCGCCGATCACGAATGCTTCCGCGATGCCGTTCGGTTTCGGCTGCTCAGCATATTCGATCTTGATTCCAAGCTGCGCGCCATCGCCCAGAAAATCACGCAGCATCGGCAAATCTTTGGGTGTCGAAATGATCAGGACCTCGCGCAGTCCGCCGAGCATGAGGGTCGCGAGCGGGTAACAAATCATCGGTTTGTCGTAAACCGGGAGCAACTGCTTGCAGACGATCTTGGTAATCGGAAAGAGCCGGTTGCCCGCGCCGCCCGCAAGAATGATGGCCTTCTTTGTCATGCGCTGACGTTATATGTCAGCAATTTCGAAACCGGAAAGGGCAAATCGATCAGCAATCAGGAAAACCGCACGTCTTTGCCGGGGTCCATTTCGAAATCCAGGCTGAGCGAATCGGCCGTGTTCGGTTTGATGATTTCCTCCATGAACTTCACGAAAATGGGGTCCTCTCGAAAAATGGCGAACTTGTCCATCGACTCGAAATCGATCGCGATGAAGAAAGGCCACTGCAGCTCCGGGTCCACGCGCTTGCCGCATTTGATGTTGAGCACCTCCGGAATCTTTAAGAGCTGCATCCGCGTGTTCATCATCATCTCCTCGACGCGAGCGGGAGTGACCTCGAGCTTGAGTTTGTAAAGGACGATGTGGTGAATCATGGAAAGCTAAAGCTATTAGGCGTTCTCGGCAGGCCGCGCAAGTGGTAATCGGTTACCGTAAAATGAAAAATATCGATGGACGATTCAGGCTCAAACAATTCTAAAATGGCGACCATGGAGGCGATGACTAAGCATCGAGATGTTTGGGTAGCGAGCGCGCTCGCACTGGTCGCGCTCCTTCTTTTTTATTTGTCGATCAAGGCAACGCAACAGCATTTCGATTACACCTCGCGAATCGCTTCGGCCCTTTTGCAAGGCGATCTCGGCCTGCGCAAACCGGCGCCGTCGTGGCTCAACGAAATGGTTCCGGCGAACGGCAGGTATTACTCCGTGTTTCCGCTGGGCGCGGTTCTGAGCATGGTGCCAGTCGCCGTCCTACAAAAGATAAAACTGGTTCATGATTTTCCGGGACGCGCTTTGGCGGCATTGTTCGCGGCCCTGTGCGTTTGGTTCCTATTTCGTTTGTCGGTCATCGGGACTGAATCGCTGCCCAAGCGAATTTTACTTTCGTTGGTGCCCATTTTTGGAACGTGGACGTGGTGCAATCTCGGCTTCGGCGGCGCCTGGCAGCTTGCCCTCGGCCTTGCGGTGCTCGGCCAGGTAGCAGCTCTCTATTTTGTTCTCGTTGAATTTCGACCGCTTTTGGCGGGAGCATTTTTCGCTCTCGCGATTGGCAATCGCACCGAGCTGGCTCTTTGCCTCCCCATTTTCATTTATTTTTTGGTCAGACGAGTCGCTCCCGACTCGCTGGATTTGAAATCGCTGGTGCAACAATCTCGCGAAAAATCGCGCGTGTTCATTTATTTTTTGATTGTTCCCGTCACTCTTGGGTTACTTACCGCGCTCTACAATTACGCGCGCTTCCATTCGATCTTTGATTTTGGCTACTCGCATATCCCGAACGTGTTGCAGGAGCCATGGTACCAGCACGGACTTTTCTCGCTTCACGCCATACCCTGGAACATCCACAAAATGTTGTTCGAAGGTTTTCGAGACGCGCCCGATTTTCCATTCATTAGCTTTTATCCGTTCGGGTGTTCTATTTTTCTGGCCAGTCCCTTTCTGTTTCTGATTTTTCGTGAGGGCGGACCGCACAAAGCCGCAGCTTGGATCGCTATCGGTTTACTGACATTTGCGCTCTGGGCGCATGGCAATCCTGGCGGCTGGCAGTTCTCCTATCGCTACGCGATGGTGCTTCTGCCCTGGATGTTTCTTTTGTTGCTTGGCAACGGTCCGGCGAAAATTTCGATGATAGAGCTGTCGCTTTTTGTTGCTTCAGTAACGATCAACGCGCTCGCCACCTATCAATTTCTGTGGACGAACCAGATCCACCCCTAAGTAGTTGGAGCGAACATTTTGCGGATGAACGAAAAAGCAACATCGTCATTGGCAAGATCGATCCGCCGCAGGACAGATTCGCTGTGGCGAACGATCAGGAACGCGTGGGCTCGTGTCACCGGTTTGTTACCTGCGGATGATTGGCTCGTTGTCGGTTGGGCCCTGGCGACAAAAGTGTTGCTGCTGGTTTTCGGCGTTGCGAGCTATCAAGCACTGGAAGACGAGAAAGTCTCTTTTGGCCGGCCATGGCTGGAAATCTGGCACCAATGGGACGCTGTCCATTTTCTCCGACTTGCAGAGTTCGGATACGACGCTGCGGATAAGTTCAAAGCGTGGTTTTATCCGCTTTATCCGTGGTCTGTGCGCTTCGTTTCTTACGTCTGCGGAGATTTTCTGGGCGCGTCATTTCTTGTCTCGGGTGTCGCGCTTTTGTTTGCGGTTGTCATTTTGCGGCGCCTAGCCGCTTTTGAGGGGTCCGGCGAAATTGCTCGTCGCAGCGTTTTTTTCTTTCTGATTTTTCCGACAGCATTCTATCTCCACATCGGCTACACCGAGAGTCTCTTTCTCGCTCTAGTGCTTGGCTCATTGTTGGCCGCGCGCAAACAGCGATGGTGGTTGGCCGGCGCACTCGGTGCGCTTTCCTGGATGACTCGCGCGAACGGCATCGTGTTGCTGCCGACACTCGCCGTTGAAGCCTGGCACCAATGGGCCACTATCAGGCGTTGGCGGTGGCAATGGCTTTGGATCGCGGTCGTTCCGGCCGGCTTCGCTGTTTATTTGTTTCTTAACTGGCGTATCTCTGGGGATCCGTTCGCCTTTTTTAAAATGCGTAAGCAGTTGTTCCATCTGTCCTCATCCTGGCCGTGGATTGGAATTGCCGACGCGTTCCGAAATCTTCGCCGCACCCCAAATGAGGCCGAGATCGTAGGCACACAGGAACTGATCTTTACCGCGCTTGGCTTTATTTGCTCCCTCGCGAGCTGGTTCAAATTTCGACCGGTTTATGCGACTTGGATAACCGGAAACTGGCTGCTCTTGGTCTGCGTTACTTTCATTGAAAGCATGCCGCGATATGCATTGACGATGTTTCCGATTTTTTTCCTCTTCGCTTTGATAAGCGAAAAGCGTCTCTGGAGCATGGTCATCACCGTTTGGTCGCTTCTGTTCCTCGCCCTCTTCAGCAGCCTTTTCGTCCGCGGTTGGTGGGTGTTCTAAGGCGACGTCGTGGCTATTTAGATTCGCTTGTTTCGCCTGGCGAAGACCGTCCCAAAAAGCGATTCCAGATCGCGCGCGTCTCAGGTCTCACGTTCTGGTCCGAATCGACCAGCCAAGAGACAGTAGCCAGCGAGTTAATCGTAATCGAAACAAGCACCAGACCGATTATTATGGGATAGATCCGCGGTAAAAGTTTCGCACCGCACTGCAGGAATATTACGAAGCAAACGATCAGAAACGGATAGAGATCCACTGAGTAACGCTGCGAGAGGGTGTAGTAGGATAGAATGCCGATCGACTGAAAAGCGAAGGCAGCAGCCGCCCCGCGCTCGAAAAGCTCGGCGCAATTTTCTCGGAACAAACAAATTACTCCGATGATCGCCCCCCCAAGGAGCCAGCTCGCAGCCCATGTCACCGGCAAATATGTTTCGCTAAAAGGAATAGAGTATAGCTGCGGATGAGCATAAAAATGCCGGTCTGCTCTTAGAAACGGCACTTGGGATTCAAAGGACGGGAAACGCCAGCCGAAGTAATCGGCCACGCCATAAGGGATTCGTTGCAAACTAAACATCCCGTATTTATGCGCGAACTCGCGGTGAACCGGATTGATGTAATGCTCGTAGCTTACCCCAACAAAACTGCCGAATCGCGCGTAGCTCAGCAGAAAATAGAACGCGAGACCGCTGCCGAGCGGCAGAAACAGCGCGACAAGCAGATGAAAGCGTTTCTCCCGCGGCATGCGAAGAGCCAAAAGGACCGCAATGAGGACGAGCGGCGCGCCGAATGTTACTCGTGAAAGGAGAGCGGCTGCGGCGCAAAAAGAGAATGCGGCGAGCGAAAGCGTAAGCGCGCGTCCTTGCGCGCTTCGACAACGCCAGGCGAAGAAGAGCGCGGCAAGCGACCACGCGAGCGCCCAAATGATGGCTTCGTTATAAATCGAAAGATTTCCCAGAAGCAAAAGCAGCGGAGTGCCGAAAACGAATCCGGCCAGGCATGCGGACCCGAACCAGTTTCTCGCACGCGCGGAAAGCGAAGAAGTCCTGAGCGCGTTTGAGATTAAACCGGTAAAGGCAAACAACGCGATTTCGCCAGCCAAAAAGCCGGAAATGCGCGACCACGTTCCGCGTCCTGCCGGATAAATCAGATTCAACGGAATCCGCAGCAAAGCGGGAAATGGCCCGAAGTACATGCGGGCCTTTCCATTGACGATCATCGCTTCCCAACGGATCGCTTCGCCATCGACGTCAACATTGCCGCGCAAGAAATGTTCCGCCTGAGAATCGAATGCATCGCCAAGAACTTCTTTAACAAAGATTTGGCGGCCGCCGGTCGTGGCAATGATCCAAATTAATGCGCTGAGAACCAGCGCTACCGGCAAGAGCCGTGGCGAAGTGACGATGTCGATCTTCGGTTCGATCGTCTTACTTTCGAAAATCGAGCGCGCCTTTTTTCAGCGCGTAAACATAGCCCACCATCAGAATCGTAATGAAGCTGAGCATGCTCCAGAAGATCACGCTGCTGTGCGCGACCGCTTCTTTGTAAACGACCGCCCACGGATACATGAAGACAATTTCGAGATCGAAGAGGATGAAGAGCATCGCCACGAGATAGAACTTCACGCTAAAGCGCGGTTGTCCCTCGCCTTGCGGAATCATCCCGCATTCGTAGGCAGTGTCCTTCGCCGGCGTACGTCGCCCCGTTTTCCCGAGCAGCGCGCTGACGAGCAGCGCCGATGCGGCGAATCCGATTGCAACAATGATCTGCAGGAGGACCGGCAGATATTCTTGAATCATTCGCGGCCTCGAAAGGCTAGCGCCGAATCGTCGCGATTATTTTACCGCGGCCAATCTCGGACTAGGAATGTGTCCGTTCGGCGGCGCAATCGCCTTGGCCAGCGATGAAGGAAGGCCCTTGTATTTCTTGCCATTCTTTCTCACCGCGCCGCGTGCGACCAGGTTCTGGAGTTTTTCGTAAGCACGCAAACGGAGCATTTCCTCGCCTCCGCTCGCGGCGTTTCGCGCGCGAAGATTCTCGTGCACAATATCAAAGAGTTCTTTGAACTCGTAGGAGGCACGACGAGAGAGCACCGCCACTAGTTCCTCGGTCACCAAATCGGGAACTCGACGAGAAAATGCGTTTTTCTTGAGAATAGCCATAGGGCGGAAACAGTAACACGTTTTGGCCAAACTAACAGCACAATTCTGACGCCCGTCGCTAAGTTAGACTATGCTAGGTAAATAGCGCCGAAATGGCGCACCCGGGTCGCCGGTTTCCTCCGGTTTACTGCCCATGTTGGCGGCTGATCGCCCAAAGCGCGGCCGGCAAGCCGAGTCCGATATCCAACGTTACCGGCCCGGTCGATTCAGTCACATAGCCGTCGCCGTCATATCGTTGGGATGAAACGATCGGGCTAAGGTGTTTTATCACGACTTCTGGCGGCGGCAGTTTGCCAACATCGACATAATCGGAGATCGCCGGCATGAAGGCCGCGCTCATGAGCAGCATCGGGCGCAGGGCCGCGTCCAGCCGCGAGTAAAGCAGCGCCGTATCGACGTAAACGAATGCGTTTGCCGGCGCGGGGACTGCGCGCACGGCCGATTTGTAAGCGGACGAATCGGCCAGCCCGGCAGAGGATTTCGTGCTTCGATTCACGGCCGATTCAACCGAAACCGAATCGAGTCCGACAATCAGGACCTGGTTCGACAAGGCGATCGTCGGCGTAATTGCCAGCAAAGCGGCCGGTGACTGCATGTAAAAATAAACGACGCCGTTCTTTTCTGTTTTTGTCCACGGCACGTCCTCATCGATCGCCTGGGTCAACGCATTCGCAATTTTGTTTGCGCGGACCGGATCTTTCACGGGCAAGGTGGTGATGATCGACGGCCAGCGCGAATTCTGCGGCCAATCGGCCAGCGATCCCAGCTCCATATCGAACGCCGCTTTCCAATCGTCCACCGTCATGCCGGCGCGCGCTGTAACGTCGAAGACTTTCTGCAACCAGCCTCCAACCGGCAGACCGCCTTTATTTATTCCGGCAAGTCGGTCAGGATTGAGCAATGTCGCGAGATACAAAAATGTCTCGGATGTTCCCAGGGCGAGAGACGACTGCGTCAGCTTTTGCGCCGATTGCGCTTTTGGCATTCCAACAAACAAGACATCGCGAATTTTGCCTTTATCGAATCTCGTAGCCGCGCAAACGCTGCGGATTTGATCGACAACCGCGTTCTGGTCGGCGGAAACGCCCAGAGCATTTCGCAGGGATGCTAATTTTTCGGATAATGCTTTTGGCTGGAGATAGAACAGCAGCGCGTAACTTGCCGGCATGTGTTTCATTGCCCCGCGAAATACGTCGTCAGCCTCGAGCGTTGTTTGTCGATCTTTATCGCGGCCGTCGGCGCGATCGAGCACCGCTTTCAATTCGGCGAGATCGTTTGAGGCGAAGAACCATTGATCGTCGTAAACCGTCGCCACCTGGTTTGGCGCCGCGCCCACGATGTCGATCTTATGTTGCTCGTACTGCAAGCTTTCGTGGACTGCAGCATCGCGCACGATTTGCGATCGCCATTTGTCGATGATTTTCTCGGCGTCGGACTGGCTCCCATGAAAACGGAAACCACCCGCGAAATGTGGATTGTTATTTTCAATCGACGTGACCGCGACAAAGGCATCTTTCAGATTGAGCCGCTCGATTTCACCCGCCGTGTCCGCTGCCGTGGCGCGCTGCGGAACTTTCGAGAGCGGCTTGTTCAGGAAATCCTGCACCGCCGGCTCCTGATAGAGCTTGTAAAGGTCGGATTGGTGCCACTCATCACGCGTCCTGTTGAAATCCGGAAAATGCGCGAGCGCGATCGTTCCTCGCGGCAATAACGCGGTCACGGTTGCGTGTGGCGTTCGCTCGGCGCGTCGCAGCCCGTACAAGATCCCGACCGCCGCGAGAGCGGCGATCAATACCAGCAAAACAAGGCGGCGCATGAGTTGGAGACTGTAGAGGCCGCTGTCCTCAGCGGCAAATCACTGTGGCGGCAATGCCAGTCCGGCTCGGACCGTCTCGCCTGCGAACTCAGGCGCGGGGATGAAATTGCCGATGCACAGCCTTCAATCGCTGTTGATCGACATGGGTGTAAACCTGCGTCGTCGAAATGTCGGCGTGCCCGAGCATTTCCTGAATAATGCGCAGATCGGCGCCGTTGCTTAGCAAGTGCGTGGCGAAGCTGTGTCTGAGCAAATGCGGATAAATGTTTTTCTCCAAACCGGCCATTCTCGCCTTTTCCTTCACGATCTGCCAGATTCGGGCGGTTGTTAATTTCGTGCCGCGCTCGGACAGAAAAATTTCGCTGCCGCTATGGCGCTTCACCAGTTTCGGTCGTTCGGTCGACAAATAACACGCCAGCGCTTCACACGCTTTGCGGCCGACCGGCACGATCCGCGTTTTGTTTCCCTTGCCAATCACGCGAATCGTTTTTTCTTCCGGAGAAAAATTCTCCAGCCGCGAATTGCCCAGTTCGGAAATGCGCAGCCCACTCGCGTAGAGCAGCTCGATCATCGCCCGGTCGCGCAAGCCGAGTGACACCTTCGTGTCGATGCCATTCAGTAACTGTTCGACCTGCATCTCGTTCAACGTTTCGGGCAAATAACGCTCGATCCGCGGCAGACTGAGCGCTTCGGTCGGATCGCGTTCGATCTCGCCTTTGCCTGCGAGGAATCGAAAGAAAATCTTGAGCGCGACCACGATCAACTTGATCGATGCCGCCGAAAGCCCGGCCCGCTTCTTCTCCGCCAGATACTCGCTGATCATCGGCAGCGTCACCGCTCGCGCATTGTCGATCTTACGCTGGCGCGCGCACCAGCTCGCGAAATCGTTCAGCGATCGCTGAGTGGAAAGCTGGTAATTATCGGAGAGTCCGCGCTCGACCGCGAGATAGCGGATGAACGACTCGATCGCGCTTTCCACGCGCGGAACATCAAACATCAACCCTGAAACAGCAAACATTGGCTGTTGTGTTCCTCTGTTCTCCTCGGCTCGGCGAAGGCGGCTGTCCTTTTCGCCAACGGACGAAATCGCCGTGGCGACTATTTTCGGGCGTCCCGGGCGTCTGCGCGCGGCGATTGACAATTAAAGAGCAAATGTCCGATCATCTGTTGAGGGATGAGCCTGGATTTGAATAGCATTCTGAAGGATTGGCCGCACGAGAACCGCGCCATCAAAGTGCGCAAGATCCTCGGATTGGACGGCCGGCAAAAATTGCAACTGCGGATCGATCTCGGTGTTTTGCAAATGGAATTGGCCGGTCGCCCCGACGGAATGCGGCCGCACGGTTGCGAGTCGCTCCTGACCTATCATCAACTTCGCGCCGCGCGCGCCCAAGCGCGCAATGAGAACTACGAGCTCACTCCGGAGCAATGCGCCGAACTTCAGCAGGAAGGCATCCAATATTACCATCGCTATCTGAGTTTGTTTCAGATCAACGATTTCCACGGCGTCGTCCGTGACACCCAGCGTAATCTCGATCTCTTCGATTTTGTCGATGCGCACACTGAGCGCGACGAGCTTTCCTGGACGCTCCAACAATTTCGTCCATACGTGCTGATGATGAACACGCGCGCCAAGG
>DATNKD010000125.1:0-26748 GCA_035603575.1 Chthoniobacterales bacterium
TTCATCAAAATCAATTCGGGCTGCGCGCCCCCGACGACATGCAACTAAAGAAGACATCCGGGAGAAAGCGAGTTCTCGTGCTGGGCGATTCGTACGTCTGGGGCGTGGGCGCCAGTCAGGAGGAACTCTTCACCGCTCCGGAGGTGCATGGGAGGAACGACGAACTCATCAACTGCGGAGTCTCCGGTTACGGCACGGATCAGGAGTATTTGTTTTACCTGCTCAAAGCCCAAAAGTTCGATGTCGACCAAGTCGTGCTGGCGTTCACACCTTACAATGATGTCGCCAACAATCTCAATTCCAAGCAGTACTCTTATCTCAAGCCTTATTTCACGCTGAATGGCGGCCAATTGGTCCTGCACAACGATCATGTTCGCTACAGCAGAGTTGACAGCTTCTTTCGCAACCTGAATCGGGAATGCCGCGTTTGGAACTTTGCCGATCAAGGCTTCCACGGATTGATCAACACACTCCTGCGGAAGCCGAAGCATTTGGACGCCGACGTCGTCGTATCCGAGGCTGATCGTGAGGGCATTGAGTTGACTCTTGCCCTCTTGAAAAAGCTGAAGGAGGTGGTCGCGGCGCGGCACGCGGAGTTCTACGTGGTCTTCATTCCTTACAAGCCGCGTGTCGAAAACCATCTGCCCGGAAATCATCCTTTTGTACCTTTGATCGCGGCGGGTCTGACTCAGATGGGGGTGAGTTACCGCGAACCGTATCCGGAATTCTTGAAGTCTGCGATGGCCGGCGTGGATCCATTTAATGTGGTGGATAATCATTTCAACGCCGCGGGCCATGCGTTATTCGCCAAGTTCGTGACCGACACCGATTTGGCGCGCGCATCGATTGATTACTACGCTCATCAGTGAGATCGTCGCGCGACGCAGATTGCCGAAGGTTTTTTGCGTACTAGCCTTAGCACGTGAATATCCTCGGTCTGTCCGCTTTTATCACGACAGCGCGGCCACGCCTGGTGCGCGACGGAGAGATCGTCGCAGCGGCGGAGGAGGAACGATTAAATCGCCAGACCGAAAGCCTACTAACACCTAGCGACTTTATATTACATATAGCAATCCTTCTTCGGGAAAGGGGCAGGGGAGGTCTGGCGGGCATTTGCAGTCTTTTGCGGGCTTGCTCCTCGAAAAGGCGCAAATAGACTGGGTAACAACAAATTAACCAACCACGTGAAACGTGGCAAACCAAACGGAGGAATTGTAATGAAGCGAGTCATACTGTCAGTTGTAGCGGTAGTAGCGTTGGTGGGCGCTGGGGTGATCCTGCGAGCGCAGGACGCGGCAAAGGTGGATGAGAAACATTACACGGTGGCTTTCGAGAACGATCAGGTCCGGGTGTTGAAAGTGCATTACGGTCCCGGTGAGAAATCGACGATGCATTCGCATCCGAATACCGTGGCCGTGTTTCTGACCGACGCCAAGGGGAGGTTCACGTTCCCGGATGGCAAGAGCCAGGACTTCAACAGGAAGGCCGGTGACGTCATCTCGAATGATGCTACGGTTCATCTGCCGGAGAACACCGGCGACAAGGCGTTCGATGTGGTCGTGGTCGAATTGAAGGGTAAGCCCTCCGCAAAGTAGCCGGTCAAATTTCGAATTTGAGTAAAGCGGCTAATCTTCCGAGGTGGTCGACCCTATCCAAGCCGAGTGCTGAAATGCCTGGTTTGTAGATTTCGACTCGTTAAGGCCGGAAAACTGAGATAAAAGGGGCAAGGGAGCGCTCCATGTCTGCGGAACCCGACTCCAACTTAAAATTTGAGATCGGACACGTCCTCTTCATCGACATCGTCGGTTACTCGAAGTTGCTGATTAACGAGCAGAGCGAGAGGATTCAACAGCTGAGAGAAATCGTGCGCGCGACCGAGCAGTTTCGTGCGGCTGAAGCGCAAGGCAAACTGATGCGTCTGCCCACAGGCGATGGCGGTGCGCTGGTTTTTCGCACCAGTGCAGAAGCGCCAGTTTTGTGCGCTCTGGAGATTAGCAACGCGCTAAAAGCTCATCCCGAGTTGCGAGTGCGGATGGGAATTCACAGCGGGCCCGTCAACGAAGTGGCTGACCTTAATGAACAGGTGAACATGGCTGGAGCTGGAGTTAACATCGCGCAACGGGTCATGGATTGCGGAGACGCCGGGCACATCCTTCTCTCCAAACGTGCAGCGGACGACTTGGGCCAGTATCGACAATGGCAACCGCAGTTGCATGACTTGGGCGAATGCGAAGTCAAGCACGGCGATCGCCTTCATCTGGTCAATCTCTACTCAGGCGAGGTGGGTAATCCGGGAACGCCCACGAAATTCCGGCTAAGAGTTGCGAAGCGGCGACAGGTGCTGATGACCTTGCTCATCCTTTTCGCGTCCGCGGGTGCTGGCTATTATTTTTTCTCACAAAGACCGGCTGTTAAGACGTCGGACAAAAGCATCGCGGTCCTTCCATTTGAAAATCTGAGTCGTGACCCGGACAACGCCTATTTTGCCGAAGGAATGCAGGATGAAATTTTAGCCCGACTTTCAAAAATAGCGGACCTGAAGGTGATCTCACGCACTTCCACACAGAAATACAAAAGCGCGCCGGACAATCTCCGAGAGATCGCAAAGCAACTCGGGGTCGGCAATATTCTGGAGGGGAGTGTCCAAAAAGCAGGCGACGAAGTGCGGGTCAACGTGCAACTGATCAACGCGCTGAACGATGCCCATCTCTGGGGGGACATTTACGACCGGAAGCTGACCGATATTTTTGAAGTCCAGAGCGACATTGCCAAAACGATCGCCGACACGCTACAGGCGAAGCTGACCGGTGCGGAGAAGGAGCTGATAGTCGCTCAGCCCACAAGCGACCTGACGGCTTACGAATTTTATCTTAAAGGCCGATTGCTCTGGACTAAACGTGGTGGTGAAAATATCCGGCAGGCGATCGCATTCTATGAGCAGGCGATCGCGCGCGATCCGAACTACGCGCCGGCTTACGCCGGGCTAGCCGAAGCCTACATGGTTCTGCCAAGATACGCTGAAACGGCACCGCAGGAGACCTATCCGAAAGCGAAAGCTGCCGCGCGAAAGGCGCTGCAACTAAATGATAAACTCGCGGAGGCACACAACGCGCTCGGTTTCGTGTTGTGGGTTGGCGACTTCGATATGGCTGGTTCAATATCGGAATTTCAGCGCGCGATTGCGCTAGATCCCAACTCCGCGAACGCCCACAAATGGTATGGAAATCCTACACTGGTCGCGATCGGTCGGTTCGATGAGGCAATCAAAGAGATCAAACGCGCCGCGGAACTTGATCCACTCTCGACAATCATAAACTCGGACCTGGGGTGGACACTGATGTTAGCGCGCCGCTACGATGAAGCGATCGCGCAGTTGCGCAAAACTCTGGAGATGGATCCAACGTTTTACTACGCGCACTTAAATCTGGGTCTGACTCTTCAGCTCAAAGGTGACTTATCGGGCGCGATTGCTGAATACACCAAGGCGCAACAGTTGAGCGAAGATCCAGAGATTCGGGTGCGGCTTGCGGACGCCAAAGCGCACTCGGGCGACAAAGAGGCGGCCGAGCAAATGCTGGCGGAACTGGAAGAACTAGGCCACCACCGCTACGTGCACACATATTGGCGCGCGCTCCTTTATCTCAGCCTGGGAAATCACGATGAAGCAATTCGGTGGTTAGACAAGGGTATCACCGACCATGAGGGCAGAGACATCAACTGGATCAAAGTTGATCCGCTGCTCGACCCACTCCGGGGAGATCCACGTTTCGAAGCGTTAGTTCAAAAAGTGTTAACCCCGAAAGGGTGAGGATTTTCGATTCGGCCCTAACCAACCGCCATTTTACATGACATATAGCAAACTTTCTTTGCAGAAGGAGTAGCGGGCTCTGGCGGTCATTCATGACGCGTCGCGAACCAGCGTCCAAAGTTCAAGCATCGCCCCTGCCTAACCAGACGATGCAGCTCGCTTTCGGTAGTCGTACCCGATCTTATTCTCGTTAGACCTAGCCGCCCGTGGGACCATTCACGGAAAAGTCGCTGGCAATCAAAATCGCAGATTCGATTTGCCAGGGGCCGGTGAGTTCCATTGGATCGTCGAGAGAGAGCGGTAATTCCGCATGATCTGTTTGGGATGAGAAGTGGTTACTCGGCTGCGTCGCCGGAATGTCGGCAAATCCGGCAGGCGAGTTTTTCGGACATTGGACATGCCGAAAGTACGCAATCTGGCGAGATAAGTAGCTATATCGGAACCACTGCGGACAAACAGTCTTTGACTCCGATTACCAACGAAGCTCGCCACGCGGATCTCTATTAGCTCAGTGACACGAGGACGACGCCGAGGCTGATAAGGAACGAGCCGATGATCAGCTGGAGCGTCAGTCTTTCTTTGAGCAGAAGCGCACCCAGGACGCAAATCATGATCACGCTCAATCCTTGAAATGGATAAAGATAGCTAAGGTCCAAGTGCTGGAGGAGGCCAAGGGTGAGGAAAAACGACACCGTCATCGAGACAAGTCCGGGAATAAAGCGTCTGGCAAATGCACCGCCAAAGTCGAACTGCTGCGATGCCTCCATAGCGCGCTTGAACCACAGCTGACCGGCAACAAAAGTAACCAGTGCTACAAGGACTAAGGCGAATTTCAAGGCGGTCATAGCTTTTCCTCGATCCTCGCCAACGGCGCGGCTACGATGATCAATCCCGTCAGCACGAGTGCAATACCGCACCAACGCCGGAGCGAGATCGTTTCTCCAAGAAAAAACCAGCAACTCAACGGCACCAGAACATGCACGACGTTAGAAAGCGGAAAGGCGATCGAGAGCGGAATGTGGCGAAGAACGTAAAGCCAGCTGACTAAACTCAATATCACGAAGACAATTCCAAGCCAGGTCCAAGCCGAAGCAAGGCCTGAAATTCCCCACGCCCAGAACGGCGTGGTCAAAGATGCCGTGGCTCTAGCTCCAAGTTTAAGAAAAAGTTCGGACGCTGTGACAATGATTGCTGTGAGCGCGATTTGTAGCCAGGGATTGGCCAGCCATCGGAACACAGCCATCAGCTTTTTGAACGCCGGAGATGATTACGCAAGACAGGATCCGATCTCGTGGGTGCGAAGAAAGGCGCTGCGACTTTGATGATGGCATTGAGTACGGGCGAGAGGTGCTTCACGTAAAGATCGACATCGACCAGTTTCAGACGCAGGTGCAGCTTCGGGTCGTAATGAAAAGGACCGCTCCGATAATATTTCAACTGATTTTTCAGCGCCCAATTAATCAGATCCCGAAACGTAAGAAAGTAGAGGTTCAAATCATAAGCGACGCCGTAATCCAGGCCGATATCGTTGTCATAGATCGTATCTTTCCACACAGTACAAAAACTAAACGCAATTGCTTTGCCGTGCTGGCGCCAGATAAAATAACGGAAGCGACCGGGCATCCTGCGTCCGGCTTCTAGAAAATATTCCTTGGTAAAGACCTCAAACGTCACATGGCTGCGTAGCGCGACATTGAGATAAAGCGGATAGATGTCGTCGATTACGTCCGAGCAATCCTCCAGGACTTCGAACGTGATTGGCGGAGTTGCTCGCTCCGAATTTCGAAATTTCCGGCGCAATCCTTTACGCGTCACTTTGCTGAGCCGGGTCGTCATGTATTCGTCGAACGAGTCGAAGCCAAGATCGACAATCAGCGGGGGAAAACCGGATAGACGGGTGTAGCCGGCGCGGACTAGCGGCGACAATTGGTCGCGGAATGTTCCGGGGAAATCCTTCACAGTGATGAGCGAAATGCATTGTTCACGCGCATGTTTAAGTAACGCTTCCGCCAGCGCCGCGGCCGCTCTTTTTGGATCAGCAGGTCCGATCATTCCCGGTTCCGCTTCACCGACCAGGCAACCAGCCAGCAACATGCGGGCACGCAGAAATCTTGGCTGCCACGTACGGATGCGTGTAATCGCACGCGCGGTTATCGATCGTGTCGAAGCTGCCAGGTCTTGATCGACTAAAATGAGTGGCTGCAGCGCGATCGGATTTTCTTGCGGATCGAAAATGACCAAATAACGATAGGTGAACTGACCGTTCATCGTTTCTTCGAGAAGCCGGTAGTACTCAAAATCCTTGTGCGAGCCGCCGAAAGCTGCGGACCAGATTTCCGCATCGATATCTTCAGCCCGCCGGTAAACGCGCGCACTTCCGGTTCGCAGCTGAAAAGACGTTTTATCTTCGGTTCGATATGTCCGTCCCCAAAGAGGAACTGCCGCTGCAGCGGTCGCGGCTGGAGAGTTGAGTGGAGTGCTGACCTTCATAACTCAATCGCGTCTGCGATTGTGAGACTCTCCTATTTGGAAGGCCAGAAGATTCACATCGAAAAAGAGACGGAGGCGACCGCCGAAGAAACAAGTCTTCCCGCAACGTTTTGTAGGCACACGCCCAACGAAGATAGCAGCGCCGCTTACAGTATTTCCAAAAACGCCCGTTCTTGAAACCAGAGCCATCGCCTGATTTGCAGGTTCGAACTGCGGCCAAATCGAGTTCAAAACCTGTATCAAAATCAACGTCCCTCGAAGTCGGCTATCGGTCGATCAACGCCGGCCGCTGCTCCCGGGTCGTTATTTCTGCATCAGAATTGCAATAGCTTTGCAATTACGCTTTCACGCGAAATCCAATTTGGACATTGGACATTCCGAAAAGTACTCAAATATTCCGCGAACGTACAGCGGGTTGAGTTAAGCGCCGCTAAACGCGGATGAAGTTTGCAAGCGTTGGTTAACCGCCTGAAGCTCGGCAATTGTGCCCCGCAGTTCGGCGGTGCGCTCTCGCACCGCTTCTTCCAAAGCAGCGCGCTGATTTTCAAGAACGAGATGGAGCCGTCGAGTTTCGAGGAGATTGCGGATACGCAGGAGCGCTTCCGTCTGGCTAACTGGCTTTACTAGAAAGTCCGTCGCTCCGGCTTTCAACGCGCGGGTTCTAGCCTCTTCAGTGATGTCAGCAGTTAGCACTACAATTGGCAAAAAAGTTTCAGGAGCATCGGAACGAAACGCGTCCAGCAGAGTAAACCCGTCCAGCTCCGGCATGATGAGGTCGAGCAAAATCAGGTCGGGACCAAAGTTGGTGCATGCGTCGAGCGCGTTTCGGGAATCCGTAATCCCTAGGACGCGGCAGTACCCGTTTCTTTGCAAAAGCTGTTCCAATAGCGTGACCGTCATCCGATCGTCATCGACGACGAGGATCTTCATCCGATGAAGCAGTGGTTCTGAGATCATGTGTGCCTGAGCAATGGCAGCACATCTCATTCCGGCGACATGCCGAAATGATCCAAACTTTAGTTCTTATGCGAGAGCTTCGATCCGGTTGAGCAAATCTTTCTTGCTCGTCATTCCGGTTATTTGGTCTCGCAGTTGGCCGTTTTTGAAAAAGAGGAGCGAGGGAATGGCGCGAATGTTGTACTTAAACGAGAGGCTTTGGTTTTGATCCACATTTACTTTTGCGACTTTCACGGCATCGGCTTTTTCGCGGGCGATTTCGTCGAGGAGCGGCGCGATTAACTTGCACGGTCCGCACCACTCAGCCCAGAAGTCTACCAACACCGGCTTATCGCTGTTGATTTCGCGGTCAAAATTCGATTCGTCCAGATTGATTGTCCCTGAGTTTTCCATGGCTTTAGGAAAGATAATTCCAAATCTGAAGAATCAAAATCGTGGCTGAAACTGCGAGCAACGTCCAGCATAATGGCATTGGGATTTGATCGATTCGCAGCTGCGGTTTCAGTGCTGGTTCCCGTGTCAGGGTGACCGTGGTCGCGGGCGTTTTCATCGTCGGCAAATCGATCAGCGGCTGCGCTTTTTTCATTTGAACACCTGGCTTCGGCTGCGGATGGGGCAACACGGTGATGTGCGCCGTCTCTTTTTTGGGAGCTGGCGGCGTCATCGGCACGGGCATGGCAGCGGTGGCGGCTCGCGTGGGAGAAGGTGAGTCGGCCGGGGCGGATAGAGGATTCGCGGGCGGCCGTGTGGGCAAATGAATTCGCATCGTTTCGCGCAATTCAGCCGGTGCAGACGGTGGCGAATTCGGCTGGGGCGAAACGGCAATGCGCACCGTCTCCTTTTTGGGTTCGTTTGGATCGGCCATGCGGGGGTCGGACGTCGACATAGGACGTTGCCTGACACGGCGGACTTTGTCACTCCCGAAGTTATCCCAGCAGAATTCCGCGCTTTCGACGCGAATTAGGCGAGCAAATCGTAACCGCGCGCGCCGGTGATTCGCTTCCTCACGAATTCGCCGACTGGCGCCGGTATCGCCAAAATGACGCGCGTGTCCACGTCCGGTGCGTCCGCTTCGGTTCTGGCAATCAAAGGCTGATCGACCAGCAATTTCAATTCATGACCGATTTTTCCCCGCGCCATCTCATGCGCGATTTTTTGCTGGATCGACATCGCCTTGCGATAACGCGCGTTTTTGAGCTTCACTGAAACCTGCCCCGGCATCTTTGCCGCGCGCGAGCCGTCTTCGCGCGAATATTTGAAAATTCCGAGGCGTTCGAATCGGACACGGGCAATAAATTCAAGCAGTGATTCAAACTCGTCGTCGGTCTCGCCTGGGAAACCGACGATAAACGTCGTTCGCAAAGCCAGACCGGGAATTCCGGCACGAAGCTTCTCGATTAAGTTTTCGATATGAGCGCGCGATGTTTCCCGGCGCATTCTCTGCAGCATCGATTCGTGAATGTGTTGAAGAGGGATGTCGATGTAACGCGCGACTTTATCGCAATCGGCGATCGTCTCGATCAATTCGTCGCTCCAATGCGCCGGGTGCGTATAGAGCAGTCGCACCCAAAAATCGCCCTCGATTTCCTGGATCGCGCGCAATAGAGCGACCAGCGTCGGCCCCCGCGCCGAATCGACCGGCTGGCGCGGTCCGGCTTTTTCGCTCCACAAATCCATTCCGTAATAGGTGGTGTCCTGACTAATCAAATTGATCTCGCGCACGCCTTCCGCGACCAGGCCGCGAATTTCCGCCAGCACAGATTTCATTGTTCGGCTGCGATGTTTCCCCCGCATTTGCGGGATGACGCAGAAACTGCACGGGTGATTACAACCCTCGGCAATTTTTACGTAGGTCGAATGCGCCGGCGTAAGTCGAAATCGCGGCGTATCGTAATCGGGAATATAAGTTGGTCGCGTGTCGGCAAACGCAAGATCGACATCTTCATTGGCCAGCACTCTCTCGACGATTGTTCCGAGTTCCTTCACTTCATCCAAGCCGATGAAGGCATCGACTTCCGGCATTTCTTGACGCAGCTCGCGCGCGAACCGTTGCGACATGCAACCGCTCACGATTAGTTTTTGCCCTGCACGTTTGTTTAGTCCGCGCGCCTGGTGCGCAGTCAGGATCGCATCGATTGATTCTTCCTTCGCCGAATCAATGAAGGCGCACGTGTTTACGACCAGAACGTCGGCCTCGTCGGCAGAGGAGGTAATTTCCATCCCGCGTTGCAACACGCTTCCGAGCATGATCTCGGCGTCCACCAGATTTTTGGCGCAACCGAGACTGATCATGCCGACTTTTGTGATCACTTAAAATGCGACCGGATCGAGGGCTTTACTCGACAGTGACGTCGTCGTCACCGCCGGAGACGGGCTTGCCGTTTTTCTTTATTTGAATTGCGTCGCGATCCAAAACGCGGACCGCGATTTTTTGTCCATGGAACTCGACCGTTCCGTCCGAAGGCGAGATCCACCGTTCGAATGCAGGCTGAAGCGATTCGTTATCCACCACCACTTTGATGTAAGTCTTCTTCAGTGGCTTAATCGCGATGCGATTTGGTCCTTCGGCTTCAGCAGGTTTTTGAGTTGTCTGAGCGGTCTGGGTTGCGCCTGCCTTTGCCAAATCTTCAGGACGCACCGGTTCTGCTCGTCGCACTTCCGGCTCCTTCGTGGGGGCAACTCTC
Organism: Chthoniobacterales bacterium; assembly: GCA_035603575.1. Lineage (GTDB taxonomy): Bacteria > Verrucomicrobiota > Verrucomicrobiia > Chthoniobacterales > UBA10450 > AV40. The sequence continues at coordinate 9,940 of DATNKD010000125.1, forward strand.
GCCTTCGCTGCCGCGTTTGCATTCGCGAAAGCCGGCACAAACGCGTCCGGTAGCGGAATCGACGGCGCTACGGTTGCAACGGGCTGCGCGGCCTTCTTCGGAACTTCCGCTATCGCGGGCGGAGGAGGTGTCGGCGCGACTGATGGCTGCGGCGGAGCAACCGGCGCAGTTTTTTTCGGCTGGGCTTCGACCACAGCAGCTGGAGGAGGAGAAGGCGCTCGCGATGGAGCCGGTGCAACCGGCGGAGACTTTTTCGGAGCTTCAGCTACCGCGGCCGGAGGCGGAGCCACCGAAGCGGCCGGCGCTTGCGTCGGTGGAGCTTGCGACGCGGTCGGTTGCGGAACGCCCACCATTTGGTGCGGTGCGATCCTCTGAATATTCAGGATCAGGCGCATCAAAATGAACCCGGCCACGATTACGCCAACTGCAATCAGTACCGGAAATGGCGAAGAGCGGTTTCCGGTCCGCTGGCGGCGCACGACCGGCGCGCGTGTGCGCGCCCGAATGCGACGGGCTTTTGGCGCCGGTTGATCCTGCAGATAGGAATAACCATCGACCGTCATCTGTTGCGATGTTTCGAAGGCGTCGAGATACGGCGTAACATCGACATCGAGAAACTTTCCGTAGATTTGCAGGAACCCTTTCGCATAAGCGAGGCTCGGAAATTGCGAAAAATCGTCCGCTTCGATCTCGGCCAGACGCGACGGACGGATTTTGGTCAGGCGCGCGGCTTCATCCAGCGTAAGGCCGCGGGCCAGGCGCGCATCTTGAAATTTCTTGCCCAGACCTTCGATTGTCATGACGGGTTGGCCGGCTAAACGGCGGCATCCAAATCGACCAGGATCTCGCGCGGTTTGGCGCCTTCGCCGGGTCCCAAAATACCGCGCTGCTCCAGAATATCAACGATGCGCGCCGCCCGTGTATAACCCAAACGCAGCCGCCGTTGCAGCAGCGAAGTGGAGGCCCGTTTCTCCTGACGAATGATCTCCAGACATTTTTCCACCAGCTCTTCGTCTTCGTCCGTTACTTCTTCGGTTGCACTGGCGGCGGCCTGGAGTTTTTCGTGCATCGCGGGATCGAAAGCCGGATGACCTTGCGCCGAAACAAACTCGACCAGACGGCGGATTTCTTCATCCGTTACCAGCACACCTTGAGCACGGATTAATCGCGATGCGCTCGGCGGCAGATAAAGCATGTCGCCCTGGCCCAACAGACGATCGGCGCCGTTTTCATCGAGAATCACGCGACTGTCGATCTTGCTCGCCACTTGAAACGCGATCCGGCTTGGAATGTTCGCCTTGATCACCCCCGTGATCACGTCCGCGCGTGGCGTTTGCGTCGCGACGATGAGGTGAATTCCGGCCGCGCGCGCCATTTGCGTAATGCGGGCGATTGCGCCCTCGACGTCAGCCGGCGCGGTCTGCATCAAATCCGCCAGCTCATCGATCACGACCACGATGTAGGGAATCTTTTCCGGAATCGGAATTTCATGTTCGCGTGGAACCTTAATTTCGTTCGCGTTTTCCAGCTCGGCGGCATTTGCAACTTCGGCATCGGACCTTTTCTTTGGCCGCGCGTTGAAGCTAATGATGTTTCGAACGCCCACGCGCGCGAAGATTTTGTAGCGGCGTTCCATTTCATCGATCAACCAGCGTAGCGCGAGCAACACTTTTTTCGGATCGGTCACTACCGGAAATGCGAGATGCGGCAGCGCGTTGTAATGCTGCAGCTCGACCACTTTGGGGTCGATCATGATGAAACGCAGCTCTTCCGGGGTGAAACGGAACAGCATGCTGGCGATGAGCGCATTGATGCAGACGCTCTTGCCAGCACCAGTCGTGCCCGCGACTAGCAAGTGCGGCATTTGCGCGAGATCGGTAATGATGGCTTTGCCGTAAACGTCTTTGCCGAGCGCGAGCGGAATTCTGCTCCGCGTTTTCGCTTCTTCCCAGTCGGTCGACTCCAGCAACTCGCGCAACGTCACCGTGACTTTGCGCGTGTTGGCGAGCTCGATACCAACCGTGTCTTTCCCCGGTATCGGCGCGAGAATATTGATCCGCTCTGCGCGGGTGGCGCGCGCGAGATCGCGCTCGAGACTCACGATTTTGTCCACCCGCACGCCTTTCGCCGGATAAACTTCGTAGCGCGTGATCGTCGGACCTTTGGTGATGTCACCGGGCGCGACTGCGATTCCGAATTGCGCGAGTGTGTCGATCAACGTTTGCTGAACGCGCTGCAATTCGGTTGGATCGGCGCCGCCGCGTCCTTCCGGATCGTGTTCGGCAAGCAAATCAAGCCCGGGCAGAGTATAAGTTTTCGGGTCCCAACTTCGACTCGTTAGGCCAGCCGCGGTGGTTGTCGATCTTTGTCCGCCGCCGCGCAACTCCGCCAGCGAAGGTTTCCTTCGTGCGGCGATCGACTCCTCCGGCAGCGCGGTCGCATCGACAACTTTTGGCGCCGGCCGATCGGCCATCTCTTCCGGTGAAATGAACGCCGCGCCCGGTTCTGGCACGGGGGCGCCTTTTCTCTTAAGTTGTTTCTCGATCGAACGGCGTTGTTTTGCTAATTCGCGCCGACTGATTTCAAGCTGACCTTTGATGTCGGCATTGCGCAGTTGTCGATGCAACCGCCAATTGTGCAGTTTCGCGAACGCGGCGCGCGTGCCGGAAACAGTTTGCCGGACGAGATGGATCGGCCGCAGCCCGGTCATCAGGATCAGAGTGGCGATATAAATTCCGCTGAGGAGAATGATCGATCCGATTTTGCCCATCGAAGTGAGCAGTAATGTTTTTCCGAAAAAGTAGCCGGCCCATCCACCCGGGCCGGGAATATTGAAGGCGCGTTTCCAACCGAGGAAATGCCACGATTGCAACTGCAACAAACAAGCTGCCGAGACGAGGGAGAGGAGGATCCATGGCGCTCGCGGCACGACGCGTAAGTTGGAGTGGAGCAACTTCGCTCCGCCGAAGCCGATCAGGATCATAGCGAGCAGGTAAGAGGCGGCGCCGAGCGTGAAGAGGCAGATGCTTGCGACGATAGCTCCGAACGGGCCGATAAAATTTTGGGCGGGCTTATTCGGCGGGGAGAGATAGCTCCATGGAACCCAAGCGGGCAAGTCGCGCGGCGAGTAATTAACGAGTGCCAGAAAAAGCAACGTCCCGACGCCGAGTAAAATAATGGCGACGACTTCGTTCCAAGCGCTGTTCTTTGTGCTGCGGGACACCGGCAATCGATCATACTAATGCTGCAAGCGCGGCGTTTATCAACATATCGATCTTGGGAACCCGGGATTTTGCCTTGCGCGCTCCGTTGATCGACAATTACTGTCCGACCGCGCTATGCATTTTGGTGTTCGCCACGCCGCCGCTGCCGTTTCCGCTGCTGCGTTGATTTTCTGCTGCTCATGCGAAAAGCATCATCTCGGGGAAGATCCGGAAGTGCAAAAGGAACACGTCGTTGTTCCGGGAGAGTCTGACGAAAATTCCAGCGCACCTAAAGAAACAACGGCATCTCCCTCAGCCACCACGTCGCCCACGCCGGTGGAATTTTTCCCCGAAAGCACGCCTCACTAGAAGATTCGTTATGGCCAAAGACCAGTACATCACGTCGCCTCCGAAGATCAGTACGATGCCACCCGGCGTTCCCTACATCATCGGGAACGAAGCGGCCGAGCGCTTTTCCTATTACGGGATGAATTCCATCCTGACGATCTTCATGACCAAGTACCTGTTGGACAAAATGGGTCACTTGAGCCTGATGCAACCGGCCAACGCCGAAGCCTGGTATCACACTTTCGTTTCGGTGCTTTATATTCTGCCAATCCTAGGCGCCATCCTCGCCGACGCCGTCTTCGGAAAATTCCGGGTCGTCTTGTGGTTGTCGATTGTTTACTGCTTCGGACATCTCACGCTCGCGTTAATGGGATCGCCGGTGGCACATGCGATCGAGCCGCGCTATTTGCTTGCGGTCGGCTTGGTCTTGATCGCGATGGGCGCGGGCGGCATTAAGCCCTGTGTATCAACCAACGTCGGAGACCAGTTTGGGGAATCCAATAAGCATCTGCTGACTCGCGTCTTTAACTGGTTTTATTTTTCGATCAATGCCGGCTCGGCCCTCTCGACGCTTTTGATTCCGTTTTTGCTGGAACCTTACAAAGCCTCGCCGGATGGCTTTATTGCCAAACTTTCGCCGTCGATGGTGAGCTTTCTCGAAAGTCCGCGCCTTCACAGTCCGGACATCGCATTCGGCATGCCCGGTATCTTCATGGTGATCGCAACGATTTTCTTTTGGGCCGGCCGCAAAAAGTTCGTCCACATCCCGCCGGTCGGCTTTTGGAACTATCTCCGGGAAATCTTTAATAAAGAAACCGGCAAAATCCTGTTCAACATCCTGATTCCGGTGCCGTTCGTTGCGATTTTCTGGGCGTTGTGGCAGCAAAATTTCTCTTCGTGGATTGTTCAAGCGGAGTCGATGAACCGGCGTCTGTTCGGGATTGAGTGGCTGTCGTCGCAGATTCAGACAGTCAATCCGATTTTTATTCTCATCATGCTGCCGCTTTTTTCCTACTGGCTTTATCCATTCGTCGAAAAGTTCATTCGTTTAACGCCGCTGCGGAAGATGGGTGCCGGGTTATTTGTCACCGCCGCGTCATTCTTTTTAGTCGCCATGATCCAAACGCGAATCGATGGCGGCGCGCGCCCGAGCATTGTGTGGCAAGTTTGGGCCTTCGTGATCCTGACCGCAGGCGAAACGCTGGTTTCGCCGACTCACCTCGAGTTCTCCTACACGCAAGGGCCGGTCAAACTCAAATCGCTCGTCATGTGCACGTATTTACTCGCCGTCTCGCTTGGGAATCAGTTCACCGCCGCGGTCAATTTCTTCATCCAAAATCCAGACGGCTCCGTGAAGTTACAAGGAACGAGCTACTTCATGTTCTTCGTTTGGGTGATGCTCGGAACGGCCGTTTTGTTCGCGATCATCACTCCTTTCTACAAAGGCCGAACTTATTTGCAGGACCAAACTGCAGTTGCTGGAGATGCCGAGCCGGCGCTGGGGTTTGCGGTCCAGCCGGAAGCGTAGGAGAAAATAAAAATGAAGATAATCACTCTCGTAGTCGCGTTGTCTTTGTCCCTCGCGATCGCCATCGCAAACGCCAACCCGAAGGACGACGAATTCGAAAAGATCGCGAAGGATTACACCGAGAATTATTTGTCATCGCATCCGGAATTTGCGACCGAGTTAGGGGACCATCGATTTGACGGCGTTTTAACCGATTACTCGCCGGAGACGCGCACCCGCATGTTGGCAAACGCGAAGCAGGTTCGCGAAGCGCTCAAGAAATTTGACGATTATTCCCAGCTCACTGGCGCCAATCAGGTGGACGTGCGCATTCTCCGCGACAATGTCGACAGCGAAATTTTCCGATTGGAAGAATTGCGCGAAGCGGACTGGAACCCGCTCGTTTACAATCAGAGTCTCGCCAACAGCCTCTACCTTCTCGTCGCGCGCGACTTCGATTCTGCCGAAAAACGGATTCGTAATCTGCGCCAGCGGATGGACGGCATCCCGATTGTGATCAAGCAAGCGGAGGCGAACCTCCAGCATTCTCCGCGCGTTCATACCGAGACGGCGATCGAACAGATTCAGGGTGCAATCAATCTGGTGCGCAACGGTCTCGACCCGTTGGTCAACCAGGCGCCGCAGCTGAAAAAGGATCTCACCCCGATTCAGGAAAAAACCGCCAAGGCGCTCGAAGATTACAAAAAATGGTTGCAGCAAGATTTGCTCAAACGCGCGGACGGCGATTTTCGCCTCGGCGCGGAGAAGTTTCGGAAAAAACTGCGTTTCGCTCTGGCATCCGATTTGTCGATGGAGGAAATCAGGAAACGCGCGGAAGCCGATCTTCAGCAGACCCAGGCCGCCATTTACCAGACTGCGCTGCCGCTTTACAAAAAATATTTTCCGAAAGCCGACGAGAAAACTTTAGCGGACAAGCACAACGTCACCGCCGCCGTTCTTAACAGGCTGGCCCAGGAGCACCAGGACGACAACACCGTCGTTGGTTACGCGCAGAAAGTCGTGGGCGAGGCGACCGATTTCGTCAAGCAGCGCAGTTTGGTGTCTGTTCCGGCGGTTCGACTCGAAGTGATCGCAATGCCGGAATTCAAGCGCGGAGTAGCCATTGCGTATTGCGATTCGGCCGGGCCGCTGGAGAGAAACCCGAAAACATTTTTCGCGGTTTCACCCACTCCAAAAGATTGGCCGAAGGAGAAAAAGGAATCGTTCTTTCGCGAGAACAACAATTACTTCATCCGCGATCTGACGGTGCATGAAGCGATGCCCGGCCACTACCTTCAACTCGCGCACTCGAACGAATTCAAAGCGCCGACGCTGGTGCGCGCGATTTTCCAGAGCGGCTCGTTCATCGAAGGGTGGGCCGTTTACTGCGAACAGATGATGGCCGAACAGGGCTATGGTGGTCCGGAAGTGAAAATGCAGCAGTTAAAAATGCGACTGCGCGCGATCGCCAACGCCCTTCTCGATCAAAGTATTCACGCCGGTAAAATGACCGAGCAGCAGGCGATGGATCTAATGACAAAGGAGACGTTCCAGGAGCAGGGCGAGGCCACGCTCAAATGGAAACGCGCCCGGCTCACATCGGCGCAGCTTTCAACCTATTTCGTCGGCGTCAGCGAACATCTCGATCTTTGCGCGGCCGCGCAGCGAAAGTTTGGCAAAGATTTCGATCTCAGGAAATACAACGACCAGGTAATTTCCTACGGCAGCCCGCCGGTAAAATACGTTCGCGAGCTGATGGGGCTGTGAGGTGGTAGCGGTGCTTGTTCTCAAGCACCGAATCAAAAAAACAGGCGCTTGGCACAAGCGCCTCTACAACGCACATTCGCGCGATGCCCAAACTGGCCACCTGGTTGCGCGAGAAAGACGAAAAATGGTTTCAACTATTTTTCGATAAACATCCCGAGATGGAAATCTGCAATGCGCGTAAGGGCGAGGTCGCGATCGCCGATGTGAACGGTCTCCTTTTGACCGGAGGTGCGGATATCGCTCAGGAATTTTTGAGGCAGCCTGTCCCCGATCCAAGCGTGCTCGACCACGATGTCGATGTTGCGCGCGATCGCTGGGAATTTGCGGCCATCGGCGAAGCGTTTGCGCGCGGTTTGCCCGTGCTCGCCATCTGCAAAGGTATGCAGCTGTTCAATGTCGCTCTCGGAGGAACATTGAAGCTCGACATTCCCGGTCACAAACTTCCCGAACAAAAAGATCACGATGTTCAACCGTTGCGTTCCGACAAAAAAGCGACGCATCAGTTTGAAAAAGTGAACAGCTCGCACCACCAGGCGGTTGATCGGTTAGGGAGCGGCCTGGAAGTCGAGTCCTGGTGCGCGATGGACGACATCATTGAGCAAATCCGCCTCCGCGATTATCCATTTGCCCTTGGCGTCCAGTACCATCCTGAGCGTGGTAAGATTTACGATTCGCTCTTCGAAGACTTCTTTGACAGAATTAACAAAATTAACTGAAGAATTTTGTCGATTCTGTTCATTCTGTCTGAGGCATGTCCACGCCGCAAAATACCATCGCGATCGTTTACGATTACGATCAAACGCTGAGTCCGAGTTACCCACGCCGATCGCGTCAAACACATCGCGCCCTCGGATTACTGGCCAAACACTCATCTGCGCATGTTGCTCGAGCAAATGGTGGAGGAAATTGCCGATCGCATTGTCGAGCAACGCAAATCGGCGATTGAAACCGGCACGGTCCGAGCGCCGAAACACTAAGCGAGAATTGTTTCTCGCAGATCCAGCGCGCGGTTAAGCGCCTGGGTGAAACTGGTGGCGTCGCCGACCGGTGATTGTCGATCTTGATAAGCGACCGGCGACTTTGTCAGATCGCTGATCTCAAATTCCGGCGGAACGTCGCCCATTACTTTTCGGAAAAATTTTGTTTGGGTCTCTGAAAACGGAAAGCAACGCCAGAGCGCGTACGAATTTAGTCCGTTGTTGAGCGCCGTCCGCGATACCGTCGAAGAAACCGAATAGATCGCTTCGATTTCGGCGAAGTGTCGCAAAAAATATAAGTCCGCGACTTCGCGATCATCTTCCGCCTGAAAGCCCTCGAGATTAAGTCTACTGGCCTCGCCTTTTTCAAAAGGATGCGGTCGATAAATAAGCTCGCGGCCCGGATAATTTTGCCGGATGTAATCGAGACAACGGTTCAAGTGCTCGACATAAACTTCCGGCGCAAGATTCTTCACCAAAAGAAAAGGTGTCCCGAAAAAAATCACGCGACGTTGTCGATCTTGTCTCGCGTTCAATTGCGCGTAGAAATTGCGCAGCTCGGCGATGCTCGGAAAACGCGAGGGAATGATTTGGTCCTCGGCGCGTGTTGGCAGTTTGCCGCCGCTATTGCTCATAAAGATGATGACGTCGAAAATTTCATCCGGATCCCTTTGCAAACGCCGCAGACGCACACCGTCACCGCCCGGATTGATCCGCGGTTTGTAATGAATCGTTCGTTCTACGCCCGCCAGCGGCTCGACCACGCGATTTTGCAGCCAGCCCGAAGTCGTGAACCGGAAACGCGTTCGGTCGCCGTGTCGTGTTAATTCGCCATACGCTTTTTGCGATGCGCAGAGAATTTTGTAAACGTCGGGATGCGCGGAGAGCGCGGCGTTTCCCAATCCGAGCAGGCCGGCAAGACACAGTAAAACATCGTTATCGGGATCGATTGGCAACGCCCCGACGCCGCGCTGTCGATCCACGTTTTCTCGATAAAGACGCGGCAGATCTTTCAATCCCCGACACGTTCTGACTTTCGGGAACGCATGCACTTCGGCGAATTCGCTGACAAATTCCTGCCATTTTGCGTTTTTCCACCATTTCGATTCCTCGCGCAGCAAATGAACTCCGCCCGGAAATCGATCGCGCAACGCGTCCGCTCCCACCAACGCATTCGGCAACCGGTCCGGCCGCGAAATCACAATCCAAAGTTTTGGCTCCTCCTGCATCGCTAAACTCCACGCTGAGTGGGCGTCCAAATGAACTTATGCATCTGAAGTTGAAAACGGACGTCGAGCTTGTCTTCGAGAATCCATTCCACGATCTGGCGAGGATCGATTCGACCGAAGATCGGTGAGAACAAAACGGCGCGGCAGCGTTTCGTCAGATTAAATTTTCGCACTTTATCGCACGACCATTCGTAATCCTCACGCGACCCCATCACGAATTTCACTTCGTCGCGCTTCGTTAGATGGTCGATGTTCGACCAGAGATTTTTGTCTACTTCGCCGCTGCCGGGCGTTTTCAAGTCCATGATCCGGTGCACGCGCGGATCGACTTTCGAAATATCGTGCGCGCCGCTCGTTTCCAGCAAAACGGTGTGGCCCGTATCGCATAAGATCGACATCAACGGGAGGACGTTCTTTTGCAGCAGCGGTTCGCCGCCGGTGATCTCGACCAGTGGGCATTGAAAACTCGCGACTCGATCGACGATTTCCTTGAGCGAAGTTTTCTTGCCTTCGTAAAAGGCGTATTCGGTGTCGCAATAATTGCAGCGCAAATCGCAGAAGGTCAGCCGGACAAAGACGCACCGTTCTCCTGCCCACGTGCTCTCGCCCTGGACCGATTGGTAAATCTCGTTGATCGTTAGCATCTTTTCGTCCATTCGACTCAGCGGTAATTCTATCAGATCATGCGGGTGGATGCACAACCGGATCGACGACTGTTTCGCGCGTTTACGTTCCGAAAAGCATAAGGGCTTCATCCCGTACATTTGCGCGGGAGATCCGACTCTGAAGGGCACTGTCGATCTTGCGTTCGCTTTGGAAGAAGCTGGCGCAGACGTGCTCGAGCTTGGCTTGCCATTTTCTGATCCGCTCGCCGACGGGATTGTGAATCAATTGGCTGCGCAACGTTCGCTTGCCGCTGGGACGACTGTCCGCGGCGTTTTTAATTGCGTCCGCGAGATCCGCCGTAAATCGCAAATTCCAATCGTTCTCTACAGCTATCTCAATCCGATCTTCCAATTTGGCGCCGAGAAATTTCATCGCGAGGCAGAAGACGCAGGCATTGATGGATTGCTCATTCTTGATCTTCCGCCCGAGGAAGATCTCTCAGAACTTGACCGCTTAAAGCAGTCAAGTTCCAGAGAGCGTGTTGCGGAGCAAAACGTGATTCACATCAGACTCATCGCGCCGACAACTCCGGCTGATCGGATGGAAAAAATCGCGAAAAGCGCAAAAGGATTTCTTTACTACGTTTCGCGCGAAGGCGTTACCGGCGCGCGAGATTCTATTGCCACCTCGTTGCCACAAAAAGTCGCGGACCTAAGAAAGATTTCGGATTTGCCGATCGCGGTCGGATTTGGAATTTCAAATCCAGAACAAGCTCGCGAAGTGGCGCAACACGCTGACGCGATCGTGGTCGGCAGTGCGATTGTCGATCTTATCGCAAAGCACGGAGACAAACCGGAGATGGTTGAGAAGGTCGGCGCCTTCGCGCGCGATTTAGCGAACGCAATCCGTCGCTGATAGCTGCAGTGTCATCCCGAACGGAGTGAGGGATCTCTCACAGACTGTTCGATCACGCTAATCCGAATAGTGTGACGCAAGCTTCGATTGTGAGATCCCTCGCTTGCGCTCGGGATGACAGCGTCAAATTCCGCACTTCTTCGTCGCTTCGGCGAAGTTCGACTTCTTGCGCAGAAGCGAGGCCAGATAAACATCGACGACGGGCACATCGTGGATCCGGGTGAGATTGGCCGGCGTTTCGAGGCGCGAAAAAATCGCGTTCGCGATCTTGCTGCGCGGAACTTCCTTTTCGCCGTAACCGTGCGGGATGTTGCTCGACCAGTAGCGCACGTATTCGCCGTCGGGGTGGTTCACCGTCCCGAGAAAAATGACCGAGTGACCGCTTTCGCGTCGGCCGACGTTTTCGTTCCAAAAAATTTTCATGAAATCGCCGGGCTGCGCTTGCGCGAAATCGGTGAAGTTTCGTCCAAGCTCGAGCTCGTGAAACAGACGGCCAGTTCCGGGGCCGTTGGCGTTCCAGCGACCCCAAATCCCTTCGCCATCGTGCTGATCGCGAATCATAAGTTGGTTCAGCGTGGCGAAATCGAGCTTGAGCTGCCCACTGTCGCGCAAAGCTTCGATCGTTTTGATGAAAACGATGTAAGTCGCGCCCGAGCAGAAGCTCGGATACGGCGCGGTCGGGATGACAAAGAATTTTCCCGATTCAAAATGCGCGGCGGATTGCAATTTGATCTTGGCGAAGTGCGAGACGGAATATTTCCCGCCGCTCGGCATCTTCCGCATTTGCTCGAGGATTAAGCTGTTGAGGCCGGCGGCCGGTGCGGAGTGCGCAATGGCTGCGACGCAGACGACCCAGATCAGCCTTCGCATGGCCGACAACTAAACGACAAATTTGCTCCTGGGCAACGTTGTCATTAAGACAGCCGCCGCTACATTAGATCGACATCATGTTGCGTTTCACCAAGATGAACGGCGCGGGGAACGATTTCGTCATGATCGACAATCGCGCTGGCGACGTGCGTTTGCAGCCGGAGCAGATTGTCCGGATCTGCGATCGTCATCGCGGTGTGGGTGCGGATGGGGTCCTTTTGCTCGAGAACGGCTCCAATGGCGCTGATTTCCGGATGCGATATTACAACCGCGACGGGGGTGAAGCAGAAATGTGCGGAAACGGTGCGCGTTGTTTCACGCGATTTGCGAACAAAATTGCGGGCGCGCCGGCAAAAATCTCATTTCAAACACCGGCCGGCCTGATTCGGGGAGAATTGCGCGGCGAGTTGGTCACTTTGCAAATGACCGACCCGAAAGATCTACGGCTTGAGATCGAGCTCATCGCGAACGGCGAGAAAGAACGCGCGCATTTCATCAACAGCGGTGTGCCGCACGTAGTTGTGCTGGTTTCCAAAGTCGACCATGTCGATGTTCGATCTCGTGGCCAAGCGATTCGACGGCACAAAATGTTTTCGCCGGCGGGAGCGAATGTGAATTTTATTGAGAAACGCGGCGCGGAGAAAATTCTGCTGCGAACTTACGAGCGCGGCGTCGAAGACGAAACGCTCGCGTGCGGAACGGGTGTCGTTGCCAGCGCGTTGATTTTTGCCGCGACGGAGAAAGTGGACGGCCCAATCAGTGTTACCGTTCGCAGCGGCAGCGAACTCAGCGTCGGTTTTAAGAGGACACGGGATCAATTTACCAATGTGACCCTGACCGGCCCCGCCGAGTTTGCATTCGAAGGGACGATAGACGTTTGATCGTTAACAAATGTTTCGCGGCACTTTTACGGCAGTAGTTACACCGTTTCGTAACGGAGGTATCGATTTTGCGGCGTTCGAAAATTTAGTTGAAGCGCAGATCGCGCCTGGAATTACTGGCCTTGTTGCGGTCGGCACGACCGGCGAATCCCCGACGTTGACGCACGATGAGAAACACGAAGTCATCCAACGCGCGATAAAAATCGCGAACGGTCGCTGTAAGGTTATTGCCGGTGCGGGGACGAATTCCACGCGAGATTCTATTGAAGCAACCAAGTTCGCTGAGAAAGCCGGCGCCGATGGCGCACTGCTTGTCGCGCCTTACTACAACAAACCGAGCCAGGAAGGATTGTTCCGTCACTTCAAAGCGATCGCGGAGGCAACATCGCTGCCGATCATGCTCTATAACATTCCGGGACGATGCTCGGTCGACATCGGACCGGACACGGTCGTCAGGTTGGCGGAAACCTGTCGCAACATCGTTTCAATCAAGGAAGCGAGCGGCAGCGTCGAGCGTGTGGGCGAATTGCGCCGGCGGTTGCCGAAAGAGTTCACGATCTTGAGCGGCGACGATTCGTTGATTTTGCCGTTCATGGCCGTCGGGGCGGTTGGGATTGTGAGCGTGGCTTCGAATTTGTTTCCGGCAGAAGTCTGCGCTCTGGTGCGCGCGTGCGAATCGGGCGATTACAAATCGGCCGAGGGTTTGCATCGCAAACTGTCTCCGTTGTTCAAAGATTTGTTCATCGAGCCGAATCCGGTGCCGGTGAAAACCGCGCTTGGCTGGCGCGGTGCGATGTCAGCCGAAGTTCGTCTGCCACTTTGCGAAATGACGGAAGCGAACCAGGCGCGCCTGCGAAAAACGGTCAAGGCATTCGAAAAAACAAAATGAGAACGCCGGTGCGCGTGGCGCTGATCGGGGCTCGCGGTCGAATGGGCCAGGCGATTGTCGATCTGGCCAAGGACGATCCAAAGATCGACGTTGTCGCGCAATGCGATCTCGGCGATGCAATCGATCCAGCCGTCAAAGATTGCGACGTCGCGATTGATTTCAGTCATGCCGGCGCGATCGACGAAATCTGCCGGGCGGCTTCGCAACACCGGAAATCGCTGGTCATCGGAACGACGGGACATTCGCCGGAGCAGCGCCAATTAATTGAGAAAACGGCGGGCTCATTGCCAATTGTCTTCGCGTCGAACTTCAGCGTGGGAGTAAACGCGCTCTTTGCTCTGACTCGCCGCGCCGCTGAAATTTCCGGCTCCGAGTTCGCGCCCAAAATCACCGAGACCCATCATAAGATGAAGAAAGATGCGCCAAGCGGGACGGCGAAGACGCTCGGCGAGATCTTGAAAGAAGCGCTGAAGGTCGAAATTCCAATCGAATCGATTCGCGAAGGCGACGTTGTCGGTGAACACACGGTCACTTTTGTCGGACCAGGCGAACGGCTCGAGTTAACGCATCGGGCCGGCAGCCGCGAAATTTTCGCGCGCGGTGCATTGCGGGCAGCAGAGTGGGTCGTTGGAAAACCAGCGCGGCTTTACTCGATGCAGGACGTGCTCGGCCTGTAGCGGCGCTCTATGAGCGCCGAATACATTAATGCAACGGTCATAGACCGGAGCTACAACAAATGAGGACCGGTATCGCGCTCGGGTCGAATTTGGGCGATCGGATGGCGAATTTGCGCGCGGCGCGACAGGCGATCGTCGATCTGCCCAATGTTAAACCGCCTATGCTGAACTCGCCGATTTATGAAACTGAGCCGGTAGATTGCGAGCCGGGCGCGGGAAAATTCCTCAACGCCGTTTTGGAGATCGAATACGACGGCGATCCAAACGAGTTGCTTGAGCAGCTCGTTCGTGTCGAGGAATCGCTCGGACGCAAACGCGATCATGCCAGAAACGTCTCACGCAAGATCGACATCGACCTTCTTTACGCTGACGACTTGACCGTGGAGAACGAGGGTTTGCAGTTGCCGCATCCGCGGATGCATTTACGGAGGTTTGTTCTGCAACCGCTGGCTGATATTCGACCGGACTTACTTTTGTCTGATGAACGGAAAACCGCGCGAGAGCTGCTCGCACAGATTAAAGATTCGACTAAAGTGATCCGCTTCGCGGAGAAATGGTGATGACGAATCTGGTTGAGAAATATCGTGAGATGAAGAAGCGCGGTGAAAAAGTCACCGCCTTGACCGCTTACGATTATCCGACGGCGCGACTGCTTGATGAGAGCGGGATCGACATCATTCTGGTGGGCGATTCGTTAGGCATGGTCGTGCTCGGTTATGAAGACACGACGAGCGTGACGCTGGAAGAAATGTTGCATCACACTCGCGCCGTCGCGCGCGGGGTTAAATCCGCGTTAGTGGTCGGCGATATGCCGATCCACACTTTCGAAACGCCGGCCCAAGCTGTTGCGACGGCGAGGCAATTTGTCGATGCTGGCGCACAAGCGGTAAAGCTGGAGGGCGGTGCGAGCCACATTGCGCACATCGAAGCGATCACGCGCGAGAGAATTCCGTACATGGCGCACATAGGAATGTTGCCGCAGCACGTCCGCGAGCAGGGCGGTTACAAGGTTAAAGGTAAAACGCAACCGGAAGCCGAAGCGCTAATTGCCGACGCGAGGGCAGTGGAAAAAGCGGGCGCGTTCTCGGTTGTGCTTGAGATTGTCGTGCCGGAGATTGCGAGACAGATTACAAACGCGATTGATATTCCGACGATTGGCATCGGTTCGGGCGAGCAGTGTGATGGGCAAATTTTGGTCACGCATGATTTGATCGGCCTGTTCCCATGGTTTACTCCGAAGTTTGTTTCGCCCGAAGCGCGCGTGGCCGAGGAGATTCGCAAGGCGACCCGGGCGTTTATCGAGCGAACGCGCGGGGCGAGTGCAGTGTCTAAGCGGTCAGCAGATTGACAACCATTCGGTGCTAACGGTGTTTAACTAAGACAATGAAAGGTGCGGCCAGAATTTCCGATTTCGACGACATCGACGAGATCGAGCATGAAGCGCTCTTAACCGGCAGTCCCGAGCGGAGCTGGATTTGGTTCGGCCTGATCATATCGCTCTGCCTGCACATTACGCTTTGTATCTATTTTTATCGGACACGATTTCAGTCGGCCGAAGCGGTTTTTAGCGATTTACAGCAGCCAATGACGTTTAGGGTCAAAAACGTCGACATGACCCAGATCGATAAAGCGAGCGGCGATCAAATAAACCAGGCAGCAAAGCCAAACCCCGACGACGCGAAGGAGCAGCAGCCGGACGAGAAGAAATCGTTCGACAAACTTTTGCAGGAGATTCAGGCAACGACCGCAATGCCGGACGACATGAGCAACGTTTTGCCGGACAAACCAAAAGTAGAGCAGGCAGACGTGGCTTCAGTGATGAACGAGATCGAACGGAGCACGGCGCAAACTCTTTCCACAAATCCGAACGCGACTCATGAGCAATCGCTCCTGAACGATAGTGCGGTCTCAGGGCGGCCGCAGCCCGCGCTCAGTGGAACGGAGCTGGCCACGAGCACGATCATCAAACGTCCGAACACTTTCACGAGCAAGCTTCCGGGCGACAGCGCCGGTCCGAACAAGAAAGGCGCGCCGGGATTTAGCGATCTCGATCAATTGCTTTCGCAAAAAGGTCCGCTCGGATCGGGAACGAAGATTCGAATGCCAGAGGACCAGCTTTTCAGCTTTGACAGCGCCGACTTACAACCCGGCGACATTTTGCACAAACTTGTCGATCTTCTAAAACGAAATCCGAAGGCGACTTTTACGATTGAAGGCTACACCGATTCAATCGGCACCTACGAATACAATCTCGATCTGAGCCAGCGCCGCGCCGACAGCATGAAGCTCTATTTGGTGCAGGCTTTAGGCATTGATCCAGCGCACATCGATGCGCGCGGACGGGGATCAACCAAGTTTATCGTTCCGCCGCGACCGGTCGCTCCAAGCGCGTCTCAAGCTGAATTCGATATAGAAATTGAACGCGAACGCGCGAACCGCCGCGTCGAAGTGACGATCAATACCAACGCGCAATAATTTTCCCGGCCTACCAATTCCTAATCCACTGGGTTGGATCTGTGCCACTCGTTACGCCGGCGGTGCTCCAAAGATCATAGGTTGGGTTGTAACCTGTCGACGCATTGCTTTGGTAAGCGGTGGAGTAGCCGCAGCTATTTCCGAACGGATCACGCAGATAAGGTTTGCCGGTCGCATCTTTTCCAAGCTGGTTTGGCTTAAACTGCATGTATGACCTGGAGTTTGCGTCTGGAACGCCGTCGAAGTCAGCGTCAGCAGCAAGTTGGCCGTAAAGATATTGGGAAGCCGCTTGATACTTCGCAAAATCGATTGCAGCTCGCGCATCAACGGCATCAGTTGTTGCTGTCTGTCGCGGATAGATTCCGTTGTCGGCTTTGTAGCTTTCGAGCGCGGCGGACATGGCGACGATTTCGACTTCTGCGCGGGAGCGGGCGCCTTTCTTTTGGACGTAACCAACCGTGCTCA
>DATNKD010000126.1:0-10248 GCA_035603575.1 Chthoniobacterales bacterium
AAGATTTGATCGCCCTGCAACTCAGCATGCCGGCCAAGATGATCCCAATGTGCGCTATAAATGACGTACTCGTCCTTCAATTTCGGATCGCTCCCCTCCAGTTTGCCGATGACGTTGTGCGATTTCAATGAACGCACCTGCTGTTTCAGATCGATGTTAATCTGCGCCTTGAGGGCGACGGGGCGGAACGATTTGCTAACGGCAGATTTCTTTAGGGCATCGAAATTCTGGCCGGCATCACCGAGCAATTTTTTGGCAACGTCCAGCGTGACCCAAGAACGTACTTGGACTGCGCCCATATTTTTGTCCGGTTCATCGAGTTCGAAATTTTCCTTGGCCCAGCTCGTCCTAACAACAGAGTAGGGATAGGCCGCCGGCTCGGTCTCGTGAATGATAATCGCCGCCGCCGCGCCTCTTTGCGCGGCGATTTCGTATTTATAGGTCCAGCGGCCGTAATAGGTCATCGCTTTCCCTTTGAACATTTTCTCGTCGAGCTTCGACGGATCTTTCGGATCGGGGACTGCCGGATCGTTGATCAACATCAGGATCGTTTTGCCGCGAACATCGACGCCTTTGTAATCGTCCAGCCGTACTCCGGCGCGACGACGCCGTAACCGACAAAGACGAGATCGGAATTGTCGACTTTGATTTCCGGCTGCAATCGCGCGGATGAGGCGACGAAATCGTCCGGAAATTTCAATTCCACCGGCGGCTTGCCGGCCACGGCAAACACCATTTTTGGGTCGCTCTTGATTCCGGCGAGCGGCACTTCCTGAAAATAAGTGCCGTCAGGATTTCCCGGCTTCAGACCGATCGATCTGAACTGGTCGGAGATGTATTTAATCGACAGTTCTTCGCCTTTAGTTCCGGGCGAGCGACCTTCGAATTCGTCGGACGAAAGAATTTTAATGTGCGCGAGCAAAGCGTCCGGGGTGATGACATCGAGCGCCGGCTTGAGCTTTTCTTCCGGTTTGTCGGCAGCGAAGAGGGAGAAGCTGAGGCTGAGCAGAACGATGGAAGAAAGACGAATCGGTTTCATAACGGAAATAGTAAGAGATGTCTCGGCTTCGCTCGACATGACAAGTCTGTTGTAGCGGCGTTTGTATCAAACGCCGAATTAAAACAACAGGCGCTTGGCACAAGCGCATCTACAACTATCTGCTTTCCTGAGACGGTCCGGCGGGCGCTTTCTTTTTGTCTTCGCCTTTCACGCCGATCTTTTTCAGAAACGGCTCGACCGATTGCTTTCTGTTGAGAAATTTTTCGATCGACATCGTCACGTCGCGCCCGTCGCCTTGCTCGTAAATTTCGTGGCGGAGTTTCATCCCGGCTTGTTTGTCGAGGTAACCGTCCTTTGCTTTCTCAAAAACGGTGGCCATGTCGGCCGCGATCGCATCGGCCCAGGCGTAGCCGTAATAACCGGCGTCGTAACCATTCAAATGGCCGAAGTAAGTCACAAACGTGGTGCTCGGGTCGATTGGGAGAAAAACTTTTTCGAGAACTGGATTTGAAATCGCCACGCAATCATACGGCGTATTCTCGGGATGCAATTCGTGCAACGCGAGATCGAGCGAAGCGAAGGCGAACTGCCGTCGATAAAAAGTGCCGGCGGTGGCTTTCTTGGCGTCATTCATTTTTTGAATGATGTCGCCCGGAATTTTTTTCGACGGATCGCGATAATCGGCGGCGAAAGTGTCGAGCACCTTTTTGCTCCAGACCCAGTTTTGCAGCATCTGCGACGGCGCTTCGACGAAATCGCCGGGGACATGCGTTCCGGCAAAGCGGCCGTGCTTTGCGCGGGTGGTGATCTCATGCAGCGCGTGACCGAATTCGTGGAAGAGAGTCTCCACGTCGGAGTGCGTCATGAGTGACGGCTTGTCTGCGCTCGGCGGCGGAAAATTGCACAAAAGAGCGGTCACAGGCCGCTGATATTTTCCGTCCGGCAGAAGTTTGCCGCTTATGATGGGGAATTCGGCGAAGTGATTGAATTTTCCGTCGCGCGGAAACATGTCCAGATAAAACATGCCGAGCGGCTCGTCGGTGGCGGCATCGGTCACCATGTAAAACTGCAAATCGTCGATCCATTTGTAGGGCGCGGCGATTTTCTCAAACTTCAAACCGAAAATGCTCTGGTAGATGTTGAACATTCCTTCGAGTACTTTTTGGAACGGGAAGAACGACCGGAGTGCTTCGGTGTCGACGTTATATTTTTGTTTCTTGATCTGGTTCGTGTAGTAGCGCCAATCCCAGATGCCAATCTTGGCGTCGGGATTGTGCGTGTCCTCGGCCTTCATTTTTTGGAACTCCGCGATTTCGGCCGCGAACTTTGGCTGAATCCCCGAAATCAGATTGTCGATGTACGACTTCGCGCCCGCGCCGGTCTTGGCCATTTTGATTTCGGTTTGGTAATCGTCCCACGATTTGTAGCCGAGCCGGAGCGCGATCTTGTTGCGCAGCGCGATCATTTGATTCAGCACGGTGCGGTTTGTGTCTTTGGCGAGACTGTCGCGCGCGATGTAAAGCTTTTTGCGGGTGGCTTCGTTCTTCGCGTTGTCTTCGACAGTGCTGTACTGCCAGGTCACGTTGGCGAGAACGGTATAGGTCGTAGTTAACAAATCCGGCAGATCATTTTTGTTTGGTGGTGCGGTTTGAGGATTCTTAATTCCGGGTGATTCAAGAAAACTATCGGGCACGCCATCAAGCTCCGCTTTGGTTAACACCAGCGGCGCTTTGGCGTTCACAATGTTGGTGTCGAAATCAGTCCCAAGTTTCGAGAGATCCTTGCGCAGCTGCTCGACTTCCTTGCGCTTGTCAGGTGGCAATTCCAGACCGGCGCGGCGGTAATCGCGCATCGTCTCGTCGAACAGCTTCTTATCTTCGCCGGAAAGCTTCGGATGCGTGCCGGCGAACGCTTTCAGCGCTTTATAAACGTCCTCGCGATAATCGATTCCAACAGCCCAATCCTGAAATTCTTTGACCGCATTCTCGGCGGCGGCCCGCATTTTTTCATTGGTATTGCTCTCTTTAATGATCACTGCCTTGTTCGCGGTATTGGCGGCCTGGTAGGTGAGATCGTCGAGCGCCACGATCGTGCTCTTAAATGTGGCCTTGCTCAGGTCCTGCGCGCCGATTTGATCGAGCGCTTTGTTCGCGGTCGCGATGGCGTTCTTCATCATCCCATCGACCGCTTCGGGCGCTTGCTCCCAATCTGGAATTGTGAGAACGGCGTTTGTTTTTGCCGCCGCGGCGCGAAAATCGTCCACGGTTTTCAGATTCTCGGCGCAAAGATCGAGAATCGCGCTAGCGAGCAAAGCAACTGGGACGAGAAGCGAGGTGGTTTTCATAAATTTCGTGCAGACAGAAGAGGGCCACAGATTTACACAGATTTTCACGGATAACAGACGGAATTTTGCTGAATCTGTGTTTTATCTGTGTTCATCTGTGGCGAATGATCGAAAAATTTCTACTCGCGTTTATTCCGGTATTTGTCGCGATCGATCCGATCGGACTGGTCGCAATTTTCATCGGACTTGGCACGAAGGTATCCAGCGAACATCGGAAGCGGCAAGCTTTTCTCGGGCTCTTCACCGGTCTGCTGGTCTCGGTTGGTTTCATTTTTCTCGGCAAAATTATTTTCAAAGCACTCGGCATCACGGTGGCCGACTTCCAAGTCGCCGGGGGACTCATTCTGCTTGCGCTTGCTGTGCGCGAGCTGGTCGGCTTCGGCCCGCATGATCGCGGCGGCAGCGACGAGTTTGGAGTCGTCCCGTTAGGAATGCCGCTGATCGCGGGGCCGGCGCTGCTGACCGCGCTCTTGATTCTGGTCGACTCGGTCGGGCTGGTTTTTACGCTCGCTTCGTTGCTGGTGAATCTTGCGATCGTCGCAATCGCGCTCTGCAACGCCGACCGGTTTGCGCGCTGGATGGGAACGCAGGGCCTGCGCGGCGTCTCGAAAATTATCGCGCTTCTGCTGGCGGCGATCGCGATCAGTCTGATCCGCCGCGGTTGGCAAACCCAGTAGGGCGTGCCTGTCGCTCAATCAACTTACCTTGTTGCCTGCTACATATGCGGCTGCCCGGGCATCGCTCGTTTTAGCTCGGCATCTTTGTCGCCGTGCTGGTAACGCCAATTCAGCTCACCTTCGATAGCATAAATCTCTTTTTGCTGATCGGAGAAGGCTTCCCCGCCGTGGTGAATGAATACGGGCTCTCCCCTGTGTCCCGGTAAGTTTGTTTGGGTCTGCGGGATTTGGCGATACAGGTCAAGCCTGCGTTGCTGCAACTGCTTCGTCGTCCATTTTTTAAACGGCGAATTAGCTGGCGAATAAGCACCCGGTCCGGTTGTCTTCGGGCCAACTGGCTGTCCGTTGCCGGGTGTCCCCTGGCCATAAGCGGAGCCAATCAGAACTCCGGCGATCACAACTGCCAATAACGTTTTCATAGTCTTTATATTAGATTCGTCCTTCCTGATTCGAAAGTGTTCAAATATTCAACCGCAGGCACGGCCCGACGTTGCGCAAGATTTACTCGCTTTTGCAATAGTTTTCGCTCTATTCCGTCAAACCACCATGGGGTTGACACGCCTGAGAGCGTTGTTACTTTCCACGCCCTTATGAGATTTCCGCTCGCACTAACGACAAAAATCGCTGCCTACATCATCGGGCAGAAGCTGCGCGGAACGAAGAAATTCGCCACCGTGCTGCAATTGGAGCCGCTCCACACCTGCAACCTCACTTGTACGGGATGCGGACGGATTCGCGAATATTCCACCTCGCTCAAAGACATGATGACTCTGGAAGATTGTCTGGGCGCGGCTGAAGAATGCAACGCGCCGATGATCTCCATTTGCGGCGGCGAACCGCTGATTTATCCGTATATCGAGGCGCTCGTGCAGGGATTGCTCGAGCAGAAGCGCATCATTTACATCTGCACCAACGCGATGTTTATGCGCAAAAAAATGCGCGAATGGATGGCATCGCAATTGTCGATCCAGCCAAAGTTCGTGGAAGACAAAATCGGCGAATTAGTTGGTGCCGGTTTGATTACTGACAAAGACGCAGCTGAGGTTCGCAAAGGTCCGAAAGATCCAAACAAGCCAACCATCGGGCCGAGCATGTGGATGTATTGGAACGTCCACCTCGATGGACTCGAGCGGATTCACGATCTGATCGTTGAGCGCGAAGGTGTGTTCAAGGAGTGCATTCTCGCCATCAAGATGGCGAAGATTCTCGGCTACCAGGTCGCGACGAATACGACGATCTACAAGGAGACCGACATGAAAGAGGTCGAACAAATGTTCGATTATCTTTCCGATCTCGGCGTGGACGGCCACACCATTTCGCCCGGCTACGAGTACGACGCGGCGAAGAAGGACATGATCAAGCGACTCAATTTGCAGCCGGAAAATTTCTTCCTTACGCGCAAGATGACGGTCGAGAAATTCAGCAAGATCGAGGAATGGATGCAGCGTTACACATTGTTCGGCACTCCGATTTATTTCGAATTTCTTGCCGGCCATCGCGACCTGACCTGTTCAGCGTGGGCGATTCCGACCCGAAACATTCGCGGTTGGAAAGGCCCATGCTATTTGATGACCGACGCGCATTATTCGAGCTACTCCGAATTGCTGGAGAAGGTGGAGTGGGAGAAATATGGCGTGGTTGACGGCGTCGCGCGCGATCCGCGTTGCGAGAATTGCATGGTGCACTGCGGGTATGAACCGACGGCGAGCCTCGGTTTGCAGGCGAAGCGCGGCGATACTTGGAATACGATCAAGTTTAATTTCGGACCGAAACCAAAACCGACCGGACGCGGCAGCGAAACGCTCGCCTTCAACGGGGTGAGCTGCGGAAACGGCCATAAAACTGGTAAGAACGCTGAAGTGGCGGCTGCGCAAGCGTCGTAAGATCGACAGTCGTTAGGTCAGTGCTGTAAGATCGACAATCTCAATGAGTTCGTCACGAAACGTCATCGCATTGCCAAGCGCGGCTCCAGAGCGTGGCGAGTCGTATTCGGCGGCTGATGCCGAGATTTCTGACGCGATTGCGCGCGCGCAGCAAAATCTTTTGCGTCAACAGCGGCCGGACGGGCATTGGTGCGGCGAATTGCTGGTCGATAGCACGCTTTGCTCGGACTTCGTCCTGTTCATGCACTGGCTGGGCGAGATCGACGTTTCTATCCAGGAACGCTGCGCTCGCCACATTTTGAAACGACAGCTCCCGGACGGCGCCTGGAATATTTATTTCGGCGGGCCGAGCGAGATCAACGCCTCGGTCAAAGGCTATTTCGCGCTCAAGCTTGCCGGTTATTCGCCCGATCTGCCGTTCATGCGCAAGGCGCGCGAAAACATTCTGCGCCTCGGCGGCATCCCGCGCATGAACACGTTCAGTAAATTGTATCTCGCGCTGCTGGGTCAGTTTCCATGGAAATATCTGCCAACCATTCCGGTGGAAATGATTTTACTGCCGAGCTGGGCGCCGTTCCACATCTACAAAATGTCGTCCTGGAGCCGGGCAATGCTGATTCCGCTCGCCATCATCAATCATTTCAAACCGACCCGCTCGTTGCCGGGCAACAAACAGCTGCATGAACTTTATCCGCTCGGCACCGAGCAGAGTGATTTGCGGTTACCGCGGAGCGAACGCTTTTGGACCTGGCGAAATTTTTTCCTTCGCCTCAACGATGTGTTGAAAATTTTGCACCCGCTGCGAATCCGGCCGACGCGGAAACGCGCGCTTGAGGAAGCGGAGCGTTGGATGCTGGAACGAATCGGGCAAGGCAGCGACGGCCTGGCCGCGGTATATCCGGCGATGCTCAATTGTTTGATCGCGCTGCGTGTTCTTGGCTATTCGAAAGAGCACCCGGCTTACAAAAAAGCTGCTCAAGATTTCGCCGGTTTGTTTGTCGAGGATCCGGCAGATTTTCGCATTCAACCATGTCTCTCTCCGGTTTGGGACACGGCTATTAATTTGATCTCGCTGGCAGAGTCCGGTTTGTCAGCTGAAGATCCAGCGTTGCGCCGCGCGGCGAGGTGGTTGCTCGATAAGGAAGTGCGGATTCGGGGCGATTGGGCGTTCAACAATTCGCACGTCGAAGCGAGCGGCTGGGCATTCGAATACAACAATGTTTGTTATCCCGATGTTGACGACACCGCGATGGTGTTGATGGCGTTGCGACTCGTTAGGCCGGAGAGGAACTGGGGACTGGAACAGGCTTTTCAACGCGCTTTGGATTGGGAACTTAGTTTTCAATGTCGCGACGGCGGCTGGGCGGCGTTTGATAAAAATGTGACCACGCCGTGGCTCGAGGACATGCCGTTCGCGGATCACAACGCGATTCTCGATCCAACTTGCAGCGATCTCACCGCGCGCACGCTCGAATTGCTCGGCTACATCGGTTTCAATCCAAAAACGCGTTGCGTCCGTGATGCAATCCATTATTTGATCGAGACCCAAGAAGCGGATGGCTCGTGGTACGGACGCTGGGGCGTCAATTACATTTACGGAACGTGGCAGGTGCTGCGCGGACTGCGCGCCATCGGGCACGACATGACGCAGGATTGGATCCTGCGCGGACGCGATTGGCTTGAGAGCTGTCAAAATGACGATGGCGGCTGGGGCGAAACTTGCGCGACTTACGAAAATCCGGCGATGAAAGGAATTGGCAAGAGCACCGCGTCACAAACGTCGTGGGCGATCATGGGAATTTGCGCGTGTGGCGATCTCGATCGGCCGAGCATTCAACGCGGGCTGCGTTTGCTGTTGAGCTCGCAGAAGTCGGACGGTTCCTGGGACGAACCGGAAATCACCGGGACCGGATTTCCGGGGGTCTTTTATCTCAAATACGACATGTATCGCCAAAATTTCCCACTCCTCGCGATTGCGACTTACGTGAACTACCGAAACGGGTTCATCACGAAGCCTGGGTTTTATCAGTCGAGCCAGAGTTGACCCGAGTCGTGCGGAAGATCGACATCTTCTCGATGGCTCACGATTGACCGCCATTACTCGCGGCCTAACGTGTTTATTATGGCTTACGAATTACCGAAATTACCTTACGACTACAACGCGCTCGAGCCGCACATCGACGCGCGGACGATGGAAATCCATCACACCAAGCATCATCAGGCTTACATCACCAACGTTAACAATGCGATCAAAGGCAAAGCCGACCTGGAAAAGAAATCGGTCGAAGATTTAATTCGAGATTTGAAGTCGGTTCCGGAAGACATTCGCACGGTCGTGCGGAACAACGGCGGCGGTCACGCCAACCATTCGTTCTTTTGGAAAATCATGGGCCCGAAGGCGGGCGGTGAACCAAAAGGCAAACTCGCCGACGACATCAAATCTACTTTCGGCGGGTTCGACCAGTTCAAAGAAAAATTCGCCGCCGCGGGTGTCGGACGTTTCGGCAGCGGCTGGGTATGGCTGATCAAAAACAAAAGCGGCAAATTGGAAGTGATCTCGACGCCGAACCAGGACAGCCCACTGATGGACGGCAACACGCCGATCCTCGGACTCGATGTTTGGGAGCACGCTTACTATCTCAATTACCAGAACCGCCGGCCCGATTACATCAAGGCCTGGTGGAACGTGGTTAATTGGGACGCTGTGGCCAAAAATTACTAGCCGCTACAGCGTGGCGTGGCCTATTTAAACGAAAATTATTTAAAGCTTCAGGCGGGTTATCTCTTTCCCGAGATCGCTCGGCGAGTTCGTGAGTTCTGCGAACAAAATCCGAAAGCGGCGAAGCGTTTGATTCGCTGCGGAATCGGCGACGTGACCGAGCCGCTGCCGCGCGCGGCAGTCGAGGCGATGAAACGCGCGGCCGAAGAATTGGGGCATTGCGAAACATTTCGCGGCTACGGGCCGGAGCAGGGTTACGAATTCCTAAGATCGACAATCGCGCAGAAAGATTATCGCGATCGGAAGATCGACATCGCAGACGACGAGATCTTTGTTTCGGAAGGCTCGAAGTCCGACTGCGGTTATATCCTCGACATCCTAGGCGACCAAAACAAAGTCGCGATTACTGATCCGGTTTATCCCGTCTATGTCGACACCAATGTGATGACGGGCCACACCGGCGCGGCGCGAAAAGATGGCAGCTATGAAGGCATCGTTTATTTGCCATGCACGGCTGAGAACAATTTCGTTCCCGAGCCGCCAAAGGAACATGTCGATCTTGTTTATCTTTGTTTTCCCAACAATCCGACCGGCGCGGTTGCGAGCCGTGAGCAACTGGCCCGCTGGGTTGATTACGCGCGCCGGCACGATGCGTTGATTTTGTTCGACGCCGCTTACGAGGCGTACATTTCCGATCCAAAAATTCCGCGTTCGATTTTTGAGATCGAAGGTGCGCGCGAATGCGCCGTCGAATTTCGAAGTTTTTCCAAGATTGGCGGCTTCACCGGCGTACGGTGTGGTTTCACAGTAATGCCGAAGACGTTGCTTGCTCGCACGGATTCCGGCAAAAAATTGCCGCTCCATCCACTTTGGCATCGCCGTTGGAGCACGAAAGCGAACAGCGTGAGTTACCCGGTCCAACGCGGCGCGGAAGCGTTGTATTCAGACGAAGGCCGGAAACAATGTCGCGCGTTGATCGAGCATTACATGGGCAACGCGAAAATCTTGCGAGACGCGTGCAAACAAATCGGATTTCAGGTCTATGGTGGCGCGAACGCGCCTTACATTTGGGTCAAAACGCCGACTGGCCTAACGAGCTGGGAGCTATTCGATCGAATGTTGCGCGAAATTAATGTGGTCGTGACGCCCGGCGCCGGATTTGGTGCGCAAGGTGAAGGTTACTTTCGGATTTCGGCTTTCAACAGTCGTGAAAACGCCGAGGAAGTCGCGCGCCGCCTGGAAAAGCTCACGTAAGATCGACATCTTTTCGTTGCGATCTACGCGAGGCGCGTGACATTGGCGCTTTGGGAAAGAAGTTTGCGTGGCCGAAGAAAAACAAAATCTGCTCCAGCTTTACCGCTTCTGTTTTCTAATGCTGGCCGATGCGGCGAAAGCCCAGGAAGTTTTTCACGCTACTCTCCGCGAAGCGGCCCAACTGGCGGCCAATGGCGAAGCGCCGCGCGATCGGCTCTGGTTTTTTCGCGACGCGCGCTGGCGCTGTCTCGAAGCTGGCGAACAAGGTTTGCAGGCCGAAGATGTCGATCTTCAACAGCACGAGCTTGCCGACTCGGCGCCGTCGCAGATCGACAAGCTCCAGCCACAGGAATTGGCGATCTGGATTTCCG
>DATNKD010000127.1:0-3961 GCA_035603575.1 Chthoniobacterales bacterium
GATCAAACGCACCGCGCCCCTTTTCGTTTCGATTTCAGTTTCGAGAATCAGGGCATCTCCGCGATATCGGCGAGTCGTCTTCTCGATCTTTTCTTTCGGCCAAAACCGCCAGTGGCCATTGTCGCGGGTGCCTAACAACGACGCGAAGCAGGCGCCGGAATCGAAGCGTGGAAAGCAAAGCCAATCTACACAGCCATCGCGGCTCACGAGCGCGCCGGTCTGGGTGTCGCTAAGAAATGCGTAATCCTCGATCTTCGTCGTCGCTGCAGCCATTACCGCAGAAATAGACAATCATTAAGTTGTCGCGCAATTACAGCTCACACCTAACGTTGAACGCTTGTCACTTACGGGTACGATGCGGAAAGACATCGCCACGAAATCTAAAATCGACAATTACAACATCGACAACCATGGCCGCTGACACACTTTGCTGGACAGACATCCCGGTCACGAACCTCGATCGCGCGATTAAATTTTACTCCGCGGTCCTCGCTAAAGAGGTTCGCAAGTTATCCGAAGGCCGTATGGAGTACGGCCTTCTGCCGCACGAAGAACAAAACGCGTCCGGCTGTCTATGCATTCGCGGCGATAGCGGCGGCGTCGATAACACACCTTCGGCAAACGGACCGCTGGTTTATCTTTCGGTCGAAGGCCGTCTGGATGAAGCGGTCGAAGCTGCGCGAGCCAACGGCGGAAAAGTGTTGCGGGCGAGGCAACAAATCGGCGAGCACGGCTTCCGCGCCGTTGTGATTGATTCCGAAGGCAACCGCATTGCGTTGCATTCGAAGGCGGCATAAGCGACGCACCGAAGATCGACATACAACCGGCAGCTTGCTGAGAATCGTGTACTAATTGATGGGAGATCCTCGAAACGTCGCGCACGCCAAAAAAGTCACGCAGGAGAAGCATCACAAGGGCGGCGGCGCTCATTCGCACCAGCCAGGGCAGAAGACACAACAGCTGCATGAAAAACAACCTGCCCATGAAGAGAGTTCCGCGGTTAAAACTGCTGCGGCTGCGAAACCGGAACAAAAACCAGACGCGGCCAAACTGGAGAAATCGCTTGGCGTTCTCGCGAAGCTCAAGGAATTGGAGTTCCACTCCCGCGCCAACATCGAAAAGCTGGCCGAACTCAGTTTAACGATCGAGGACGACCTTAAGCAGAAAGCGTTCGTGGAATCCATCGGAGCCGTTTACTCCGCGCAGGACGCATTTCAGTCCAAGATTTTGGCGCTGATCGCAGACTACGAAGCGGAGTGCCAGCGTTTAAAACCGGCGGCCGGATAGATTTCGTTCTTCTGCAGGGGGCGGCGCTGTCGTCCCAAACGCCAGTCCGGCTCGGACGAAGCCAACGGCTTCCCCTACAAAAAAGATCTGTAAATTAAGCCGAGCACTGCGCTGGCGAGAACCACGGGAATGATGTCGATCTTGTAACGGAACATTGCGAAAAACGCCGCTGCGCAAAGGACGATTGCAAACCAGTCGACAACTCCGACGCTCGGAAAGAAAACGTGGAGCGCAAACCAAACCGCTAGATTCAGTATCACACCCACGATTGCAGCGGTTATGGTCGAGAGTGCGCTTGTCAGTTGCTCGTTTCCGCGCAGTTGCTCAATGTGCGGACCGCCGACAAAGATCCAAAGAAAGCACGGGGTAAACGTCGCCCAGGTTGTGAGTAACGCGCCCAAAGTCGCCGCCATCAGCGGTGGCAAACCCTCCGGATGTTGCCAGGCACCGATGAATCCGACGAATTGCAAAACCATGATTAACGGTCCGGGCGTTGTCTCGGCGAGCCCGAGTCCATCCATCATCTGGCCCGGTTTGAGCCAGCCGTAATGAAAGAGAGCTTGCTGCGCGACGTACGGGAGCACGGCGTAGGCGCCGCCAAATGTGACGACAGCGGCTTTGCTGAAAAATAATCCTTCCTTGAAGAGTGTGCTGTCCCAGCCGCGAAGCATGCCGGCAACGATTGTAGGAGCGAGCCATAGAGTCAGACAAACAATCGACGCGCGAACGGCGCGCGCGAAATTCGGTCGCGTATGCGGCGGTGATTCTTGTTCGTCGCTGATCACCGACAACGTCGTGTCCGCGTCGTGCCTTGAACTCGTCTCAAATTTACTTTTCCAGAATATGCCGCCAACAAGGCCAACCGCGCCCGCGCCGAGGACAATTGCGGGAAATGGAAGCTTGAAAAAATAAATCGCGACGAACGCGAGCGCGGCGAGCACCCACATCACTTCGTTTTTGAGTGCTTTCCGGCCGATGCGAATCACGGCGACGAGAACGATCGCGGTCACCGCAGGTTTCAATCCGTAAAAGATCGCGGCGATCCACGGCAAATTTCCAAACGCCGCGTAAATGTAGCTGAGCGTCCAGAGCACAAAGATTGATGGAATAACGAACAACGCGCCAGCAACGACGCCGCCCCAGATTTTGTGTAATAACCAGCCGATGTAGATCGCGAGCTGGATCGCTTCCGGGCCGGGCAGCAACATGCAAAAGTTCAACGCGTGCAAAAAGCGCGACTGGCTGATCCACTTTTTCTTTTCGACCAGCTCCGTCTGCATGATCGCGATCTGGCCGGTTGGTCCGCCAAACGAAATGAATCCCAGTTTTAACCAGAACCGAAACGCTTCGCCGAACGACGGCGCTCGATGTCGATCTTGGGTAGTGTTGCCAGCCATAAGTTGAATTAAAACCGTGAAACGGTTCGATTCCGATCAGTTTTCTGCGCGTAAACGACTTTCGATATTCGAACAACTTTTGAGACCGATCGGTCAAAACTAAATAACCATGAATACAGCTAAACTATTCACAATCGTTGCGGTCAGCGCCGGACTCGCCTTCGGCGTTGTCGCACAAGCGAAAGAAAAAGAAGAAGAGCAAAGCATCAGCAGCTCTGATGTGCCGGCGGCGGTGCAGAAGGCTGCCGATACGGAAGCCAAAGGCGGCAAAATCGTTCGCTGGGAAAAAGAGGGCGCGAACTACGAAGCCGTCATCGATAAGAACGGGAAAGAATGGGGCTTCAAGTTCGATGCGAACGGCAAAGTCGTGAGCAAGCACGACGAGAGCAAAGAGCACAAAGAAAAAGGCGAGAAATACTAAGTGAGAGATGTTGCGGTTCTGCCCCGATACAATTCGGGGCGGAGCCAGCAACGTAAAATGAAAAAGCTGCTCCTCGTTTGCACGGTCTGTTGCGCAAACATCGACATCGCGCCGGCCGCGCTCGACA
The DNA here is from genome assembly GCA_035603575.1 of Chthoniobacterales bacterium. Classification (GTDB taxonomy): domain Bacteria; phylum Verrucomicrobiota; class Verrucomicrobiia; order Chthoniobacterales; family UBA10450; genus AV40. The sequence goes on from DATNKD010000127.1 coordinate 3,233, forward strand.
CCGCGAAGATCGATCAGATCACGGGGCTAAAGGGTAAGCTCAACGAGAAAGAAGGCGTTTACAAAATTACTTCACCGCGCAGCGACGTGAAGGTCAGTGTTGATGGCTGGACGATGCCGCCGTTCATGGGACTCGGCACTTGGGCCGCGTTCACTGAAACGAAAAACGGCGCGATAGTGATGGGTGACACCGTTCTTTTCGAAGACGAAGTGAATCCGGCGATGTCGGCGGCGCTCGACGTCGGACTGAGCGTGACCGCGCTACACAATCATTTCTTTTTCGATCAACCGAAAGTTTTCTTCATGCATATCGAAGGCGAAGGCAGCATCGATCAATTGGCCTGGGCGATTCGGAAAGTTTACGACAAAATCAAAGAAGTCCGCGCGAATACGCCGCAGCCGAAAGGGTCGTTTGGCGCACCGCCATTGACGGACAAGAATTCGATTTCACCCGAGCCGCTGAACGCGATTTTCGGCATGAGCGGCGAGGCGAACAACGGAATCGTAAAATTCACCATCGGCCGGCCCGCGACGATGCACGGCGTCAAAATCGACAACGCGATGGGCGTGAATACCTGGGCGGCGTTCGCTGGCAGCGACGACGCTGCATTGGTCGATGGTGATTTCGCTGTGACCGAGGATGAACTGCAATCGGTCTTGAAATCGCTCGTGAAAAACAAAACCTATATTGTCGCGATTCATCAACACATGACGCACGAAGAGCCGCGGA
>DATNKD010000128.1:0-3205 GCA_035603575.1 Chthoniobacterales bacterium
AAACTGAAGGGCTTCCCCGAGATAGTAATGCGCCACATAAAAACGCGGGTCCATTTCCAAAGTTTTGCGAGCCTGCGCCTCCGTTTCGTCGTAGCGGCGTGCATTAAAATAGACCCAAGCGAGATCGGCGTTGCAAATTAACGAGAGCGGATCGAGCTCGATCGCGCGTTTTCCTTCCACAATCGCGCGATCAGACTGGCCGATCGCCATCAACGGAAGTGCGATCCAATGGTGCGCCGTCGCATAATTCGGATTTAGCTGAATCGCGCGCTCTAATTCGGTAATCGCGCGGTTGAGGTCGAGTTCGAGGTTAGCAAGCAATCCCGATGATGCGTGGGCCTGCGCCAGCGAATCATCCAGGGCCAGCGCTTTCTTTAGAGCGGCTCTGGCGGGAGAAGCTGCCTCTTTCGTAGAAATAGCGCCGTAGGCGGTAAGAAGCAGGTGAGAATCAGCCAGGCCGACATAAGCGAGCGGGTAACCAGGATCCTTTGCGATCGCTTGATCGTAATACTCGATCGATTTACGCAGGTCCGCGCCGGTCCGCTTCTCGGCGAAAAATTTTCCTCTCAGGTAAAGCTCGTAAGCTTCGGGATTCACCGTCGGTGTTTTCGCGATCGAGCTTTTCTCCGAGCCGGTGAGTCTTGCCTGCAACGTCTCAGCGATGTTCTTGGCGATCTCGCTCTCGACCGCGAAAATGTCGGTCAGTTTTCGATCGTAGGTGTCAGCCCAAAGATGCGCGTCAGTCAGCGCATTGATCAGCTGCACGTTCACCCGGACTTGATCGCTGGCTTTCTGCACGCTGCCTTCCAAAATGTGCGCCACTCCAAGTTGCTTCGCGATCTGGGGAAGATTGTCCGGCGTGCTTTTGAAATGTTGCGTCGATGTGCGCGAAATCACCTTCAGATCGGCGACCTTGGCCAATCGCGTCAGAATTTCATCCTGCACACCTTCACAAAAGTAAGCATTGTCGGGATCGCGACTGAGATTGTCGAACGGCAGAACCGCGATCGATTTGTTCGCGATCGTTGCCGTGGTCGGCGATTCCGATGTATCTGATTTCGAGCGGACGAGTTGATACACGAACAGACCGGCGGCGGCGACAGCAAGCGCGATCGTTATGGCAACAATCTTCCGTCCCGTCCCTCGCGTGATCGATTTGTTCGGCTCGATCTCGGATTCGAGTTTGATTCCTTCCGGCGTAATCTCAAACGCCCACGAAAAAATCAGCGCCACGGGAAAGCCGAAGATGATAACGATAATGAATATTTTCATCACCCACGGCGGCGCATCGAAAGCTGGAAAGAAAATCGACGCGGCCTGAATTAAGAGCCACGAGACCACCGCATACGCGACCGCAACTTTGTAAACGTTGCGCCGCTTCAGCTCGGCCAAGAAGCTGTCGATCTTCACTTCGAATTTCGCAGTGCCGCCAGCTCGCGGGCCGGCAGGATTTTTTCGGCGAGCGCTTCGAAACGCGGATCGCCGTGGAGCGGTTTAAGCAACGGATCGAAACGGATCGTGTTGAGGTCGGGCTGGCGTTTGGCGAACGATTTCTCAAGCCAATCCATTGCCTGGTTCTTGTCGCCGAGTCCGAGGTAAACCAGCCCGACAGAATAATCCGGAGCGTATCGTGACGAGACTGCCAGCTGCTGCAAAATCTTGAGAGCGGCGGCGCGATTTCCCGCCAACGCTTCCGCGTGACCGAGAAGTGCCAACGCGTAGGGATCAGTATCCAGCGCGGCAGATTTTTCGTATTCGGAAATCGCGCCGGGCAAATCGCCGCTTAGTTCCAGAACTTCGCCGAGATTGTAGTGGAGGTAATAAGAATTCGGGTCGAGGTCGAGCGCTTTCCGAAGTTGAGCAATCCCTTCCGGGTAACGGCCGGCAAAATAATAGGCGACGCCAAGATCGCCATTGATGGGAATGGAGAGAGGATCTAGCTCGAGCGCGCGTTTCATTTCCGCAATGGAACGATCGAAATTTCCGATGGACTCAAGCAGACCATTACCGAGCCAGTGATGCGCGGTAGCGTAGTTAGGGTTGAGCGCAATCGCTTTTTCGAATTCCCGCATTGAGAGTGGAGCATCGAAATCAAATACACTGGCGATTAACCCGAGAGCTGAGTGCGGCTCCGCCAGATTTGAGTCGAGCGCGATCGCTTTGTTGGCTGCTTCCTTCGCCTTTGGATATGCGTCAGCCGGATTCGCGCCGCCGTAAAGAGGTAACAAAACGTAGACGTCGGCAATACCGGACCAGGCGAGCGCGTAATTTGGATCTTCTTTCGCCGCTTGTTGGAAATAGGTGAGGGCTTTCTCCAGATCGTTCGTGTCGCGTTTGTTCCAAAAAAATCGACCTTTCAAATACAGCTCGTGGGCGGCGCCGTTTTCTGTCGGACGCGCGCTAAGCGTTGCCGCCTCCCGACCGCTGAGTTTCGCGCGCAAAGTATCGGCAATCGTTTTGGCGATTTCGCTTTCGACGCCAAAAACATCAGTCAGTCTTCGATCGAAGGTGTCGGCCCAAAGATGGCTATCGGTCAAAGCGTTGAGTAACTGCACGTTGACGTGCACTTGATCGTTGGCTTTCTGGACACTGCCTTCGAGGATATTTGTCACGCCAAGTTCGCTCGCTACCTGACGAAGGTTTTGCCCGGTGCCTTTGTAACGTTGAGTCGAGCTACACGAGATCACCTTCAAGTCTGAGACTTGCGCCAGTCGCGTGATGATTTCGTCTTGAATGCCGGCCGCGAAGTACTCGTTGTCCGGATCGCGGCTGAGATTGCCAAACGGCAGGACAGCAATGGATTTCGCCAGCGGTTCGTTGGACGACGGAGCTTTCTCGCGAAAACCGTAGCGACCCAGCATGAACAAACCGATAGAAAACAGCGCCCCAGCAATCACGATATAAATCCAGGCGCGAGACTTCGCGCGCGGTTGCGCAGCAGGATCGACATCTTCTGTTCGCTTGAGGCCTTCGGGCGTCAGTTCGAATGCCCACGCGAGAAAGAGCGCGATCGGAAAACCGATCACGATGAGCAGAACGATTAGACGAACGATCCAATTTGGAACATCGAAAACAGGAAACACTTGCGCAATTCCTTGAGCGAGGGCCCAGCCGGCCACGATGTATGCGACCGCAACTTTGTAGACATTCCGCCGCTTTAGCTCGGCGAGAAAATTGTCGATCTTCACTGTTTCGGTCCCGCTTT
>DATNKD010000129.1:0-15131 GCA_035603575.1 Chthoniobacterales bacterium
ACGATCGCTCATCGGAACCAAGCAGAGTTACTTTCAGTGACGAAGCCACAGCCGCAGCGATTTCCTGCTGGACAGCGAAGATGTCCTTCAGTTCACGATCGAACGTTCGCGTCCAAAGCTCGATCCCGTCTGCGGCATTGATTAGTTCGGCAACGATTCGCACCCGGCCACCCTGTTTACGCACCGTGCCCTCAAGCAGCGTAGCCACGCCTAGCTTCTCGCCAATCGTCTTATTTTCCTCTTTCCGCTCCTTGAAACGAAATGAAGAACTGCGACCGATGACTTTCAGTTCTCTGATTTGTGCCAGGGCTGCGATCAATTCTTCGGAAAGGCCGTCCGAAAAATATTCGTCCTTCGGATCTCCGCTTTCATTCAATAGCGGCAAGACCGCGATCGATTTGTTGTCCGACTTGGAAGCGATTGTCGATCTTGGCGCGCGCAACAATTGAAAGACGAGGAGTCCTCCGGCAATGATTGCGACACCAACAATGAGCGCGGCGAACTTGCGTTTGCTCCATTGCGGAACGAATTCGTCAGGCGAGACATTTTCGGTTCGCTTCATTCCTTGCGGGGTCATCTCGAAGGCCCAGGCGATGAAAATCGCCAGCGCAAAGCCAAGACCGAGGAAGACGACGAACGCCTTCATCACCCAGGCAGGCGCTTCGAATGTCGGAAGGAGAATCGACGCTGCCTGAACTAACAGCCACGAGATGACGGCATAGGCAACCGCAACTTTGTAAACGTTGCGCCGTTTTAGTTCGCCGAAGAAATCGTTCATTCCTGTTCTAAGATTAAGAACACGATTTTGCCGCTAAACCTGCGCGATGTCGATCTTTGCAGTCGCGCCGGTGCAGATCTTGCTGGCGGTCGGCGCATGACCTGCTACCTTCCGCGCGCAAATATGAAAAAAACATTTCCATTACTCATTGCATTGATCGCAACGCTGATTTGCCTTTCGGTCGCGAGAGCGGGTGAAGTGAGAGTCGATGCAACGATGATGACGAGTCCTGAAGGGAAGGAGACGACGACGTTCGCAGCGGACGCGCCAAAATTATACGCCATGTTTAAAACCAAAGGCGCGAAAGACGGCGACAAGATTCGCGGCGTCTGGATTGCGGACGACGTAGGCGATGCCGCTCCAAAGGGCACAAAGATCGACGAAAGGACTTTCACCGCAGGAGGGGACACCGAAGACGGCGAGTTTTCGCTTTCCAAGCCCACCAACAGCTGGCCGGTTGGAGAATATCACGTCGAGATTTACGTGAACGATGACCTCGCGACGAAAGTGAAGTTTACGATCAAGGCCGCGATCAAATCAAAGAAACAGTCGGGCGAAGAGGAAGAAGAATCTTCGGACGACGAGTGAGTCCGAGCCGGACTGGCAGTTGTGACGAGTGACCCGAGCTCTTGCGTTTAATCTATTGCGGGGGATCGAATGTGCTCCGGGCGCGGGCCGATGCCGATGAAACGTGCCGACAAGGAGCGCAGGGCCGGAAACCATTGCAAAAGCCTGACGACACTAGGAAGCGAGTCTCCGGCTTTGGATTCGCGGCCGGTCACGACATGGCGGTGAATGAATGCCTGCATTGTCTGGATCACGCGCGTCGGCCATTCCCGTCGCTTTTGCACCCGCTCAAGGTCGGCCAGCGAGACAGGTCCTTCTCTTAATTTCGTCGCGATCAAGTTCGCGGTCGCGACCGCATCCTGCAGCGCAAGATTGATTCCAACGCCGCCCGCCGGCGACATGGCATGCGCGCTGTCACCGATGCAAAGCAAGCCATCACGACACCATTTTTTCAGACGATTGATCTGCACGGTGAGCAATTTGATTTTTGACCAGTCGTCTAACTCGGTGATGCGATCTTTCAAAAAAGGCGCGAGCGAGACGATTTCGCCATGCAAGGCTGTGAGTCCGCGTTCTTTGGCCGTCTCGATGCCCCCCTTTGGAATAACGAAGCCGGCTTGGTAATAATTTTCCCGGTCAATCAAGACGAGCAGTTTGCCGTGGCGAAAGAATCCGAATAACTGCTCAGGATCACTGTCGCGTTTGGAAATATGCATCCAAAGGACATCGATGGGCACGCCCAACTCTTGAATCTCAAAACCGGCGCGTGTGTGCGTGATGGCATGGCGCCCATCCGCGCCAATGACCAGATCGGCGCGGAAATCGCGTTCGTCGTCCGGAGTCTTTACGCGTACGCCTACGACTCGGTCGCCTTCGATGATTAGATCGGCAACTTCGTGTTGCATGTGGAGCGCGAATGAAGGGAGAGCCTTGGCTTTGCTGGCGAAAAAGTTCAGGAAGTTCCACTGCGGCATGAAACCGATGAATTTGCAGTGCGTCGGGAGACGCGAGAAATCGGCCATGCCTGCGAGGTGACCATTGAAGATTCCCCTCAATTGCGAGAATTCCTGATGCGGCAATTTCAGAAATTCGTCGAGCAATCCGAGTTCGTGCATCAGCTCGAGGGTCGAGGGATGAATCGTGTCGCCGCGAAAATCTCGAAAGAAATCGGCGTGCTTCTCCAGTACTATCACGTTCACACCGGCGCGCGCCATTAAATAGCCGGCCATCATTCCCGCCGGCCCGCCTCCGACGATCACGCAACGAGTCCGGATCTCCGGCAGTGTGCTCATTGATGATAAATTAAGAAGTAAGAATGAGGAATTAAGAAGAAAGAATTACTCTGTCTTTTATTGGACGTTGAGCGTTCAACGTTGAACGTTCTCAAATGAACTCGCGATACGATGTCGTAATTCTGGGAGCCGGGCATAACGGCCTGGTCGCGGCGAGTTATCTCGGGCGGGCGGGGCTGAGCGTACTATTATTAGAGAAGAACGATTACATCGGCGGGGCCACCACTTCACAAAAGGTCTTTCCGGATTATGAGGCCCGGCTGTCGCGCTATTCCTACCTAGTCAGTTTGTTTCCAGAAAAGATCATTCGCGACCTCGGGCTGAAGCTCGAGCTGCGACAGCGGGCAACCGGATCGTTCACTCCTTATATTAAGAGCGGGCAGCACGACGGCCTCCTGATCAGCAACGTCGATGAAGGGCAAAGCCGGCGGTCGATTATCGATCTTACCGGAAGCGAGACCGAGTTCGAGCAGATGAAAAAGTTCTACGCTCTCTCGCGAGTGTTCGCGGAGCACGCCTGGGACACCATGCTCGAGCTGCTTGTTGCAAAGGAGGAAATGAAACGACGTTTCGATGTGGATGATGTCTCTCGCGAAGCATGGCGAAGCCTGGCGGAAGAGCCGCTCGGTCGCGCGCTCGAACGTTATTTGCAAGACGATCTGGTCCGCGGGCTTGTCCTGACCGACGCAAAGGTCGGCATTTTCACGCACCCGCACGATCCGTCGCTCGTTCAGAACCGTTGTTTTCTTTATCACTTGATCGGCAATAAGACCGGCGAATGGAAAGTGCCGGTCGGTGGAATGGGCGCAGTCGCGCGCGAATTGGAACAAGCGGCGCGGAGTGCTGGCGCTGAATTTCTGACGAATGTCAACCTTGTCGCCCTCGATCTTAAGGGAAAAAAGAAAACAGTGGAGTTTCAAATCGATGGAAAGCAACAAACCGTCGAAACACGATTTCTGTTGGCCAACTTCGGGCGCAATGTGCTGGCGAAATATTCGGGTAAGACCTACGAACCGGGAACGGTAGACGAGGGGAGTGTATTTAAGATCAACATGCTCCTGCGCCGACTGCCGAAATTGAAAGCGAAGAAGTATTCAATGGCCGAGGCATGGTGCGGCACATTCCACAGCGACGAAGGCTACGAACAGATGAATGCGAGCTACGAACAAGCCGCCAAAGGTCGGTTGCCTGACAAGACGCCGTGCGAGGTTTATTGCCACACCCTGACAGACGAAAGCATTCTTTCGCCGGAGCTGCGCGAACGAGGTTTCCACACCATCACACTTTTCGGCCTCGATGCGCCGTATTCGTTGTTCGCGAAAAACAACGAAATAGTGCGGAAACAGGCGGAAAAGAAATTTCTCGAAAGCATGAACCAATGGTTGGAAGAGCCGCTGGAAGATTGTCTCGCAGTCGCGCGCGACGGGAGTCCATGCATTGAAAGCAAGAGTCCGGTCGATATTGAGAATTCGCTCGGCATGTACCACGGCAACATTTTCCAGGACGCGCCGACCTGGCCGTTTGCGACAAAAAAGGAGCAAGTCGGAACTTGGGGAGTCGAAACCGAATGGGAAAACGTTTTTCTCTGCGGCTCAAGCGCGCTCCGCGGGGGCGCAGTGAGCGGGATTCCGGGACATAACGCCGCGCGTAAAGTGTTAGAGATCATAAAGAAAACGCCAAACTGTCCGAGCCGGACTGGCACTAAACGTCCAACGCCGAATGCCGAATTCAGCAGATCCCGCTGACGTTGAATCAATCGACGCGATTATCGCTGCGGCTTATGATTCGATCTCAGGCCCGGCGGGAAAGAAGCGCGATTGCGATCGGGTGCGTTCGTTATTCATTCCAGGCGCACGTTTAATCCCGACGGCCAGGGACGCCGGTAAGCACGATGTCGATCTTGCGCCGAATATTCTCGATGTTGATGGCTACATTGCGCGAGTTGAACCGTTTTTCGGGAAGAACGGCTTTTATGAAAAGGAGATCGCGCGCCGCGTCGAACAGTTCGGCCAGATTGCGCATGCCTGGAGCACATATGAGTCCCGCCACGATCCGAACGATGCGGCACCGTTCATGCGCGGGATCAACAGCATTCAACTTTTCAACGACGGCCACCGCTGGTGGATCTTGTCGATCTATTGGCAGCACGAAAGTCCGCAGCACGCGATTCCGGAAAAGTACTTTCAAGGTTGAGACTTGCGCGAGTGCAGATGCTTCTTCTCCATCTGCACCGGCGGCCGCGGATGCGTATCGCGGTAGCATTTTGTGCCAAGGCCTAAAATAAGCGCTGCTACGACAAAGCAGATGACGCGTTTCTCTTCGGGCGTGAGAACGAGCTTGTGTCTCAGTTCGTCCCAACTCCAACGTTTGGAGAATTTCAACGCGCTTCTTGTTTCAGGCGCGGACGGACGCGCACGGACGGATAATTGCCTTTGATGTTCGCGTCGTAATAGCGCGCTTTGGAATCGGAAGTCATCAAGTCCCGGTGAACTGACGGCGCGACTTGGAGGTATCGATAAACCGCACCGTTCACAAATTCGATTTCGAGAATGTGCAACCGTTTGCTGTATCCAATCGACGCGATGCCGTTCGACGTGACTGATTCGCGCGGAATGTGGGACGTGACGGCGGTCCGAGCCGCGCTGGCGGTATTGTTCTCGAGCGGATGGGCGATCAACAGCCGCGAAGCGCCAAGGAAGAAAAGCAGACCGAGAGTTTTCGCGCTCATTTGGGGGAACGACCGCGAATCCTTACCACGCCACGAGACGCCAAGTCGAGCGAAAATCCGAAGCTGGGGCCGCTCGATTTTTGTGCCGCCGATACGGCCAATCTTCAGCCAAAACCGATTCAGCCTTCAGCATGAAAGGCAGCGCCACCTTCAGCCACAACTGGCAAGCGACGTTAACGCCCGAGTGGAGTGCTGATCGCGGTCCCGGGCCGTGGCGTGAACTCGAACGTCGACACCGGAATCGTCGCGCGCGTTTGATTTGAATACGTGGTGATGATCTGATCGCCGTTCGCTTGCGTCATTTCGGTGCGTTCCGCGACCAAGTCGCTGTTCAAGCGCAAGTCGAACTTCTGAAACATTCGTTTCATCGACGGTGAGCGCGGAAGCAGCTGCAACGCATAACCATTGTCGATCTTCGCGCCGATGATTCGAAATGTGTTTTCAGCATTTTCCAGATTGAGCGCGGTATTGATCGCGGCGATGACGGCGTCAACCGGCGACCGTTTGCCCAGCGAGTAATGCTCGGCGGATTTGAAATTCGGATAGTAAATCCAGAGGTCGCGGCCGTTACTGACCGTGACGCTTGGCGAATTGCCGCCGATTTCGCGCCGGAATTTGTTCGGTGCGTGAAACCAGATTTTTCCGGAGCTCACAATTGGTTTGTTCAACAAGCGAATCGTTTTCTGTTCCTCAAAGTCGGCCCGGACGTCCGGTGCCGACGCGCGTCGTTCAGCGATGCGAGCGAGAAGATTCTTTACGTCCGCTTCCGATAACGACTGCGCGCGGACAATCGGGGCGAGAAAAATTAAGGCGAGCAGGAGAGGGAATAACTTGGGGTTGATGAACATTGTCGGTCTTTTTAGGGGCTGCAGTGCCTCACTGCTCGATCTTATCATTTTCGCGCCAGACTTTGGGTTTGGCCGCCGCCATCGCCGGCAACGCAAAGAAGATTGTCGCGATCAAGCTCCAGAAAATTCCGATCGCGCAAGCGATGCCGAGCCCGCTGAGCGAAGGATTGCGCGCCCAGCCTAACGAGCCGAACCCGCTGACCGCGGTCAGACCTGCAAGAATAACGGGCTTAATGACTCCGGCCACGTCGTGCTCCAGTTCGCGCGTCTTTTGCCAAACCAGCACAACGTAAATCCCGTAATCCACGCCGATGGCGAGCACGAGCCGGAACGAAAGTACGTTGAGCAAGTTCAAGTGAAGATTAAGCAGCTTCATCGTTGCGATCATTGCACCAATTCCAAACGCGAGGGTAATGATTTGGATCAACCAAAGCCGGAAGTCGCGATACAAAATTGCGAGCAGCCCGACGTCGAACAACGCCATCAGTGCGCTGATGATCAGCAATTGCCGATGCGACCACGGTTGTAAATCGGCCAGCGCATAACTCCATCCCGAGAGAATCATCGGCACGCCGGGCACGGGCAGTTCGCGGCCCAATTCTTCGCGTTGTGCATGAGTGGTGACGGGCTCGTTCGTGGTCGCAAAGCCCGTTGTCAGCAGCGGCGTTTTCGCAAAGTATCGATCCACCAAGAACCACCAGCCTGATCCTTTCGGTAATTGCTTGCGCCAATCCGGCAACGGACCCGGGTTCGCTGCGGCTCGAAGCCCGTCCAAAAGATTGAACGCCGGCACGAATGAAGCGCGGCTAAATCCTTCCGCCCCCACCGTTGCCTCAAAAGCCTGGTGAATTGCTGCAAAATCGACAGTGCCAAGATGTTCGCGGTTTTTTTCCATCCATATCGGAGAAAGACAGAGGGCCGCCGGCGTCGAAAAACCTTTCAATTTGCCGGCCTCTTGGAGCTCGGCCCAATGCGCAGTGACTCTTTGCCAATCATCATGCAATTCCTGCGCGTCGCGTGCATGCACGATCGCGAGCACCGGCTCCCACCGCGTCGGCATTTCTTCCATGATTGCTTGCAACGCCTGGCTGGCACGACTGTTCTTCGGCTCGAGCGAGCGAGCACTCGCTTCGAAATGCAGCGGGGGAACAGGCGAAAAGCCGATTGCTGTCAACACGGAGAGAATTCCACCGGAGACGATGATCATCGGCGCGGGTCGCTTCACGCTCCAGCGCACATATTTTTTCACGGCCTCGAAAACCCAATCGTGTTGCTGCGGTGCTTGCCACGGTCGCACAAACAGAAACAGAATCGTGCACATGAAGAGCCCGGCGAAAAAGATGCCGATCGCAATCAGGACGCCGAGTTGCGAGAAGCCCATCGAGCCGCTCAGAATCAAGGCGAGAAATCCGACAGCGGTCGTGAGCGCGCCAAAAAATACCGCGCGACCGAGTTTCGCCACGGACGTGGCGATCGACTGCTGATATTCCTCGCCGTCGATTCGCGCCTGTTGGTAGCGACCGAAGATCAGGATCGCAAAATCGACCCCGAGTCCGACCAGAATCGCACAGAAGCCGACCGCAACCATGCTGAGCCTCCCGAAAATCAGCAGCCCCGCCGCCAGCGCGACCAGGCACGAAAGTAAGAGCGAAAATCCCATTCCGAGGAGCGGAAGCCATCGTCGAAAGCCGATGAAGAAAATAATTCCGACGAGCAAAACTGAGCTTCCGAGCGTGGCGACGATATCGTAACGCATGCTTAAAGAAATCTCGGCGACATAAGCCGAGCGACCGGTGACCAGAACGTCCAACGGTCCGCCGTCCCAGCCACCGCTCGCCCGCGCGCGAAAAGCATTTACCTGACGCATCAACCGCTGACATTCGAACGCGCTCAGCGACGATTGATTCGTCACGGTGAGAAAAACGCGCATCGTCCGGTCGGGTGAGGTGAGCGGTTGTTCCTGTTCGAGCGCGTTCGCTTCCGCGAACGGCTTCAACGCCGGGCCAATGACGCCAAGTGGATCGAACGCGAGCTCAAACTCCGGTCGCGGCGAGCCGGCTTCGATCTCCTGATGCAAGCGGTGCAAGCGCTCGCGGATCTTCTCCGGCTGCAAGATCGACATCGTCTGTTCAAACGCCGCCGGTTCCAAATTCAGAAGCAGCGGCACCGCGATCGATTGCAAGTCGCGAATTCCATCCGGCGTTTCCATTGGCGATCCGGCCAGCACGCGTTCGCACCACGGTTGTTTTCGCAAATTTTCCACAAAGGTCGGCGCGAATTCTTCCAGCTTATCGACATCCTGAGGCTGGCAGCGCAGTGCGAACGTCAGCTCGCGCGTTTGTTCGAATTCGCGATCGTAAATTTTCAATCCTTGGACTGACTCAAAACCTTTCGGGAGCATGTTGATCACATCGGAGTCGAGCTCGATCCGCATAACGAGAATGGCGAGGCAGGCAGCTGCGAACGCTGCCACACCAAACCAGACAAGCACGCGTCGTCGCGCCATGACGCGTGCGATCAAGTCACTCATCCGCATAATTGAGCTTCCGCAATTGCCGGCGCATTTAAAATCGGAAAACAAAAGTTTCCGATCCCGAAAGATGACGCACTTGATGTCGATCTTGTCCGCCACCGGACGGACTCGCTGTGGCGAGGGCGCGAACGATCTTGTCGCGCAATTCGAGCCAGCCGCGCAATTGTTGCGGCGCGCGCTCGATCGAGCCAGACCAACCGCGACCTGCGAGCGGTCCGTTAATTTCAGCAAAGCGCGCGTCTTGTCGGAGAGCGAGCAGCGTCACACCGGGGCCTTTCGAGAATGTTAATTCGAAATCGCCAGCTTTCGAAAAACGAACGATGACATCACCGATGACCGTCGTTTTCTGATTGCGACAAAGAAGTTGTCCCCCGCGCGTCTGCCAATCCCGCGCTGGTTCGGCGAATTGATGTCTAGAGGTTGTGGCGCAGCTCATTATCATGATCGTCATCCCGAGCGGAGCGAGGGATCTCACAATCGAAGCGAGCGGCACGTTTTTCGGAACAGAGTGATCCATCATCTTATGAGAGATCCTTCACTTCGTTGAGGATGACAAACTCAGATCGGTTGCCATCAAGACGCCGCACTAACAGCTTCAGGAGATGTCGACAATTCTGGCGTTTTGGACACCAAACTTAACCCCGGCACAATCGGGAAATGTCGCTGCACCCAAATGAAGAAATAAAACAGCCACATCCGCCATTTGATCGCCAAACTCTTGCCGTCGTTGCCGGCCAGCACCGCGTTGACCGCGGCAGCGATCTGCACGGTATCGCTCGGAGTAAGAAAAACCTCGAGAAATTCTTTTGCGCGCGTGCTGCCGGCCGGCCCGCCGCCGATAATCGCAAAGTCGTAGAGGTCGGCATTCATCTCTCGATTATGTTAACCAGCTTCGGTGCGAAGCAAAGGTCGATCGAGCGATCGTTGCCACGATAGATTGCAACCCCTAACCTTCATCCTCTCCCCTTGAGAAGGGGAGAGGGCGAGGTAAGGAGTCGGTGAAAACTTGGCAGCAAAGTAAGTAACCAAAGACCGACATAACCGAGCACAGATCCGGGAACCGAAATTCAGGGTTCGGAAATCTGTGCTAATCTGTGTCCATCTGTGGCTAAACTTGTTTTCGTTTGCTGCTGAGATATGAAGTTGATCGACAAATTCGTCAGTCGCGAGCTGCTCGTGAACGTGCTCTTTGCGATCGCGATTTTGAGCCTCGTCCTCGTCGTCGGGAACATTTTTCGCAAACTGCTGCCTTTGCTGGTGAACCACGATGTGCCGGTCGAATATTTGCTCGCGTTCATCGCCTACGTTTTCCCGTTCTCACTCATCTTCACCATTCCGTGGGGACTCTTAACTGCGATCCTGCTCGTGTTCGGCCGGCTCTCGGCCGACAACGAACTGATCGCGCTCCGCGCGAACGGTGTGAGTGTGCCGCGCGTGGCCGTTTCACTGGGTGTTATTGCGCTCGCGTGCACTGCGCTTTGTCTCTGGCTCACGGTCCAGGTGTCGCCGGCCGCGCAGAAAAAATTACGCAGCACGATTTTCGATCTGGCTACGCGCGACCCCATGGCGCTTTTCGGGAGCGACCAGGTAATAGACCAGTTTCCCGGGCGAAAAATTTACGTCGGGAAAAAGCAGGGGAACAAGCTCGAGAACATCACCGTCTTTGAGCTCGATCAAAAATCGATGCCGCTGCGAGTGACGTTCGCGCGCACCGGGATGCTCGAGGCCGATCTCGATAACAAACGAATCCTAATGCATCTCTACAACGCGCGTTATCAGCAGCGTGACGAGAAGGACCCGAGCGATCTGCGCAAAATTAAGGACGGCATCAGCATGTCCGAAGGAACACTTCCTATTAGTCTCGAGGAACTTTACGAGAAAGAGAAGAAACGGCCGAGCCGCTCCGCGATGTCGATCGAACAGTTGCTCGATCAGTTGAAAAGCGAAAGCAAACGCGAACGAAGCGAGAGCCGAACCGAGATCAACAAACGATTTTCATTTCCATTTGCCTGCGTTGCGTTCGCGATCATCGGCGTGCCGCTCGGCGTCACCGCGCATCGCCGCGAAACTTCGATCGGCTTCGCCATGGGCTTGATCGTCGCGGTCGCTTATTTTCTTTTCGTCATCATCGCCGACACGCTCCGCGGAAATCCGAAAGTGCATCCTGAACTTCTGATCTGGGTGCCGAACGTTCTCTTCATTATCCTCGGCACCCTTTTGTTTCGCCGATTAGCGCGGCAATAGGCTTCTGTCATTCCGACCGAAGTGGAGGAATGGAGCAAGCGGGGGAGCGACATGGACGGCTCTGCCGCGAGGGCAGCGGCGAGAGAGTCGGGGGACGAACGAGTTCAATCTCTAACTGTTTCTGCTGACCTGACGTTTCGCACTCGGAAATAGTAAGAGATGTCTGGACCTCGCTCGACATGACATAAAGTGGGTGCCGAACGTTCTCTTCATCATCCTCGGCGCGCTCTTGTTCCAGCGTTTAGCGCGGCAATAAATCTCCGCAGCGCGAATCTAGAACAATTTTTACTGGCTCTGAATTCAGTTGCTAAATTGAATCTCCGATTCTCTCGATGGTGTCTATATCGGCCAAATGATCGTCAGTGAACCGATACGTCACAATCACGTGAAATGGAATCACGTAAGAGTAATACTTACCCAGGTCGAACTTGACCAAACGCTCACCCTCGAACGGCGAAGGTGCGTTGAATGGATACTCAAATTTAATCTTCCAGTTATCTCTAATAGCAACCGCTCGCACCTCTTCGAATGAAGAACCAAGTGGCGTCTTCTTCACCAGCCATTCACGAACTTCGGCATCTGATCGGCGAAGCGGATCTGTGAGAACTACCACGGTTCTGGCCGCTATGCCCAGGAGACATAGCACTAGAATCAAGCTGATCGCTTTTCCCTGTAGGGTCATGCGCTGCTTCCGAAATCGACAGTGAGTTCGACGGTGTCGGTGACGGCGACGTGGACGTCGTGGATTTGAAGACCGCCGAGCGGGAGCGATTTGAGCGCGAACCTTTCGCTCTTCACTCTCTCAAATAACGGTGCGAGCGCGGCACAGGCGAACGAACCGAGTTTTCCGTCGCCTTTGCATTTGAGCTCGGAAACTTTGATGGCAAATTCGTTGCTGATATCGAGTTGGGCGTAGATGTCGATGTTAGTGCGGGCAAAAAATTTCTTCGCCTGAATCTTGATATCAGTCGCAAGCGAGCGCCGGCTGCGCGCGCGCATCGCGAGGCGAACTTGTTCGAGCTCGACTCCCCAGAGCCGCGCTTTCTCTCCGCCAAGCCGCCCGATTGCTGCTTCCAGATTCAACTGCGCGGCGGAAAGGACCAATTGCCCCTCGCGCGCTCGGTGAACGACCAAAACAGCGTCGCCGTTGGCGTCGACGCCTTTGTGAAAAACCACATCGCGCATTTCCATTCGCAAATTGAGCGGCACGCCGCGAACGGAAATGTTCCGGCCGCTTACGGTCACCACAGCCGTTTCGAACGCGAGCGTTGTTTCCCCTTCGACCTTCGCCAGTGGCGGAGGAGAATCGAATTTCGCGCCGACGAGATTGACGCGGATTTCGTCAACCAGAGGGAACACCCGCGACCTAAGATCCACAATCCGTCCCGATTTTTGGACGAACCGGTGCAGCGCCGCGTCCAGCGCCTGGGCGAGGTCGTCCTTGGGCGATGGAACGTCTTTGCGGAAAAGCGGGATCACAGAGCGAGAAACAAGTTGAAAATCGAGAGTTCGCCACTAAATTCCGCGTTCCCTTATGGCAAAGACATCCTGGATTAATCGCAACCAGCGAAAACGCGCGACGGTCAAGAAATATGCCGCGCTCCGCGCCGAGCTCAAAGCGAAGAAGGATTACGCCGGTTTGGCGCAGCTCCCCCGCGACGCCAGCCCGACCCGAGTGGTGAACCGTTGCGAAGTGACCGGCCGCCGCCGCGCGTTCATCCGCCGGTTCAAAGTCTCGCGGCTGACGTTTCGCGAGCTCGCCTCGCAGGGCCTGATCCCTGGCGTGACGAAGTCCAGCTGGTAGGACAACCAGAGGTCGATTTTCGGGTGCGCCGGCGCGCGCTCGTGAAATGAACTCTTTGTTACTTCAAATTCTTCCGCTCGCGGACGTGCCGGTTACGCAATGGGACCCGCCCGGTATTATTGTCGGCAAACTGGCGGTGATCGCGGGCCTCGTCGCGTTAAACGGGTTTTTCGTCGCGTGCGAGTTCGCGATCATCAAAGTGCGCGCGAGCCAACTCGACGAACTGGCAGAGGAGGGGAATCCGCGGGCGCGTTTCGCGAAATATATTCGCGCGCACCTCGAGGCTTATCTTTCGGCGACGCAGCTCGGCATAACACTGGCCAGTCTGGCGCTCGGCTGGCTCGGCGAAGAATTTCTCGCCCATCTGCTCGAGCCGTTCTTTGCGCTGGCGAACATTCAGTCGCACGTGTTTGTCACATCGGTTTCAGTCGCACTCGCGTTCATCGGGATCACCTTCATGCACATCGTGTTCGGTGAACTGGCGCCGAAATACACCGCGATCGCGAACCCGTTGGCGGTGTCGCTGCGTTTGGTCCGGCCATTGGGCGCATTTTATTTCCTGTTCAGGCCGGCAATCTGGCTGCTGCACAAATCGTCGAACTTTCTTTTGCAGCGAGTGCTGCGGATGCAACCGATTCTCGGGACGGAGCTGGCGCATAGCGAAGAGGAATTGCGCCTGATCCTTGAACAGAGCGAGAAATCGAAAGACGTTTCGGCGCTCGGCCGCAAACTCGTGCTCAACGTGCTTGATCTGCGTGAGCGCGTGGTGCGCGATATTATGACGCCGCGCGGCGAAGTTGTTTATCTCGATATCGAGGACGATTTCGAGACGAACGTGAAAAAGGCGCTCGAATCGCGGCACACCCGGTTTCCGCTTTGCCGTGAAAATCTCGATCACACGATCGGTCTCATTCACATCAAGGAACTGGTTCCGATGATGCGCGATCCGAATCCCGATTTGATGCGGATCAAACGCGAATTGATTCCGGTCCCCGAGATGATGGCGCTCGAGAAATTGCTCAGTCTTTTTCTAAGCAAACACGCGCACCTGGCGATCGTGGTCGACGAATACGGCGGCACGGTTGGGATGGTCACGCTGGAAGATGTGCTCGAGGAGTTGGTCGGCGACATCCAAGACGAATTCGACACCGACAAGGAAGAATTCAAAAAGATTAACGCGAACGAATTCACGGTCGACGGCACGCTCGGGCTATATGAGTTAAACGATCTCGCCAAACTGGAATTGGAAAGTCCCGATGTCAGCACGATCGGCGGTTATGTGACCCATCTGCTCGGACATCTGCCGAAGCAAGGCGAGCAGGTGAAGATCGACAATTACTGCGTGACTGTGACCCATGCCGATAGTCGCCGCATTCGCCAACTGCATTTTCAGAAGTTGAATGAAGCGCAACCGATCCCGGTGGCAACCAAACCGGACGCCGCGCTTTGAAATTGTAGAGGCGCTCGCCGCGGCGAGCGCCTGTTTATTAGTTCGGCGTTTGACACAAACGCCGCTACAACAATGCAGCTAGTCGTCGAAACCGAAATCACCTGTCCGCATTGCGGCGAAGTTTTTCCGTTGCAGATCGACACCTCGCAAGCGGAGCAATCGCTGATCGAAGACTGCGGCGTCTGCTGCCGCCCGATCAATCTGAGTGTTCGGTGTCAGCCCGGCTCCGTTGTCGATCTTGTCTACGGCAGATCCTGATGTCATGTCGAGCGGAGTCGAGACATCTCTAGATATTTCCGAAATCGATTGAACTCGTTCGTCTCCCGACTCACTCGCCGCTACCCTGCGCGGCTTTTGCCGTCCATGTCGCTCGTCCCATTCGCTCCATTCCTCGACGTCGCTCGGAATGACAAAACCGAATGAGACAGTAACTTGATCGGAATGCAAAATCAGCTTTCGACCAGGGACGGTTGGCGAGTCGATCGCAAATCTCCGAGCCTGCCTGAATCGCATGGCACGATTCCAATCGCTCCGGGCGCCGGTTTTTGGCGAAAGCTGCTCGCGTTTTCAGGTCCGGGCTATCTGGTCGCAGTTGGTTACATGGATCCGGGCAACTGGGCGACCGATTTGGCCGGCGGATCGGGATTCGGTTACACGCTGCTAAGCATCATTCTGCTTTCGAATCTAATGGCGATCCTGCTGCAAGCGCTTTGCGCGCGGCTCGGCATCGCCACACAGCGTGATCTGGCGCAGGCGTGCCACGATCATTACTCGCGGCCGATTTCGTTTGCGCTCTGGATAATTTGTGAGCTTGCCATTTGCGCCTGCGATTTGGCCGAAGTCATTGGTTCCGCGATCGCGTTAAATTTGCTCTTTAAAATTCCGCT
>DATNKD010000130.1:0-7992 GCA_035603575.1 Chthoniobacterales bacterium
AATATATCGTACTGGATACGTGCTGGAAGATCGCCGGTCTCTTAGATCCGCATTGGTTGCAAAGGTATGTTCACTCAGGCAAGATTCCGAAATGGACCCAACGGTTGGCGGGGCGGCGGCGAACTCCCCGTCCGGGCACGCACTTCGGCCGGCGTTGTTGGCAAAACAGTATAGGATGCGCATTCCTTCATGGGCCAGAATTCGCAACGGCGGGTCATGTCGTGTTGCTGAGCTTCGAAACAGGCTAATCCATGAAGGGCGGTATGGAGAGAAACCAATCGGCTTCGGTTACCCTAAAGATATGAAGGGTTCGATAGACTTTCAGCTCGCTGCTTTCAACACGCGCCTTATTGTAGCGATACTCGGAGTGACATGCGGATACGTTAGAACATCGTGCGAAACGCATTGCCCGTTCGCTCTTGATCTCAAACGCAAGAAGGCGGCGTGATTTTGTGTAACCCGTTGTGTCACCCGGCGGGGTAAAAATGGGCAGATTCCTGATTACGCGTGATGATCGTAACAATAATTCAACACGTTAGGATGGAGCGGTTTGCGCATCGCTGATGACATCAGCCAATTGGTGCAAAAGTGGCGTTTTGCCCTTAGGAAACCTCCGTTCTATCCGTTGAACTACGGGAACAGAGTGAAAGGATAAAGTAGAAAGTAGGAAGTAGAAAATCCAGAAATCAGATTTGGATTGTGGGCGGCACGTCCAAATGGCTAACATTATTCGATTCATTCAATGCATGAAAACGCCCCTTAGAATTCTATTAACCCTAGTCCTAATTCAGATTGCTCTCGTAACACCGTGCAGCGCGACGGACATCGTGCGAATCGATCCCAAATTCAAACGAGATACGGTGGCTGCGCCGGACCCGGAATATCCGATGAAATCGCAACATCTCGGTTATCAAGGTCAGGGCATTTACCGCCTGGTTGTGAACGAGAAAACTGGAATCGTCGACGAAGTGAAAGTGATGAAAACAACCGGTCACCGGGAACTGGACGCGAGTGCGGTGATGACATTGTTTCAATGGAAATTTCGACCCGGCGTGAACCACCGAGATCTCCTGGTCGTATTTCATATGACTGGTTGGAGCCGAGACCTGCACTAGCGCAGAGGTCACAACTCAGAATTTAGCGAACAGACAACTTCGTCGGAATTCGTCTGTCCAAATCGGCCGTCGAACGGCTAGCATTTGCGGGATGACCCAGGATCAAATCGAATCCGCCGCCACGACTCGCGGCCCGCGTCGATTTCGTTATTTGATCGACATCGTCGCGCTCCTGGCAGTGACGTTTCTGCTCGATGCCGCGGTCGGCGCATTCGTCCAGCTCCCGGTGAACATGCGAACGGGATTTGTGTTCGACGCCATCGGAAAACTTTTCTTAATCGCGATCGGCTGGGGACTGATCCGGCTGCGGGGCGAGCGGCTGGCGGATATCGGATTGAAACGTCCAAAGAGTTGGTGGCAAACATTTCTGATCGGAATTGTGTACGCCGCGGTCATTTTCACAGCGATTTACTTTTCCGAGAAGGCCGGCTTTCGCCGCGACCTGAGTCGGTTCAGCGCGGTCCAGGGAAATCTCGATCTTACGATCTACGGTGTTGGCTACGCATTCATCGGCGCCGGACTTTATGAGGAATTTATGTTCCGCGGATTTCTAATGCAGGGTCTCGCGATGTGTTTTGGCGCGAGTCGCGGCGCGTGGATTGCCGCCTGCATCATCCAAGGCGCGCTTTTCGGCGCGGCGCACGCTTACCAAAATCCGCTCGGCATGGCGATCACCGGCACGCTTGGATTATTGATGGGCGTTATCGTTCTCGCGTCCGGCCGCAATCTTTGGCCGGTAATCATCGGTCACGGTCTCTACGACGCCAGCCGGTTCGTTCTATTTTATTTCCAAGGACAGCCTTGATCCGACATCGGGAATTTTGGACCAAATCGTAATTCTGGTTTGCCGTTCGCCCCGGCGATTGTCGGTCTTTCAGGAATATTCCGCCAATTCAATTGAATCAAAAATTTGAAAGTTGATTTTATAGGAGAGAAGTTGTTTACGTGTTGGAGCGATTTATGAAAAAGCAATTGCTGGTCGGGCTTGTCAGTTTCGCGGTTGCCGCAACCGCGATCGCTGATATTCAGGATCCGCCGTCGAACGATTACGGCCCGACGCGCAAGCTTGGCCGCGGCATTGCGAATCTGCTTTTCGCTTCCGCCGAACTTCCGGTGACGGTTGGCAGAATAAATAAAGAGGAAGGCAACTCTGCGGCCGCGAGTTATGGCATCGTGCGCGGTCTTGGCCGTTCCACCGCGCGACATGCGGTTGGTCTTCTCGAGATTCTCACTTTCCCGATTCCGATGTGGCACGACAGTTACCGGCCGGTGTTGCCAAGCGATATTCCGTGGATTCACGCCGGTTACTCAGAATTCCCGCCTGAGCTCGGCAACGAATCGAAATATCCGTACTGCCGCGATTACTGATGTTGCCGCCGCTGACGACAGCGGCAACCCTCCACGCAGCCGGCGCTGATTGTCGATCCTGCGATCGCTTTAGAGTTATTTTCCAATTATTCACAAATCGGTTGACCGAAGGGGCGAGCCGCGTAACAGGTAGAGCGATTCGCACAGGCGGTCGGGTAATGAATGCCAGGAAAATTCCCACGCTGCCGGCGATCAGCGCCTTGGCGTTGATCTATTTCATTGCCGGCAAACTTTCGCTGCACCTGGCCTTTCTCAACGCGAGCGCATCGCCGGTCTGGCCGCCGGCTGGCATCGCGCTCGCGGCATTGCTCGTTCTGGGGTTCCGCGTCTGGCCCGCGATTTTTGTCGGCGCCTTGGTGGTCAATCTAACGACCGCGGGAAATATTTTGACCTCTCTTGGCATCGCGAGCGGTAACACGTTAGAAGCACTTTGCGGCGCCTGGCTTGTAAACAGATTTGCTGGAGGCGCGCGAGTTTTCGATCGTCCACAGGATGTTTTCAAATTCGCGCTCGCTGCGCTCATTAGTACGACAGTGGGCCCTACGTTCGGCGTTAGCAGTTTGGCAGTTGGCGGTTTCGCACAATGGTCCAACTACTGGCCAGTCTGGCTGACGTGGTGGCTCGGGGATGCTTCGGGTGATTTGGTTATAGCTCCGTTGCTCGTGCTTTGGAGCGTCCCTAAAACACAACGCAAGTGGAACCAGAAGCAAGCGTTGGAAGTTTCCGTGCTCTTATTGTTGCTCGTTGTGCTGGCGGAGACAGTATTCGGCGGATGGTTTCCAATTTCCGCGCGCAATTATCCCATCTCATTTATTTGCGGACCAATTGTTATCTGGACCGCGTTCCGATTCACGCCGCGGGAAACCGCCACCGGCATCTTTGTTCTTTCTGCCATCGCCATTTGGGGAACGTTTCAGGGTTTTGGCCCGTTCATCCTACAGACAAAAAATCAATCGCTCTTGATGCTGCAGTGGTGGACGGCGGCACTCACGGTCACGGCGATGGCAATCGCAGCCGCAATTTCAGAGCGCAATCGCGCCCAGGCCGCGATCGAGCAGCAGAAGGACGCCGTCGAGGCCGCGAACCGCACGAAAGACAATTTCCTGGCGATGCTTTCTCACGAGCTCCGCACCCCACTGACGCCGGTGATGGCAGCGCTCGATACTCTTGAGACGGACGATGGGCGTTCGTCTGAATCAAAAAACTCGCTGGCAATGATTCGTCGCAATGTCGAGTTGGAAAGCCAGTTAATAGACGATCTTCTCGACCTCACCCGAATCGCCAAAGACAAATTGCAATTGAGATTTGGGCCGCTTGATGCTCACGAAGTGATCAACAGCGTCGTGGAAATTTGCCGGCCGGAAGCGCAGGTGCGCAATTTGACGCTGCATCTCAACTTGCGCGGTGGCTCGCATCACGTCTCCGGAGACGCTGCCAAGTTCCAGCAAATTGTTTGGAACCTGCTCAAGAATGCGATCAAGTTCACGGCCGATAACGGCGAGATCACAATTTCGTCGTACAATCCGGAGCCGCAGCTTCTCGCCGTCGCAGTGCACGATACCGGAATCGGGATCGAACCGGAAATCATGAATCGCATTTTCGATCCGTTCGAACAGGGCGAGCGCGCGTTTCAACGGCGCTTTGGCGGACTCGGTCTCGGTTTGGCAATTTCCAAATCCCTTGCCCAAGCGCACGGCGGCACGCTCGTCGCGCGCAGCGAAGGCCGCGACCGCGGGTCCACTTTCATTTTGACGATGAAAACTGTGCCGCCACCGCCGCGCATCGCGAAACTGACTGTTCCGGTGCCCGAAAGTCGTCCGCTGCGAATTTTGCTGGTCGACGATCATCAAGACACTTGCACTGCGCTCGAGCGACTGCTCGTTCGACGCGGCCATCTGGTGGCAGCCGCGCACAATGTTCGCTCGGCAATGGAAGCGGCAGCGCGCAACACATTCGACCTGCTCATCAGCGACATCGCCCTGCCCGACGGCACCGGCACTGAGCTCATGACTTACCTCCACGCCATTTCACGAATACCGGGAATCGCCATAAGCGGATTCGGGATGAATGGCGACGTCGAGAAAAGTCTCGAAGCCGGATTTGCCGAGCATCTGGTCAAACCGGTGAAGATGGAAAACCTCGAAGCTGCGATCGATCGCGTAATGGCGTCGGTGGCGGTGTAGCAGCTCCGATTGTCGAAAATAAAATGCGACGCTCCGCGAGCGCCGCTAGGGTTCAGGCTTGCGCACTGTCGATCTAAAAATCGAGGACGTTGCCTTCGGCGGAAAAGGCGTGGCGCGGGAAAACGGCAAGGCCGTTTTCATTCCGTTCACGATCGACGGCGAGTTGGTCTCGGCAAAAATCACCCGCGAGAAAAAGCAATTCGCCGAGGCCGAGATTGTCGATCTTCGCGAAAAGTCGCCGCATCGGGTCGAGCCGCCTTGCCCGTATTTCGGTCGCTGCGGCGGTTGCGCTTATCAACACATCGATTACGCGCATCAGCTCGAGATTAAATCGCGCCAGGTCCGCGACGTTCTTCAACGAATCGGAAAACTCAAAAACGTTTCGATGCGGGCAATGGTCCCCTCGCCTCTCACCTACGCCTATCGCAATCGCGTCACCGTTCATGCCGAGAACGGCGTCATCGGATATTTTCGCCGCGACTCGCATCGCTTGATCGACATCGAACACTGCCCGATCGCGATGGAAGAAGTGAACCGCGAACTGGCGGACTTGCGCTCGCACGATGTTCGCGACGGTCATTACACGCTGCGCGCCAGATCGGAGCCGCGCGTTTTCTCGCAAACCAATGACGGCGCCGCAACCGCGCTCCGCGATTTAATTGTTCAGCTGATGCCGCCCAATCAAGACTTGCTCATCGATGCTTTTTGCGGCACCGGGTCTTTTGCCAGAGCGCTGGTCGATAAATTTGAACGTGTCGTCGGCATCGATTGGGACCGGTTCGCAATCGCGGCTGCGAAAGAAAACGCGAGCACAAAAGAAACTTATGTTGCCGGCGACGTTGATGCTGAGCTCACTTCGC
The DNA here is from genome assembly GCA_035603575.1 of Chthoniobacterales bacterium. GTDB lineage: Bacteria > Verrucomicrobiota > Verrucomicrobiia > Chthoniobacterales > UBA10450 > AV40. Next base: position 5,527 of record DATNKD010000130.1, read on the forward strand.
TTTTGAAAAAATGCGACCGTGACAAAACCGCGGTGATTGTCGATCCGCCGGCGGTCGGACTGAGCGCGCCACTTCGGAAAACGATTGTTGATCTTGCGCCGGCGACGCTGATTTATGTTTCGTGTGATCCGGCCACACTTGCTCGTGATCTGGCCGACTTACAGCAGCGATTCAAAATCGAATCGGTCACGCCGCTCGACATGTTTCCGCAAACGGCCGAAATCGAAGTGGTCGCGCAGTTGCAACGCTTCAACGCTTCGACGATTTAACAATTTAGCAGTTCGTCTATGACTTTGCCCAAAGTTCTAATTGCCGACGCAATTTCTCAGCGTGGAGTGGACGAGCTTTCCCGCGACGGTGGGCTCGACGTTTCGGTCCAGACCAAGCTTAGCCCGGCGAAACTGATTGAAATTATTCCCGAATTCGCCGCGTTGATTGTCCGCAGCGAAACCAAAGTGACCGGCGAAATCCTGGAGGCGGCCAAGAAATTGCGCGTGGTCGGGCGCGCCGGTGTCGGCGTGGACAATGTCGATGTGGAAACGGCCACGCGGCGCGGCGTGCTCGTGCTCAACGCGCCCGGCGGCAACACCGTTTCCACCGCCGAACACGCATTTTCGCTTTTGCTTTGCGTCGCCCGGAAAATTCCGCAGGCGGACGCGAGTTTGCGCGGCAAAAAATGGAGCCGGAAAGATTTCGAGGGCGTCGAGCTTTACAACAAAACGCTCGCCGTTATCGGCATGGGCCGAATTGGAAGCGAGTTGAGCCGGCGCGCCATCGCCTTCGGCATGCGCGTGATCGCCTACGATCCCTATCTCTCGGCCGCGCGAGCACGCAGTTTGCAAGTGGAGCTGACCGAAGAGCTGGACGATCTGCTCGCAAATGCGGACTTCCTTTCGCTGCACACGCCCCTCACCAACGAAACACGTCATCTGCTCGACGCGACGCGCATTTCAAAAACGAAACGCGGCGTGCGCATCATCAATTGCGCGCGCGGCGGTTTGATCGACGAAACGGCCCTCGCAAGCGCGTTGCAAGATCGACATGTCGCCGCAGCCGCGCTGGACGTTTTCGAAATTGAGCCGTTGCCGGATGATTCGCCGCTTCGCGCCGCGCCGAATTTAATTTTGACGCCGCACCTCGGCGCGTCGACCGCTGAAGCGCAAGAAAGTGTTGGTATCGAAATTGCCCAATCGATCCGTGCTGCGCTCCTCGAAGGAACAATTCGCAACGCGGTCAATATGCCAAACCTCGACGCGAAAACGTTATCGGTGATCGGTCCGCATCTTCGATTTGGCGAGAAACTCGGGCGGTTTCTTTCGCAAGTTGCGCCGCGACGCGTGGACGAATTGAAAATTAATTACAGCGGAAAAGTGAACGAGCTCGAGACCGGGCCGATCACGCGCGCAGTCCTGAAAGGTTTTTTGCAAAGCGCCGGCGGCGCTGACGTTAACGAAGTGAACGCGCCCGCGTTCGCTGAAACTCTGGGATTAAAAGTTACCGAGACACGATTGGGCGCGGCCGGCGATTACACCGATTTGGTTGAGTTGTCTGCTGATGCGGAAGGAAAAACCGTGTCGGTGGGCGGCGCATTTTTCGGCGCGACGCCGCGCATTGTCAGCGTAAACAGTCGCCCGGTCGAAGCGCGGCCGCATGGCGTCATTCTTGTTCTCGAAAACACCGATCGGCCGGGAATCGTCGGTCGCATCGGCACACTGCTCGGCGAACACAACGTCAACATCGCCACCATGTCGTTGAGTCGAAATCAGGCGGGCGGCACCGCGTTGACTATTTTGAATTTGGACAACCCTCCGAGCGAGCAGTTGCTCCAGGAAATCCTCGCCAGCGGCGACATTCACTCCGCCCAAGTCATTCAATTGTGAACATCTAGATCGCACTATGTCGATCTTAGGAGGGAGTGATCTGAAACCATGGATCGGTGCAGTCGCGGTCGCCACTGCAGCTGGAATTTTATATTTTCTGACGGCCGCTCGCGATATTATTGTCGGCGATTCACCCGAATTGATCACAGCCGCGGTGACTTTGGGAGTCGCGCATCCGCCGGGTTATCCCCTCTTCACGATGCTCGGACATCTTTTCAGTTTGCTCCCGTTCGGTGCGATTCCATTTCGCCTAAATTTGCTCTCGGTCGTATGCGACGCGCTCACGATTGGGGTCGTCTATTTCACCGCGCTGCGTCTCACAAGATCGCAACTTGCGGCCGCGGTTGCAGCTTTGCTTCTCGCAATTAATCCCACGTTCTGGGAGTGGTCGCTCGCCGCCGAAGTGTTCCCCCTGAATAATTTGCTCGCCGCGGTGTTAATCCTCCTGCTGGTAGCGTGGCATGAACAGCAAGAGCGTAACGGTTTTTTAATCGCTGCATTTTTTGTCGCCGGACTCGCGCTCACAAATCATCACACCAGCGTGCTTCTCGCGCCGGCATTTTGCTTCGTTCTTTGGCAACAACGT
>DATNKD010000131.1:0-7045 GCA_035603575.1 Chthoniobacterales bacterium
AAGAAAATTATTTAATCCGAAAACTTTTCACTCTCGGCCTGGGGATGGTATGCATATCCAACCAGGCGCGGATATGACATAGCAGCACGGTGCCCGGTCTGGGCACCAGCTTTGGCCAGGGCGGAGCTACGACTGCACAACAAGATCTGGCCAACGCCGATTGCGTTTTGATCGAAGGCTCGTCCATGGCGGAAGCGCACCCGGTCGGTTTCCGCTGGGTCATGAAAGCGAAGGAGCGCGGCGCGACCGTCATCCATGTCGATCCAAGATTTTCGCGCACGAGCGCGCTGGCCGACATCTGGGTGCCGATGCGCGCCGGCGGCGACATCGCATTTCTCGGCGGTCTCGTCCGGCACATTATCGAGAACAATCTTTTCTTCCGCGATTACGTTGTGCATTTCACCAATGCCTCCTGCATTCTGCGCGAAGATTTTCGCGATACTGACGAAGGCGCGACCGGATTTTTCTCCGGCTGGAACGAAGAGCAGCGCACTTACGACAAAGAGAGTTGGCTCTATGAAGGCGAGCCCAAGCTTAGTTTTCCGGAACGCGATCTGACCCTTCAACATCCGCGCTGCGTTTTTCAGACGTTGCGCCGCCACTTTGCTCGCTACACGCCGGAAATGGTGGAGAAGATTTGCGGAATCTCGCCAGTGCTCTTTCACAAAGTTGCGGATGCGCTCGTCGCCGCTTCCGGCCCGGACAAGACCGCGGCGATTTGTTATGCGCTCGGCTGGACGCAACATTCGAAAGGCGTTCAGATCATTCGCACCGCGTCGATCCTGCAACTGTTGCTCGGCAACATCGGCCGTCCTGGCGGCGGAATTCTGGCACTGCGTGGTCACGCCTCAATTCAGGGTTCAACCGACATTCCGACGCTCTACGATATTTTGCCCGGTTATCTTCCGATGCCGCGCGGCGATGGCACCGAAGAAACGTTGCGCGATTACTTGGTCCATCAAACCAAGCCAACCGGTCTCTGGCATAATTTTCCGGCCTACTTCATCAGCTTGCTCAAGGCGTACTACGGCAAGAACGCAACGCCTGAAAACGAGTTCGGCTATAAGTGGGTCCCGAAGATCACCGGCAACCATTCATTCTTCGAATATCTCTACGACATGGCCGACGGAAAAATGGAAGGCATGTTCATGATGGGACAAAACCCTGCGGTAGCTGCGGCCAATTCCCGGTTCCAGCGAACATCGCTCTCGAAATTAAAATGGCTGGTCGTGCGCGAGATGGTGGAGATCGAGGCGGCCACATTTTGGCGCGATTCGCCCGAAATCGAGCGTGGTGAATTGCAAACCGAAGAAATCGAGACGGAGGTTTTTCTTTTTCCGGCGGCGGGTCACGCGGAAAAAGCAGGCGCATTCACTAACACGCAGAGACTATTGCAGTGGCGGGAGAAAGCAGTTGATCCGCCTGGCGACGCGCGCTCCGACGCGTGGTTCATGCATCAACTCGCGTTGCGTTTGATCGCAAAAGCCAAACAATCCAGCGATCCGCTCGATGAACCATTGCGCACGCTGAACTGGTGGTACCCGGAAGACGAGCTGGGCGATCCAAAAATGGAAGCCGTCTTGGCCGAGATCAACGGCTGGTACACCGATCCGCAACCCAACGCGGACGGAGTTGTGTTCGGTCTCGATCGCGACGGCAATCCTCATCACGGTCCGCAGGTTGACGGTTTTCCGCGCCTCAAGGCCGACGGTTCGACTGCAAGCGGCGGCTGGATTTACTCCGGCGTTCTCGGTCCGGACAAAATCAACAAGGCGCTTTCGCGCAATTCAACCGACTACCTTGGTCATGGATGGGGCTTCGCCTGGCCGGGCGATCGTCGCATCATATATAATAGAGCGAGCGCCAGCCCGACCGGCGAGCCGTGGAGCGAGCGCAAGAAATTGATCTGGTGGGACAAGGCGCAGCGCAAATGGACCGGCGTCGATGTCCCCGATTTTCCGCCTGAAAAATCGCCCGAGTTTCGCCCCACCGGAAACGAGAGCGGACTCGACGCAATTCCCGGGGACGCTCCGTTCATGTTGCATGAAGACGGACTCGGATGGCTTCATGTCCCGCAAGGTTTGCAGGACGGGCCGATGCCGACGCACTACGAACCGCTCGAGTCGCCGGTGCGCAACGCGCTTTACTCGCGCGACACAAATCCGGTGGTGAATTGGTTTACCCGTCAGGAAAATCGGTTCGCGCCGCCGGGCGACCCGCGATTTCCTTTCGTCTTGACGACCTACCGGCTAACCGAGCACCACACCGCCGGCGGCATGTCGCGTTTTCTCAGTCACCTCGCGGAATTGCAGCCGGAGCTGTTCGCGGAAATGTCGCCCGAGCTCGCCGTCGAGCTAAAGATCGACAACGGCGACTACATTTCGATCGTCAGTTTGCGCGGAGCAATCGAAGCACGCGCGCTCGTTAGCCGCCGCATACGACCGATGCATCTGAACGGAAAGACTGTGCATCAAATCGCGATGCCGTTTCATTTCGGTTCGGCCGGACCGGTCAAGGGCGGCGCCACGAATGATTTAGTCCCGATTTCGGGCGAGCCGAACGTCACGATCATGGAAGCGAAGGCACTCGCTATTAACATTGTCCCGGGCCGATTGCCGCGCGGACCAGCTTTCGAAGAGTGGATCAAAAAATATGTACCGACGGACGGCCCGCCGAATTTGCATCCGGAACAACCGCCGCCAGGCGCTTCTCCCGGCCCAGAAGCCGGTGGTCATGGCGAACACGGAAAGATCGACAGTCGATGATCGGCGAAGGAATCCAGAGCACGAATCAGCGGAAGCATTCTTACGTGCAGGATCGTGTCGAAGTCGGGTTCTTCACCGACCCGAGTGTTTGCATCGGATGCAAAGCTTGCGAAGTCGCGTGCAAAGAATGGAACCAGGTGCCGGATGACGGATTCACCTGGTCGGGAAATTCTTATGACAATACCGGCCATCTTGGCGCGTCGACCTGGCGGCACGTGATGTTTCTCGAACAGGACCGCGCGAAGGGAGATCAAATCGCCGGTCCAATGTCATTGGACGAAGACCCATTCCGGTGGGTTTTCTTGTCCGACGTTTGTAAACACTGCGAAGAGGCCGGTTGTCTTGAGGCGTGTCCGACTGGATCGATCGTGCGCACGGAAGTCGGTTCGGTCCTGGTGCAGAACGATGTCTGCAACGGTTGCGGTTATTGCGTTGTGTCGTGTCCGTTCGGCGTGATCGATCGCAGGCCGGAACCGCTTCACGATGCGGGCGGCGCATTCAAGTGCACGTTTTGTTACGATCGACAAAAAAGCGGACTCGTCCCGGCCTGTGCCAAAGTTTGTCCGACCGAATCGATCGTGTTTGGCAGGCTCGATGATCTCCGCGCGCGTGGAGCGGAGCGTGTGCAGCAATTAAAACAAAGTGGCTACAACGACGCGCAAGTTTACGATCCGACAGAGACTTCCGTTCGCGGCATTCACGCATTCTTCTTAATTCTTGGTGAGCCCGAAGCCTACGGACTCCCGCCGAAGCCGCAGATTCCAACGATCTACCTGAAGTCGGCATGGAGCTCGGCGTTCGCGACGGCGATCGCATCAATCATCGCAACGCTTGCGGCGTTCGCGTTCTGCTCATGACAACCGATTCGCCATCCGAAAAGCGGCTCGAAGAGTTGCGCGAGCAGGCATGGAAAGACGGCGTGGTTCCGGGCAAGGGTGTCGATGTTGCCGGCGGCCCGATTCCGAGGAAGCCCGGCTACTACGGCCAGCCCGTGGTGAAACCGCCGGTTTGGACGTGGCAAGTTCCACTCTACTTTTTCTTCGGCGGAATCGCCGGGATGTCAGCCGTGATCGCGACCGGCGCCGTTCTCTTTCATCATGTCGATCTTGCGCGCGCAGCCATGTGGATCGCGGCCATCGCCGGAGCGGTCCTTTCACCGATTCTGTTGATCATGGATCTTGGCCGCCCTCTTCTCTTTCTCAACATGCTGCGCGTTTTCAAACATCGGTCAGCCATGTCGATGGGCGCCTGGATCCTCAGCGCGTTTGGCGCTTGTGCCGTTCCCGGTTTGATCGCGCTCGAGCTACACGCTCGCCAGATTTTCCCCGGCGCACTCGATCAACTCCTGCGGGTCGCGGCCGGCATCTTAATTTTTGGTTCGGCGATCTTCGGAACTTTGCTCGCGACTTATACGGGCGTGTTGATCGGGGCGACCGCAATTCCCGCGTGGTTTTTGCATCGGACCTTGCTGCCGATCCATTTTGGAACGGCCGGGTTAGGATCTGCTGCGGGGTTATTGGAATTGCTCGGGCACCGAATCCCCGCGCTCAACTTCCTGGGCTTTTACGCAGCCGGCGTTGAGACGGCGTTGCTCATCTGGCTCAGCGTCGATAAACATGGCGTGGCCGATCGCGCGATCCACGAACACGGCTCGGGTTGGCTAATCCGGATCAGCGAAGTTTTGACAGGCCCGGTTGCGTTTGGTCTGCGGTTTTTCTCCTTCGTTCCATTCGCGGCGATTTCATTTTTGCTCGGCGCACTGGTCAGCCGCGTTGGCTGGATCGTCGTGGGCAAAGTTTCCGGCTCCGATCCGGAATCTGTCTTCGCCGCCGAACGTTACTAGCGCGATGACGCGGCCTTTATCTCCGAAGAGGGAGTCGCAATCCCTCCTTCAGTGGCAAGGGAAAATCCTTCCGACGCATTGCTGCAATCGGTCGAAAGCGCCGATAACCTTTTTCGCATGGAAACCAATATTTCTCTGATGATGGCGGTGATTGAACAAGCTGGCATTCCGGCGCTGCGCGTCGCGTTTACCGTCGCAGTGATCATTTTTCTTCTCGCCGGAGTTTTCATCTGGCGCAGGCGACACCAATTTTTCGATCGCGATCCAGATGTGGAGAACGACGTGCCCGTCGTCCGACACAATCGTGAGGAGGTAATCCTTTTTGTCTGGAGTGGCATGACGCTGGTCCTGATCGCCATTTTGCTCCAAGTGTGGAGCGCGTGACGTGAACAATTTGAAGTTGCCAATACAGACTCGAAACCTGCAGCAGACATAATCATGAGCGCATTCACTCGTCGCAGTTTTATCGGAACAGCCGCTGCCGCAGTCGGCAGCTTTACCGCATTGCAAAAAGTCGTCGGTGCAGACCGGAACATGAGCGATCCTGGTCCAGCCAATCAGGTCCTTGATGGCCAAAACCCGGATTCGATGTGGCCTCCAGCCACGGACTCCAAGAGCCTGGTCCAAAACTTCAAGTATCCGTTCTCGTTCGCGAACAAGCGGACTTACGAAGGTGGATGGTCACGGGAGGTGACTATTCGGGAGCTGCCCGTCTCGAAGGACATGGCGGGCGTAAACATGAGGCTGACCGCGGGCGGCGTACGGGAGCTGCATTGGCACACGTCCGGCGAATGGGCCATCATGCTCTACGGCACAGCGCGGATCACGGCGATCGACGCAGACGGCAAAAGTTTTGTCGCCGATACCAAGAAAAACGATCTTTGGTTTTTCCCCAGTGGCGTCCCTCACTCGATTCAGGGCCTCAATCCCGACGGTTGCGAATTCATGCTCGTATTCGACGATGGTGAATTCTCGGAATCAGAAACGGTGCTGTTAAGCGATGCGGTGGCGCATCTGCCGCCCGAGGTTGTATCAAAAAACTTCGGTGTCGCCGAACAGGCTTTGAAAAATCTCCCCAGACAGGAGTTATTCATTTTCCAAACGGACGTTCCCGGGAAACTCGAGGCTGATCAGCAAGCGGCGGCCGGAGCGCTTGGAAAATCACCAAAGGATTTTGCTTTTCGGACGATGGAAATGCCGCCGACAAAGCAGACAAAGGGCGGCGAGGTGCGCATTGTCGATTCGAAGAATTTCAAAGTCACAACCACGGCGATGGCCATGGTCACCGTTCATCCGGGCGGAATGCGGGAACTGCATTGGCATCCAAACGCGGACGAGTGGCAGTACTATATCGCTGGAAAGGGACGAATGACGGTGGTGGCGACAGGCAACAAAGCTCGCACGATGGATTTTCAGGAGGGCGACGTCGGCTACGTCCAAAAAACGTTGCTCCATTACATCGAGAACACGGGCGACACCGATCTAGTATTCCTCGAGATGTTCAAGAGTGATCGCTATCAAGAGTTTTCGTTCTCGGAATGGTTGGCTCACACGCCATCGGAACTAGTCATGGCACACCTCAAGATCGACAAGGCAACCTACGATGCGATTCCCAAGAATGGCATTGCGATAACGCCGTTGTAATCAAATCATGCGAACAAATAATCGCTGGCTGATCGCAATCGCGGGAGTGTTCTTCCAGATCGCGCTCGGCGCGGTTTATGCATGGAGCGTTTTCCGCGCGCCGCTCGCGAAGCAATTCGGCTGGAGCATTTCAGAAATAACGCTGACGTTTACGATCAGCATTTTTGTCCTTGGCTTTGCCGCGTTCTTTGGCGGTCTGTGGCTGAACCGCAAAGGACCGCGCATCGTGGCGTTGACCGGCGGTGCGCTTTACGGGCTCGGAGTTTTTCTCGCCAGTTTCTCGCACAATCTGTCGTGGTTATATCTCAGTTACGGACTGATCGGCGGAATCGGTCTCGGTCTTGGATACATCGTTCCGGTGGCGGTGCTAGTGAAATGGTTTCCGGATCGAAGAGGTCTCATCACCGGCATTGCGGTCGGCGGGTTCGGAGCGGGCGCACTCATCACCGCGCCGGTGGCGACACGACTCATTCAGAGTGTTGGCGTGTTGAACACATTCGCTTACCTCGGCATCGCGTATCTCATCGTCACAATTATTTCCGGTTCCTTTATGCAGAATCCACCCGACGGCTGGAAGCCTGAGGGTTGGTCGCCGACGGCAAGTCAAACGTCGCAACGTGCCGGACACGACTTCGTGCTGAGCGAGGCGCTTAGGACCTGGCAATGGTACGCGCTTTGGCTGCTACTGTTTTTAAATACGTGCGCCGGCATTTCAGTCATCTCGCAGGAAGCGTCAATCTTCCAGGAACTGGCCGGAGCGAGCGCAATTGTCGCTGCCGGAATGGTAGGGCTG
>DATNKD010000132.1:0-5423 GCA_035603575.1 Chthoniobacterales bacterium
GGACTGGACAACATGATCGGCGATTCGCCGGCGCTGCACGAAGTGCTGGACACAATCCGTCAGGTCGCGCCTTCATCGGCGAACGTTTTGATCGAAGGCGAAAGCGGTACCGGAAAAGAATTGGCCGCGCACGCGATTCACAATCTAAGCCGGCGCAACAAGGCGAAATTTGTGACCGTCCACTGTGCCGCGCTCTCGCCCACATTGCTCGAAAGCGAATTGTTCGGTCACGAAAAAGGCGCGTTCACTGGCGCGCATGAACGAAGGATCGGGCGATTCGAGCAAGCGAGCGGCGGCACAATCTTTTTGGACGAAGTCGCCGAAATCCCACCGACGACGCAAGTAAAGTTGCTGCGCGTGATCAGCGAGGAGCGCGCGTTTGAGCGCGTGGGCGGCAATCAAACTCTGCGAGCGGATGTGCGGCTGATCGCGGCGACCAACAAAAATCTCGAGCAATTGGTAAAGGAAGGGAAATTCCGGGACGATTTGTACTTTCGCCTCAACGTGGTGCGGATCGTCATGCCGCCGTTGCGCGAGCGCAAAGATGATATTCCGTTATTGGTGCGCGCCTTTCTGCGGCAATTTTCCAAAGCAAACAACAAAGAAGTTGTCGATCTTACGAGCGAAGCAATGAACGGGCTCCTCACTTACAATTGGCCAGGCAACGTCCGCGAATTGCGCACCGCGATCGAACACGGGGTTGTGATGGCAACCGGACCGAAGGTCACGCCCCGCGATTTGCCTTCGGCTTTGCGACAGGCAGCGGGCGCAACACTTCCGCGCGGTATTTCAGCTGCCAAAGCGTTCGGTGAAAAAGCCAGCCCGCTCGATCTTCATGAAACGGAACGCAAACTGATTTTACAGGCATTGGCGACAACGAATGGAAATGTGACCGCGGCTGCGAAAAAACTCGGAATCAGCCGGCGGACGTTGCATCGCAAGATCAATGAAATGAACGCAGCAAAGTCGGAGAAAGAAATTACAACGAAGGCCGAACACTAAGAAAATGCCGGGTAGTGAAGAATTTGTTCAAAGCGCGGTCCACGCCTTGGAAGCAGGCGGGCTCGTCGACACCGTCGCTCTCGGTTTTGAAAATGAACGCATTTTCCTGAGCGACCACGATCGTGAACATCCGCCAAAACAATGAAACGCGCCCGGGCCACACTTTCCCGTTTACGAACCGGCATCGGAGCGTTTCAGTAAGGCCATGAAACAGGCGACGAAGATTTTCGGGACCGACGGCGTGCGCGGTGTCGCCAATGTCGAGCCCGTCACGGCCGAGACGGCGCTAAAACTTGGCCGCGCGGCCGCGCATGTTTTCACCCAACTGAATCCACGCACGCTTCCGGAAGGCGCGCGTCCGAAGATCGTGCTCGGCAAAGACACTCGCCTCTCCGGTTACATGCTCGAGAACGCGCTCGTCGCCGGGATCACTTCGCTCGGGGTCGATGTCCTCGTCATCGGTCCGCTGCCAACGCCGGGCGTGGCTTATATCACCCGCTCGCTCCGGGCCGATGCCGGCATTGTTCTTTCCGCTTCCCACAATCCTTACGAAGACAACGGCATCAAATTTTTCCGGCACGACGGCTACAAACTCGACGACCAGGTTGAGGCCCAAATCGAGGACCTGGTTTTTTCCGGCAAGATCGACAACATCAGGCCGACGGCCGGCAAAATCGGACGCGCCGCGCGAATCGACGACGCCCTTGGCCGCTACGTCGAATTCGCGAAGGCGAGTTTCCCGCGAAAAATGTCGCTCGAAGAATTGCGCATTGCGATCGATGTCGCGAATGGCGCCGCTTACAAATCGACGCCGTGCATTTTGCGTGAGCTCGGAGCCGACGTCGCGATCGCACACAACGAGCCGAACGGAATGAATATCAACGACGGCTGCGGCAGTACCTATCCGGACGAAATTCAGCGCATCGTGAGCCTGGTTGACGCCGATGTCGGCATCACTCACGATGGCGACGCCGACCGCGTTCTGCTTTGCGATGAAAACGGCGAGATCGTTGATGGCGACGAAATTCTCGCCATCGCCGCTCTCGATCTTTTGAAATCGAACCAGCTTCGCGATAACACGCTGGTCGCAACGGTGATGAGTAATTTCGGTTTGGACGAAACGCTCGCGGCCAACGGCGGCAAAGTGATTCGCACCAAAGTGGGCGATCGTTACGTCATTGAAGAAATGGTTTCTCGAAATCTCAACCTCGGCGGCGAACAAAGCGGCCACATTATCTTCCGCGATTTCACAACCACCGGCGACGGCATCATCAGCGCACTCCAGATTTTACGGATCATGCACACAACGGGTCAGCCGCTAAGCAAATTGAAAAAGTGTCTCAAGAAATATCCGCAGGCGCAGCGCAACCTCGTGGTCAAATCGAAACCGCCGATCGAGGAACTGCGCGAAGTCGTTAAATTGCGGGAGGAGGTAGAACGCGAGCTGGCCGGCAAAGGTCGCATTCTTCTGCGCTACTCCGGCACCGAATCGAAAATTCGCCTTTTGATCGAAGGCCGCGAATTCGACAAGATCGACAAACACGCCAATCGTATCGCGGACGCAATCCAAAGCGCGATCGGCGCGAATTAGAAGGTATGAATCTCCCTCGCGTCATCGAAGCGTTGCTCTTTAGCGCGCAAAAGCCCGTCTCGACCAAAGAGATTGTCGATGTTCTCCGCAACGCCGGTGCGGAAGACGAATTGTCGCCTAACGAATTCGCAAATGTTCGACCAGCGGAGGTCGCTGCCGCGATCGAGCAACTAAAAATCGAATACATTCAGCACGAGCACGGGTTTCAGCTTGTCGAAAAAGCCGACGGCTGGCAGCTGGCGAGCGATCCAAAGTACGTCCAATGGGTCCGCGGACTTTTCCCGGCGCCGAAACCGGCACGCTTGAGCTCGCCCGCGCTCGAGACGCTCGCGATCATCGCTTACCGCCAGCCGATCACCCGCGCCGATGTCGAAGCAGTCCGTGGCGTCACTATCGATGGCGTTTTGCAAACCTTGATGGAGCGCGGCCTCGTTAAAATTTCCGGCCGCGCCGAAATTCCGGGACGCCCGTTGCTTTACGAGACGACGGAATTTTTTCTCGATCATTTCGGTCTGCGCAATCTCGATGAACTGCCAAACGTCGAGGAGCTGCGCACACGCCACCTGCCGGTAAGCCCGCGTCCGACGGTAGCTGCGACCGAGGATCGCGGCACGACGACAGCGACCCCAACTCCAGCATCGGAATGACGGCGCGCTTTGTCGCGTTGTCGATCCTGGCGTCGCTTGCAACATCGACATCGTCGTTTGCCGACATTCAGCCAGGCAATTGCGCGCGCGCCGCTAACTATTCCGAAAACAAACGCGGCTTTTCCATGCTCGTCAGCCAAAACGGACGCACCGTTTTCGAACATTACGCCAATGGCGGTTCGGTCGACGCGCGGTGTAAAATCTTCAGCGGCACAAAAAGTTTTTGGGGCATCGCCGCGCTCTGCGCTGCGCGTGACGGGTTAATCAAACTCGACGACCGCGTCGCCGATACCATTGCCGAATGGAAAAACGATCCGCGCAAATCGCAGATCACGGTTCGCCAGTTGTTGAATCAAACCGACGGGATCGAGCCGGCGCCGCATCTTCATAGTGAATCAATCCGCGACCGAAATGCCGCGGCAATTCAATTGCCGCTGGTGGCTGCGCCGGGATCGACGTTCGCCTACGGTCCGAGTCATCTCCAAATTTTTTCCGAGGTCTTGCGGCGGAAACTGAACGGGCGCTCGACCATTTCCTATTTGGAAGAGAATGTTCTCTCGCCGCTTGGCCTAAAGAGCCTCGAATTCAAAAAAGACGGGCGCAGCAATCCTTTGCCCGCCACCGGTTTTGAACTGAGAGCGCGCGAATGGGCGCGATTAGGCGAGTTGGTGCTTGGCCACGGCAATTATCACGGAAAACAAATTGTTCCGGCGAGCCTGCTCGGCCAGGCATTGACCGGATCCGACGCCAACCCGTCTTACGGCCTGACGTTTTGGCTGAACCGGCAGGCACCGAACGCGCGCGAGATCGACATCGAAAAGGAACTGGACCTCAAGTGGCAACGCGCGCGTTGGACTGGCATCTGCGTTTGCAGAGCGGCGCCGTCCGATATGGTCGTCGCGCTTGGCTCGAACTATGAGCGCTTGTTTATCATCCCATCGTTGAACGCGCTCATTGTCAGGCAGGGAATGAGCGAGAAGTTCTCGGACGCGTATTTCTTGCGGCTCGTCCTCGGCCGATAGCAGGTTTGACTTGGCGACCGCTTTCCTGAACGGTTGCTCGCACTTACATTGTCGATCTTATGAATAAATTTGCGATCGGTTGCGGCGGATTGCTCGTCATCATCCTGTTTATCGTTTTCGTCATCGGTCTCTTTTTTTGGGGGACTTACAATCGGCTGGTTGGTTTGCAGCAGAGCGTCGATGCGCAATGGGCGCAGGTGCAAACGGTGTACCAGCGTCGCGCTGATCTCATTCCGAATCTTGTCAACACGGTCGCCGGCGCCGCCAATTTCGAAAAATCAACCTTGACCGAAGTGACAAATGCGCGCGCGAGCGTCGGACGGGTGCAGCTTGATCCCACCAAAGCACCGACCGATGCCAAGCAACTGGAAGAATTCCAGGCCGCACAGGGGCAATTGAGCAATGCGCTCTCGCGTTTGCTGGTGGTGGCGGAAAACTATCCGCAATTGCGCGCGACCCAGAATTTTCAGGGACTGCAGGCGCAACTGGAAGGCACCGAGAACCGAATTTCGGTTGAGCGGAACAAGTTCAATACCGTGGTTCAGGATTACAATACTGCAGTGCGCCGTTTCCCGACCAATACGGTTGCCGGGATGTTTGGGTTCGCCCCGCGCCCATTCTTCGCCGCCCAGCCGGGTGCGGAAAAAGCGCCGACCGTGAATTTCAATTTCGGCTCGCCTGCGCCAGCTGCGTCGCCCGCAGCGACTGCGGCTGCGACACCGTAAGGTAATTGTCGATCTTGCATTGAAGGATCGACAACCGGTTCAAGCGTGAAACGAATCGCTTTCTGCCTGGCGGCATTCGTCGCGGTCCATTCTCAGGCGGCCGAAGACATTCCGCCGAAACCCGCGGCATACTTTAATGATTATGCCGGAGTCGTTTCGAAAGAGGCCGCCAATCGTTTCAACGAACAACTCGCGCAATTCGAGCGAGAAACTTCGAACCAGGTCGTTGTCGCGATTTGGCAAACCATGCCGTCGCAAAGCTCGATTGAAGATTTCACTCAGCGCACATTCCAGGCTTGGACGGTCGGCCAGAAAGGCCAAAACAACGGCGCTGTCCTGTTTGTGTTCGTCAAGGACCGACGGATGCGGATTCAACCCGGCTATGGATTGGAGGGCGTGCTACCGGATTTCACTTGCGATCAGATCATTCGGAACG
>DATNKD010000133.1:0-20800 GCA_035603575.1 Chthoniobacterales bacterium
GTCTTCAAATTTCGGAAGCGGCGGAAATTCTTCTTCCGGCAATCCAAGGATTTTGAAGAAGCTTTGCCCGCTCCGAATGGAAGCGGCGTTTTTTCCATCGACATCGATTTGGATTTCGCTCGAGGGAAGCTCGCGCACGATGTTAAAAAGCCGGCGCGCCGGAAGCGTCGTTGCTCCTTCCTTTTCCACTTCCGCTTCAAAACTTCCGCGAACACCAACGTCGAGATCGGTGGTCGTAAGATGCACTTCGCCATCGCTTGCTTGCAGCAGAACGTTCGAAAGAATCGGCAGCGTCGTGCGCGTGCTGACGACATTTTGGACCTGTTGCAAGCCTTCCAGCAGCTTTTCCTTTGTCGCGCTAAACTTCATGAGGACAAATCTGCCTAAGATGTTAGGCGTGCGATCTTATTCGGCAACCGTAATCTCACAGCGCAATTAGCGCTGCAATGAGCTGTCAATAAACGAAATCGTCTGCCGAATGTTGTCCTGCTCTTTCATCCGCTTTTTCACTGTTTTGCACGCGTGCAAGACGGTGCCGTGATCGCGCCCGCCGAACGCATCTCCGATTTCGTTGAGCGACGATTTGGTTAATTCGCGAGCCAGATACATCGCAACTTGTCGCGGGAACGCGATGCTTGCCGGCCGGCGCTTGCTCGTCATGTCCGCCAGCCGCACATCGAAATGTTCGGCCACGCGCCGCTGAATCTGCTCGATCGTGATCGAAGTCCGCGCTTCCTCCTGCAAAATGTCTTTGAGCAAATGCTCAATCACTTCGCCCGTGAGCTGTTTGCCGCTGAGCGACGCGAATGAGGCAACGCGCATCAGCGCGCCCTCCAATCGACGAACGTTGCTCCGGATTCGGTTCGCCAGAAATTCGAAGGTTTCATCCGGCAGTTTGATCTGCATGCCCCGCGCTTTTTTTCGCAAGATCGCAAGGCGCGTCTCAATCGCAGGCGGTTGCAGCTCCGCCGTCAGGCCCCACTCAAATCGCGAGACGAGTCGATGCTCGAGATTGGCGATCTCCGACGCCGGCCGGTCGGAGGAAAGCACGATCTGTTTATGTCCATCGAAAAGCGTATTGAACGTGTGAAAAAATTCTTCCTGCGAGCGTTCTTTGCCGCCGAGAAATTGAATGTCATCAATGCAGAGCAGATCGGCCTGGCGGTAGCGCTTCCGGAATTTGACCAGGTTGTTGTGTTGAATCGCGTCGATGAATTCGTTGATGAAAAGTTCGCTCGAAAGATAAATCACCTTCATGTTTTTCTTTTTCGCGACCACGTACTGCCCGATCGCTTGCATCAGGTGCGTTTTGCCGAGACCGACGCCGCCGTAGATAAAAAGCGGATTGTAGGTGCGCGCGGGCGCTTGCGCGACCGCGAGACTGGCCGCGTGCGCGATTTCATTGTTCGGTCCGATCACGAACGATTCAAATGTGTTGCGCGGATTGAGTCCAAGCGAACTGCCGCTCGTCGCTTTGGTTTCACGACCGGAATCAGTTTGTTTTGAGACACTGATCGCTTCGATTTCTTCAACCGGCGATTCGGATGAAATGAATTTAATTCCGCGCGGTTCGCCCAATGCCGCCAGCACGGCCGCCTGAAGCGCCGCCATATGATTACTCTCGATCCAGTACTGGTAGATGTTGTTCGGCACGCGAAAACTCAGCGTCTTGTCAGTCGCGCCGACTAATTCGACGGCAGAGAACCAGCGCTTAAAAGTGTCTGCACTAACCTGAGGTTTTAGAGCGGCTGATAATTTCTGCCAAAGCTGGGTACATTTATCGTCCATAAGGGACTTGTTAACAGTGTTACACAATCGCCATAAAGGCGGCTGCCGGAGGGATTTTGAGCTTGGAACGAACGAGACGTTTCCTGGACGCCGCATTCATTCGAAGGATCAAAAAACGCGAAAAAACGCAAAAACCAGTAAAACACGAGGGGAAACGCACACTCAGATTCCGCACCAGAAAACCTTGCCAGCCAGGATCGACATCTCCTTTATCTTCTCGATTTAGCAGGGTTAAGGGCTTACTCATTCTCGGGAATTAATCTTTCTCAGACATGTTCACATCTTATTCACAGGCGCCTTCCTTTCGTCCCTGCCGCTGGCTTGAGACTAGAAATCGACTCCGACAGCGACAAGAAAAAATCTGAACTTTATTTTTCTTTTTCGGTCAAAAAAATCTTGACTGAAAAACCAAAACGAGCGTGTCCCCAAGCAGTGAAAATTTCACCAAGCGTACGATGCCTGACCGCCTTTGTGACCGTCGGCATTTTCCTTGCTTCATCACGTCGCTAATGTGTTTCTGCGCCTTTGATTCAACATGCCGCGCGTTCTGATTTCATTCGTTCTGTTGATTTTCGTCGTCTCAACAACCCCGAAAGCTTTCGGGGCCGAAGAATTGCTGCCGCCTTTTGGATTTCGCTGGAACGATCCGATTTCGCGCGTCGAAGCCGTGCTCAAAGGCGCGAAGGCGACAATTGTTTCGCGTGAGAAAAAAGAAAATCGCCAAGTCTGGACTGTGGAAGGCCTCGTCCATCCCGGTTTGAAAAGAACGCTCTTCACTTTTAAAGGCGGCGCGTTGTTCGGCGTCGAATTGCAATACGAATATCCCGATTGGTCGATCGAACGTTACAATGAGCGCATGGGCGAAATCCGCCGTTACTTCGATGCGAAGTATGGAACCGGGAAATTAGTCTCGCGCACGCGCGATACCGATTCCGACGTTATCCAAACGCTGGTCGGTTATCAGTGGACCATCGGCGCGACCATGCTCGAGCTTTTCTATTTCTCGGCCCAACACGACGCGCTCGTCTTCCGCACCATCTCGGTCGATTACAAAGCGCTCTGAATCAGAGCGTCGTCTCCGCGACCGCTTTTTGTCGATATTTCGCGCCGCGCTGGGTCTCCTTTTGCAGTCGCTTGAGCTTGCTCAACAAACTTGTTTTGGCCGCCGAGCTCATCCGATCGATAAAGAGAATCCCGTTGAGATGATCGACCTCGTGTTGAATGGCCCGCGCCAGAAAACCGGTCGTTTCGATCTCAATCGGCTCGCCGTCTAAATTCTGAGCCCGCACGGTGATCGATTTCGCCCGGTCAATTTCGCCGGTGATTTCCGGGAAGCTCAGACAACCTTCGGTTCCCATTTCGGTTTCGCCGCCTAAATCAATCTGCGGATTGATCAACACCAGCGGCATCGCGCTTCGCGGGTCGACGTTTTTGCCGTTCAACTTCATCGTGCTCGGCCGATCCTCCACCTGTGAAACATCGAGGACCGTGAGCTGCAGAGATTCGCCGATTTGCGGTGCCGCTAAACCGACACCGTTGGCGTCGTGCATCGTCTCGATCATGTTCTGCGCCAACTCCCGAATACGATTGTCGATCTTCTCGATCCGTTTTCCTTTGGCGCGCAAAATCGGGTCGCCGTACTGCAAGATCGACAATCTCATGGTTCGCCGCGCGTGAATGCCGGCAGATTCTTCACGCCAGCGAGCTTCAACGCATCCATCACTTTAACAATCGTGCCGAACGACGCTTTCTTATCCGCCTGCAACGCGAGTGTGCTTCGGCGCGTGTCAGATAAATTTTTCACCGCGCTTTCCAGTTCCTCCACCGCCACGGTTTTGCCGTCGAGTTTGATTTCGTCGTTCTGATCGACGCTCACGACCGCATGCTCGAGCTCTTTCGGCGCGTTCGTCGCCGTTTTCGATTCCGGCAAATTGATCTGCACTTCAGGCTGATCCTTTTTAAACGTGGTCGAAACGACGAAGAAAATCAGGAGAATCGTCAGGATGTCGACCAGCGAAACAATAATGATCGATGGCGCGCGCCGTTTGCGGACTGCAAATTTCACAGATGTCGATCTTGCGTCACGCCATCGGCGCGATTTCCGGCGTCGTGGGCTCAGCGGGCGTGAAGGTCTGGGCCGGGATTTGCGTCTTGGCTCGCCCACCGGCGAGCCGGCCGTAGTAACACTTTGAAAGCAGCTCCGTCACCAGCGATTCCATTTCCACTGAGAGGACTTCCACTTTTTTCGAAAAATAAACGAATGCGATCAGACTTGGCACGGCAATTCCCAACCCGAAGACGGTGCAATTCAACGCTTCGGAAATTCCGCGCGCGATCTGTTTCGGATCGGCTGAGGTGGCGCTGACCCCGAGACTGGCGAACACGTGCACCAAACCGGACACGGTCCCGATCAGTCCGATCAACGGCGCAATGCCGATGATCACTTCCAGCACGACCAGACCTTTTTCGAGGCGCACCATCTCGTGACGCGCGCGCGTTTGCACCGTCTCCACATTTTCCGAGCGCGGCCAGCGCAAATGCGCCAGCGCGACGCGCACAATCCGCGCGAGCGAAGACGCGTCATGCTGCACGATGCGAAAAAGCCGTTCCGGATTCGCACCGGGCGCCAGCCGTTCCATTTCGCTCTCGATCGTAAGCGGCAATACATTTTTTTCCCGCAACGCCAGCGTCCGCAAAATAATCACGGTCAGCGAAACAATTGAGCACGCCAGCAACGGCCACATGAAAATGCCGCCCTTGGTAAAAAACCCGGCGATGGTTTGGAAAACCTGGAGCATTGTGATCTAAGTAACAATCATCGGTTACTGAATGTGGTAAACGAAATTTCGCTTTCCAGACCTTCCGGCGGCAGCGCGCTCGCTACGTCCTCCGGAATCGGTGGTA
Source organism: Chthoniobacterales bacterium (assembly GCA_035603575.1). GTDB lineage: Bacteria > Verrucomicrobiota > Verrucomicrobiia > Chthoniobacterales > UBA10450 > AV40. The sequence goes on from DATNKD010000133.1 coordinate 4,693, forward strand.
ACTTCGCGTCTAGAATTGCCTGAAGGCAGACGTTTGCAAAGGCTTCGTTGGAATCGTTGCTGATCACTTTGAGATTCTTGACCCGGCCGTTGCGATCCACCCAAAAGGTCACGCGAGTTGTCCCGAGATTAACCAAATCCGCCTTTTCTTCAATGTAGGCATACCAGTGTGATCCAACCGCATCGAACAGGATCTTTTGATAACGGCCGAGCGGCGTGCCGACTGCGTTCACCGCGGAAGTGCCTCGATTTGTGATCGCACCAGCGAGACGCGTCTTTTCTTTGTAGGGTTGATAGGCGGACTTTGGCTGCTGCGGAGTGCTGGCGACGCTGGGTCGCGGTGTTGGTGTCGAAGTTAACATCGCAAATTCTTCCGACTTCGAAATCGGCGTGGGTTGAGCAGTGGGCTGCGGCGTGGCCGATTGTTGCGGTGCGGTACTGGGCTGGGGTTGCGCGCCTTCGTTCGGAATCGACTGCCGTTGCGAATTCAAATCTAGATTAGTCCGGTCCCCTCCCTGCTGCGACGGCAATGGCAAACTGCCGGCCGACGGATTCTCACTCGCCGCGATTGAGTTGGCGTTTGATTCGAATGTTTTTTCCTTCGGCTGCTCGGTTTGTTTCGATTCATCGTTCGGAATGAACATCGTGTTTTTCGCAGGCGCGGGCGTGGCCAGATCGACAAACGTCAGCTCGACCGGTTTGTCTTCTTCGATCACTGAAAATGGCGAATAAAGTAGCCCGCCAAAAACCGCGAGCGAATATCCGATGAGCAAATGAATACCGAGCGCGGCCAGAAGCGCCCAAAGAATCTTGTGCGCCTCCTTCTTTCTTTCGGCCGCATCGTCCGCCGAATGGCCAATGATGAACTCTGCCGTGGTCATGAATTCAGAACCAAGACATTATCTCACGCCTGAGATCGTGACAACCGACCCGGGCCGCTCTTCCTCTTCCTCTTAATCTTAGTCTTCGCCTTATTCATCCGCGCGTGATGAAACAAATATTGCTGTGCGTAACCGCCATGGTCGCCGAAGTATTTCTGTGTGAACGCCTGGAGCCGCGCGGCGTTCAATCTTCGCGCCTCCGGGAAATACTTTTCGCGCAAAACCCGCTCGATCCAGACGTCGATCGGGAACGCGCGTAGCCGCTCGTAGGCAAAGAGCATCACACAATTAGCAACCTTCGCGCCTACGCCGGGCAGCTCGCACAACCGAGTCCGAAGATCGACATCGGTAAGCGCAGTCAGCGTTTCAAGATCGACCTCTCCCCTCGCGATGAGGCGTGCCGTTGCCAGCAAATTCTTCGCGCGATAACCGAGCGCGCATGTGCGCAATTCTTTCTCCGAGCTTTGTGCAATCCGGTCAGCCGCCGGAAATGTCAGCACAATGTGACTGTCGACCTTCCGCGGCTCGCCAAATCGCTCGCGCAAGTTTCGCGAGATTTGCCGAATGTGTGCGACTTGTTTCATCGACGAACAGATGAACGTGGCCAAACACTCCCATTTTGGTTGGCGAATGATTCGCAAGCCGCGGCAAAATTCCTTGGCTGCGCTCATCACCGGATCGTCCGGAAACGACGCGCAGATTTCGGCGAGGGCATGGTCGAGCGCGAAATACCGGGCGACAATCCGCCGGGTATCGACCACGTCTCCTTCCAAACTTGACTGCTTTAAGCAGTCAAGTTGTCTTTCGTCGCCGCCGATTTTCAAAACGTCGCCGCGCTGCTCCACATAGACCGGCCGATCGCCAATCGCGCCGATGAAACCATTGCCGAGTTTCTCCCAATGAAAGACCTGGCCGGAACCGAGTGTCATTGCCAGATCGAAATCTGGCGCGGGAATTTTTGCGAGCTGCACGCAGGAAATCTTGCGCTGGGCCAAAATTCTGTCACCTAAGATCGACATGGATGGACGTCTTGCCATCGATAGCGCGGTTCTGCTGCTTTATTTTTTCATTATCATTTTCATCGGCCTACGCATGGGTCGCAAGGAGCGCGACTTGGAAGATTTCGCTCTCGGCCGCCGGCAAATTCCATGGTGGGCCGTGCTCGCCTCGATCATTGCCGCCGAAACAAGCGCCGGTACTTTTTTCGGAACGCCCGGCGAAGGTTTTGCGCTGCGCAATTACACCTACATCCAGCTGGCCTTCGGCACCATCCTGGCGCGCATTCTCGTCAGCTACATTTTCATCAAGCCGTACTACGATTACAAAGTTTTCTCGATCTACGAATATCTGACCGCCCGGTTTGGCGTCGCAACCAAAAACGCCGCCTCCGCTGTTTTCTTGTTCACCCGGGTGCTCGCTTCGGGCGCGCGGCTTTACGTCGCCGCGATTGCGCTCGTGCTCGCTTACGAAATGATTCGCGGCACGCGGCCCGGACAAACTGAAACTCTTCTTATCTACATTGGCGCGACGGTTGTGATCGTGATCCTGACTGCGATCTACACCACCATCGGCGGAATCAAGGCGGTCGTTTGGACCGATTTCATTCAGGCTTCCATCATGATGGGCAGCGCACTGGTCGCGCTCGGTCTGCTTTACGGCGCGATTCCCGGAGGCTGGCACAAAATCGCCGAGCTCCACGGCGGTTTTCATTTGTCCGATATCATCACGACCGGACTCGACCCCGCGAAAAGTGGGTGGGACAAATGGAAAGGCATGTTCGAAATCGAGTACACGATTTTTGCCGGACTCATTGGATCGACATTCATCACCATGGCTACGCACGGAACCGATCAAGACATGGTCCAACGGATGTTGACGGCCGTGGACATTCGGCGCAGCCGGCGGTCGCTCATTCTTTCTGGAATCGCCGACATCCCGATCGCGCTCACATTTTTGAGCATCGGCCTGCTCCTCTGGGTTTATTACCAGACACATTTCGATCCGAACCTGCCGAAATCGCCGAACGATATGTTTTGCCATTTCATTCTCTACGAAATGCCAATCGGACTGCGCGGTTTGTTGATCGCCGGAATTTTCGCCACTGCCATGGGCTCGCTCAGCACCGCGATCAATGCGCTCGCAACCAGTTTCACCCGCGATTGGTATGAGCCTTACATCAATCCCGGCGCAACCGGCGAACAAAGTCTGCGCACTGTGCGCTGGGCCACAGTCGGTTTTTCCGTTCTCATGATCATCGTCGCGTCGGCGACTTCTTATTTTATCATCGCGCTCCCGAATGTGCGCATCATCCCGATCGTGATCGGGATTTATGGTTACACTTACGGCTCTGTGCTCGGCATTTTCCTCGCCGGCATGCTCACAAAATCGCGCGGCAATAATCGCGGCAACATCATCGCCATGATTACTGGCTTTGTTGTCGTCACGATTCTGAGCGATCTACTGAATACAATCGCGCGATTGTTCGGCAAGGTTGCTTACGTCAAGCCAGCCTGGCTTCCAACCATGGAATTTCCCTGGTGGATCTGCTTCGGCACAATCGTCACTTTTTCGGTGGCGATTCTTTTCCGGACTGGCCGCGAACATCACCCACCAGCTTGATCGCCAAGTCGCGGAGCTGGCGCGGGTCGACATCGGCGGGCGACTGCGTCATCAGGTCCATCCCGCGATTGTTTTTCGGAAAGGCCATCACGTCGCGAATTGATTCCGCGCCGCAAAGAAGCATGACTAGCCGATCGAGGCCGAGCGCGATCCCGCCATGCGGTGGCGCGCCCAGTCGCAACGCACGCAGCAAATGACCGAACATTGATTGTCGATCTTGCGCGTTCACGCCGAGCGCTTCGAACATTTTTTCCTGCAACTGCGGCTCATGGATTCGCATACTGCCGCCGCCGATCTCAACGCCGTTGAGGACGACGTCGTAGGCTTCAGCGCGAATCTCGGGAAATTTTTTCTGTTCGAGTAGCGGCAGATCTTCGGCTTTCGGTCGCGTAAACGGATGATGGACCGCATTCCATTTATTTTCTTCCGCGCTCCATTGCATGAGCGGGAAATCCGTTACCCAAAGAAAATCCCAGTCCGAGCCGGAGTCCGGGCCGGACTGGCCCTTAACAGAAGTGCGAAGTAAATCGTGGATCTCTGCGACGCGAAGCCGGATCCGTCCGAGGACTTCGCAGGCAATGTCCCATTTGTCGGCGCCGAACAAAATCAGATCGCCTTCTTCGATTTTTAATTTCGACTTCAGCGCCGCTTTCTCGGCGTCGTTGAAGAATTTCACGATCGGCGATTTCCATTCGCCGTTCTCGACCTTGATGAAGGCAAGCCCTTTCGCGCCGAAAACCTTCGCCGTTTCCGTCAGCTCTTCGATTTGCCCGGTCGTGATTCCGGCAAAACCTTTCGCGTTGATCGCTTTGAGCACGCCGCCAGCGTCGAGCGCACCGCGAAACACTTTGAAATTACTGGCGCGAAAATCGTCGCTGACATCGATGAGCTCGACGCCGAATCGGCGATCAGGCTTGTCGCTGCCGAATCGACCAACGGCCTCGCGATAAGTGAGGCGATCGAACGGCGTCTTGATGTCGATCTTGTGCGCGGCCTTGAAAATGGCGGCGAGCATTCCCTCGGTCAGCGCGAAAATGTCGTCCGGCGTCACAAACGAGGCTTCGATGTCGATTTGAGTGAATTCCGGCTGACGATCGGCGCGCAAGTCCTCGTCGCGAAAACATTTCGCGATTTGAAAATATTTTTCGACCCCGGCGACTTGAAGCAGCTGCTTGTATTGCTGCGGCGCCTGCGGCAAGGCGTAAAATTTGCCGGGCATCAATCGACTCGGCACCAAAAAATCGCGCGCACCCTCCGGCGTACTCTTCGACAAAATCGGCGTTTCGATTTCGATGTAGCCCTGCGAATCGAGATAATCGCGCGTGGCCTTGGCCGCGCGATGACGGACGCGCAGATTGCGCGAGAGCTCCGGCCGGCGAAGATCGTAATACCGATATGTCAACCGCAGATCTTCGTTGTGGATCTCGGCGTCGATTGGAAACGGCAGATCGTCCGCGCGATTGAGAATTCGCAACTGACTTGGAATTAATTCGATTTCGCCGGTGGCGAGTTTTGAATTTTCAGTCCCCGGCACGCGCGCCGCGATCTTGCCCGAAACTTGAATCACATCTTCGCTCCGCAAACCGTGCGCTTCCTTCGCAAGCTGCGCGTTCTCTTCCGGTCGAAAGACAACCTGAGTAATTCCTTCGCGGTCGCGCAGGTCGACAAATATGACGCCGCCATGATCACGCGAAACGTGGACCCATCCGGCAAGGGTGGCTTCCTTGCCGATGTCGCTCTTGCGAAGTGAATTGCAGTTGTGCGTCCGGTACATGCTCAGGTGGAACCGGAGACGTTGAAGAATTTTGCGACGCTGTCCAGCAATGCGTCGCCGAGGATCAACGATTCCTCGCGGGTGGCGAGATTTTTGACTTTAACCTGCGGCCATTCGTCGCCGTAAAGAAGCGCTATCCGTGCGCCGACGTTTTCGGCAGTTTGAAATTGTTTGGCCACCTTGTCGGCCGTCAGCGGGTAATCGACGCGATAACCGCGGTCGCGCAGTTCTTGAATTTGCTCGAGCGCGTCGGGCCGCCGTTGCTCCTTCGCGATGACAACATAGATGTCGATCTTGTTTTGCTCTTTTACGGCCGCTTCCAATTTCTCGCGGGCCGCGGCACGATCGCGAAGTAATTCACCGAGCACTACGTCGCCCATCGCGAAACCGAGGGCGGGCGTCGCAACGGCGCCGTCACTGAGCTGGCCGATCAAGTTGTCGTAACGCCCGCCGCCGGCAATCGCCCGCAGTTTTCCGGCGCGATCGAAGACTTCGAAAACAGTGCCGGTGTAGTAAGCCAGACCGCGCACGATCCGAACGTCGGTATCCACGAATCCGGCAAGTCCGCGCGCGCCAAGTCCATCCACCAGCCGATCAAGTTTCCCGCTGCGGCCGCCTTCGTCGAAGATGGAGAAAACCGGCTCCGCGAGCTTGCCGAGTTTTTCTACCGTTTTCTCCCGCGGTTCGCGGCCTGATTTGTCGATCGTCTGCAAGACTTCCTCCCATTTTTCGGTCGGAAGTTTTTGTTTCTGCAAAAAATCGGTCCAGAACTCTCGGTCGCTGATGCGGACAACGAAATCTTTTTCGGTCAGGCCAAAGGCGCGCAAGATGTCGATGCAAAGAGCGATCAGCTCGATGTCAGCCGCGAAGTCGCTCTCGCCGATAATGTCGCAGTTGAGTTGGTAATGTTCGCGCAAACGGCCGCGCTGTTGTTTTTCGTAACGAAAGAACTGGCCGATGGAAAACCACTTGAGCGGTTTTTTGAACGCGCGTTCGTGCCCGGCGACGACGCGCGCAAGCGTCGGCGTCAATTCTGGCCGCATCGATACTTCGCGATCGCCTTTGTCGGTGAAATTGAAAAGTTGATCGACGATCTCGGCGCCGCTCTTTTTGCGATAAAGATCTGTCGGTTCGAGCACTGGACCATCCCATTCAACGAAACCGTAACGCCGCTCGACCTCGCGCCACTGCCCGAAGATGTAATTCCGCGCTGCGCAATCGTCGGGCAGAAAGTCGCGAAATCCGGGAAGCGCTTGCATGATTTCAAAAACCGATCGTGGCGCAGCGCGCGAAACAACTTTGCGGTCGAATAAACGGCCGCTCCGAGAAGTCCAACCTATCCACAACAACGAGCATTTGGTTAACCAAAGCAGAGGACAACTATGAAACAAACTACATTAGCGAAAATATTGGCCGTGGCCTGCAGTTTGGGCGTCGTAACAGCGATCGCTCAAACCTCGACCACAGTCACAACGAAAGATGCTGCGACCGGAACTGCCGTCACGGAGACGAGTACTACCACCAGCACAGGAACAATCAGCACCTACACGCCGGGAACGGATTACCTCACGTTCCGCACCAGCACGGACCCGGCGCCGGTGCGTTATTACTACAGCAAGGACACGACGATTCTTGATCCGGAAGGCCATACGGTCACCTGGTCAGCGGTCCGTCCAGATCTGCCCGCCACGGTTTATTATGTGCGGGAAGGCGATCGCATGCTTGTACGGAAAATCGTGCTGAGCAAGCCAGCCGTGATCGAAAAGAAAGAAACAACGACCACAACAACTACGGAGAAGCCGTAACAGAAAACGACTCACAATTGGTGAAAATTCAAAGCGCTCGCGAAGAAATTCGCGGGCGCTTTTTTTAATCTTCGTAGCCGCGCGGAAATTTTTGGTGCCATTTCCAAGCGCTCTCAATAATGGCGTCGAGCGATTGAAACTCCGGCTTCCAGCCGAGCTCGCGTTTAATTTTTTCCGAGGACGCGATTAATCGTGGCGGGTCGCCCGGGCGGCGCGGCCTTTCCACGATGTCGATCTTGCGTCCGGTAATTTTGCGGCAGGAATCAATCACTTCGCGCACGCTCGCGCCACCACCGGTACCGAGATTGTAAAAATCGCTCTTGGTCGCATTGAGCGCGAGGATGTGGGCGCGGGCAAGATCGATAATGTGGATGTAATCGCGGACGCAGGTGCCATCCGGCGTCTCGTAATCGGTCCCGAAAATTTCGACATGTCGTTTCTCGCCGAGCGCGACCTTCAGCACATTCGGGATCAAGTGCGTTTCGACGCGATGGTCTTCGCCAAATTTCGCCGACGCGCCGGCGGCGTTGAAATAGCGAAGGGAAACAAATTTCAATCCGTGGATCTCGCCATACCAACGCAAAATTTTCTCGAAGGCCAATTTCGATTCACCGTAGGGATTGATCGGCCGAGGCAGGATCGTTTCGTCGATTGGGACGCGCTCCGGCGGACCGAAGATTGCACAGGTCGATGAGAAAATGATCTTCCCAACACCGGCGGAGATCATCGCGTCGAGGAGATTGAGGCCGTTGGCGATGTTGTTGCGAAAATATTTCGACGGATTCTGCATCGATTCGCCAACGAGCGCGTTGGCTGCGAAATGCATGACTGCATCCGGCTGTTGCTTCGTCAATGTCTTCTCGATCGATTGTCGATCTACCAAATCGCCTTCGACGAATTCAGCCCGCGGATCGAGCGCGCGACGATGGCCTTCACTCAGATTATCGAAAATGGTGAGGCCGTGGCCGTGGTCGAGCAGCAGCTCGGCACAAACACTTCCGATGTAGCCGGCACCACCGACAACGAGAATTTTCATTCTCGGGAAAATCGGCGGCCTGCGCCGTTAATCAATCCAAAGTGCGGCCCGAAGAGGTACGGGCCGAAGACTGCGCGGAAGTAGAAGCAACCCCAGTGCGTGAAGACGGGGTCTTTTTCTGAAGTCCGGCGATCATGCGTCGAACGGTGTGATGTTTCGCGCGTGGGCCGAGCACTTTGAGGCTCTGCTTCTCAGAACCCCATTGCAGAATGTCGATATCGACATTGCGCACACCCCAGCGTTTCATCTCCAGCTTGGTGGGCTTGTAAAGGTCGATCGTGCTCGTGCCGACCAACGCCGTTCCGTAGTCGTCGATAATGTATTCGTCCTTTGAATTGGCGATTCGGAATCGCGTGCCGAGAGGGAAGCGCGACCAATCGGAGGCAGCGCTCATGACGTGATGGCCGGACAAATAAGCACCAAGTGCATTTCGACGTCCGCCTTTTTCGACCCGCGTGTAAGCAGTCGTGCGGACATTGGACATGCGACCAAGATGCGAATTTGCGCTCGCGACAGCAGCCAACGGCTTCTGCACAACCGATTGTTCTGCGCAACCAACGAGGATACCGCCAACAGCAAGAACTATTGTAAGGTTAAGGCTTTTTGACATTTGCAACATCGCGGCCTCCCATAGCATCGAACTTCGGCCGGGCAAATAATTATTTGCCCAAAGGAAACACCTGTAGCGGGGTTGCACCCCTGATTTAGCAGCAGACCCCAGGCCAGTTTAAGCGCGCGTCTGCCCCGAAAATTCGGTTGTGCAATGCGGACAGCGGGTCGCCTTAATCGGAATGGTCATGGCGCAAGCCGGACAATCTTTTGTCACCGGATCAGCGTTCTTAGGCCGCTTCAGCCGATTGATCGCGCGAACCAGCAAAAAAACTGCGCCGGCAACAATCAGAAAATTAATGATCAGGGTGACAAAATTGCCGTAATTCAAGGTAATCGCCCCTGCTTTAGCCGCGTCCGCCGGCGTGTGGAATGCGATCGACCCGTCCTTGGCCGCACGAAGAACGACGAACTTGTTCGAAAAATCGAGCCCACCAGAGAGCAAACTGACTGGAGGCATAATGATATCCTTCACCAGCGAATTGATGATGCCGCCAAAGGCCGCGCCGATAATCACGCCTACCGCGAGATCGACTGCGTTGCCCTTGATGGCGAACTCTTTGAATTCTTTCCAAATTCTTTTCATATCACGATGTTTACGAGTTTCTTTGGAATCACGATGACTTTGCCAATTTGCTTACCCGTAGTGAGTTCCTGAATTTTGGGGAGCGTGAGCGCCGCGTTTTTGATTTCCTCTTCGCTCGCCTGGATCGACATCTTGATGCGATCACGCACTTTCCCATTCACCTGAATCACGATTTCGACCTCGTCTTCGACCAAAAGTTTTTCGTCGTAACTCGGCCAGCTTTGCGCGGTGATTTCGCCGCGCAACTTCAAGTTTTCCCAGAGCTCGGAGCTCAGATGTGGCGCAAAAGGATTGAGCAGGACGAGAAAAGGTTTCATCGCCGAAATCGGTATCGTTTCCGCCGTGGTGAATCCGTTGACAAAAATCATCATCTGCGAAATCGCGGTGTTAAAAGAGAGCGACTCGATGTCGTCGGTCACTTTCTTGATCGTGGCGTGCAAGATTTTCTGCTGCGGCTTGGTAAGATCGACATCCTGCACGGCGGGCGATAATTCCCATCGGCCAGCCTGGTTTTCCGACATGATCAAACGCCAGACGCGGGCGAGAAATCGGGCGATGCCTTCCACGCCGCGCATACTCCACGGTTTCATTTGCTCGAGCGGACCCATAAACATTTCGTAGCAACGAAACGCGTCCGCGCCGTACTGGTCGATCACGTCGTCCGGATTAACAATGTTTCCGCGCGACTTCGACATCTTCTGACTGTCTTCGCCGAGAATGATTCCCTGGTTCACCAACCGCTGAAACGGCTCCGGTTTCGAAACATGACCGAGATCGAACAGCACTTTATGCCAGAAGCGCGCGTAAAGGAGATGCAACACCGCGTGCTCGGTCCCGCCGACATAGAGATCGACTCCGCCGGGCTTCGGACCTCCCATCCAATATTTCTCAGCCTTTTCGCCGACGAAGCGTTTGTCGTTTACTGGATCGCAGAAGCGCAGGTAATACCAACATGAGCCGGCCCATTGCGGCATCACGTTTAATTCGCGCGTCGCCTTCTCGGAATAACGGATCCAATCTTTCGCTTTTGCCAGTGGCGGTTCGCCAGTGCCAGTCGGCTTGTAATCTTCCAACGGTGGCGGCACGACCGGGAGTTCAGACTCGTCAAGCGCCCGATGATGTCGATGCTGCCCGTCCGGCTCGGACTCCCAGACGATCGGGAACGGCTCGCCCCAATAACGCTGGCGCGAAAAAAGCCAGTCCCGCAATTTGTAATTGATCGCGCGCTTGCCCAGGTCGCGTTCCTCGAGCCATCCGGTGATCTTTCGAACGGCTTCGCGGGACGGAAGTCCGTCTATGATCGGCGAGTTGATCGCGATACCGTCGCCGACAAAGCCGATCGGCTCCTCGTCGCCAGCCGGCTGAACAACCTGGCGAATCGGCAAATTAAATTTGCGCGCGAATTCGAGATCGCGTTCGTCATGCGCCGGCACGGCCATGATCGCGCCGGTGCCGTAGCCGAGCAGAACATAATCGGCGATCCAAATTGGAATTTTCTCGTCGTTGACCGGATTGACCGCGACCGCGCCGGTGAAGACGCCGGTTTTTTCTTTTGCCAGCTCAGTCCGCTCGAGATCGCTTTTGCGCGCAGTCTTTTCGCGATATTCGCGAACAGCAGGCCATTGCTCTTCGGTCACGATCAGATCGACCAGCGAATGTTCCGGCGCGAGCACCATGTAAGTGGCGCCGTAAAGCGTGTCCGGCCGCGTGGTAAAGACGCGAATTTTTTTGTTGTCGATCTTAAAATCGACTTCCGCGCCTTCGCTTCGGCCGATCCAATTTCGCTGGAGCAATTTGATTCCTTCCGGCCAATCGAGGCCTTCAAGCTCATCGATCAATCGCTCCGCGTAAGCGGTAATGCGCAACATCCACTGCCGCATCGGCCGCCTAACGACTGGAAATCCACCGACCTCACTTTTACCATCAACCACTTCTTCATTCGCCAAAACGGTGCCAAGCTCCGGACACCAGTTCACCGCCACATCGGCCACGTAGGCGAGCCGAACTTCATCTGGATTTTTGCCACGATACGTTTTAATCGGCTCGGCCTTGTTCGTTTTTGGATTGAACCACGAATTATAAATCTGGAGAAAGATCCACTGCGTCCATTTGAAGTAACGCGGATCGGTAGTGTTAATTTCGCGGTGCCAGTCGTAGGAAAAACCGATCCGTTTCAGCTGCGATTTAAATTTAGCAACGTTCTCGCGGGTGGTGACGGCCGGATGCTGGCCGCTCTTAATCGCGTATTGTTCGGCCGGCAGACCAAACGCGTCCCAACCCATCGGATGCAAGACGTTGATCCCGCGCATCCGCTTGTAGCGCGCGATGATGTCGGTGGCGGTGTAACCTTCCGGATGTCCGACGTGCAAGCCGGCGCCGCTCGGATACGGGAACATATCGAGCACGTAGAATTTCGGTTTGGCCGCGTCGAAATTTTTCTCGCCGGGATTTGGAACGTGAAAAATCTGACGTTCATCCCAGATGGCCTGCCACTTGGGCTCAATCTGATCGAATGGATATGGTTTGCGACGTTCGCTGCTCATTGAATATCTCTTAGGAAAGCAGGAAAGCAGGAAAAGAAAATGGATTTGCTATTGGCTACGCACAACGCGCATAAGACCCGCGAAATTCAACGGATACTTGGAGAGAACTTCGCAGTGCGCAATTTGTCCAAGCACCCCGAAATTTCGAAACCGTTGGAAAACGGGAAAACGTTCGAAGAGAACGCGATCCTCAAAGCGATCGCCGCGTCGAGGAAATTGCTAAGCCTCGTCCTCGCAGACGATTCCGGGCTCGAGGTCGATGCTCTCGACGGCGCGCCGGGAATTTATTCAGCGCGCTACGCAGGTAACAGCGCGGGCGACATAGAAAACGTCGACAAATTGCTTACCGAATTACGCGCGCGAAACGTCGCCGGCGAGAAACGATCAGCGCACTTCCGGTGCGTGATCGCGCTGGCGCAAAACGGAAACGTGCTCGGCCTATTTGAAGGCGTTGTTGAAGGAAACATTGTCGATCCACCGCGCGGAAGCGGCGGTTTCGGTTATGATTCGGTTTTTCAACCAACTGGATTCAAACAGACTTTTGCCGAAATGCCGCCCGAATTGAAAAATAAAATCAGTCACCGCGCACAAGCGATCGCCGCGCTGCGGGAAGGCCTCCGCGATATCGCAAATTAATGCGGCGGCGGCGGCGGAGCTGGAGGCGGCGCGCCGGGAGCCCCAGGAGTGCCGGGAGCAGCAGCGGGACCACCTTGGGCCGCGCGAATCTGATAGCCGACTTTCTGAATTCCAGCCCGTCTCACTTTGTCCAGCACAGTGATCACATCGCCGTGACGCGCCATACCTTCGGCGCTAATCGATATCTTAATATTGGGATTTGCCTCGTGCAGCCGGTAGAGGCGCGACATGATTTCCTCGTCCTGAACATATTGCCCGTCGAAACTGACGGCGTTACCCGCACCGATACGCACTGACACATAATCTTTTACTTGAGTCGGCGGCGGTGCCTGTGCTGATGGCAAAGCGACTTTAATCCCTTTCATGTGAGTCTGGCTCAAACTCACCATCATGAAGCTGGCGAGAAGAAAGAACATGATGTCGATCAACGGGATGATCTCAATCCGAGCGCGTTTGTGCGGAATAGGTGAAGCAACTCGCATAAGTTAGTAGGAGGCTCCCGTCATTGTGTAGGTAATCGGGACTTTGACTCTTGGCGCAACTTTCCCGGGTTGAAAGCGCCAGCGTCTGAATGTGCTGGTGGTCGAATTGTCCAGAATCGGACTGCCGATGGACTGCGCCATAGTTGCATCGGTCACAGTGCCGCTGGCCGTGTCCACGGTGAGCACGGCAACACCGCTGCCCATAACGTGACGGCTGCGCGCTTCGTATGGGTAATCCGGTTTTGGAGCAAAGATCGCGACCGCTTTCGCGCCAGAGATCGACATTGTTCCCGGCACGCCTGCTTGCGGCGCTTTAATTGGACCGGCGGGCTTGGCCACGTTTTTAGGTGGCGGCGGCTTTTCTTCATGAAACTCGGGCGCGACTTCCGGAACTGGCGGCGGTTCAGGAATGGGAATGTCTTCCGGCGGTGGCGTCGGTTGATCCTCAGGTTGCAGCATCGCTTCTACTGTCGCAGTTGGGAGGCTCGACAGATCAACAGCGGGCGCTTCGTGTCTGATGGCCGCGATGCCGACCGAGGCCAAATGGATCGCAATTGCGCCGCCGAGAGCGGCCCAGAATTGCCAGCGCGGAGGCGGTCGATAGAGGAGTGGTCCAGGCATTGTTGGTTATCTCCCTGATCCGGGCACTCCCTTGAGCGATTCGCTCTTGATTTCGAAAGCGACCTTGTAAAAGCCAACCGACCGCAAGATGTCGAGGACACGGATAATATTGAAATGAACCGTATCCGCATCGCCACGAATGAACACCTTCGCTTCCGGATTTTCGTCGTGAACTTTTTTTAGCCTGGCGGTTAACGTGTCGTAATTCATCTCTTCCTTGTCGAAAAAGGGAATGCCGCTGGAATTGACTGAAACGCTGATGTAATCCTTTTTCGATTGCGTTTCGCCGGACTGACCGGTGGGAAGGTTCACTTTCATGCCCTTCATGTGCACCTGGCTCAGGCTCACCATCATGAAGCTCGCCAGCAGAAAGAACATGATGTCGATCAACGGAATGATCTCGATCCGCGCTTTGTGCTTAGGGACAGGCGAGGCAACGCGCATAAAAAATCCTAGATAGAGGAGCCTTTGGCCGAGCTGGGCGTGTGGCCGCCGATCGCTACTTCACGGTGTTCCTTACCTTTGGCTTCAAGCATGACTTCCAAGTTCGTGGCCGCGGTTTGCAGTTCGAACTCTAAGTTAGACACTCGTGAAGTGAAAAAGTTAAACGGAATCAGCGCGAAGATGGCGATGCCCAGACCGCAGGCCGTGGCAATGAGCGCTTCCGCGATACCGCCGGTCACAGCCTGAATGGCCAACTCTTCATTACCCAAGAATCGGAAGGACCGGATCAAACCGGTGACCGTTCCCAACAAACCGAGCAACGGAGCCAACGTGACCAACGTGTCCATCACGACCAGGAATCGACCCGCGCGCTTGATCTCGATGCCGGCCGCAACCTGCAGCGCGCCCTGCAACGACGCGTGCTGATGGTTTAAGCCGTTCCACATCATTCGTAGAACCGGGTCACGCGAATCGCGCGACAAACGTGACGCTTCCGCCACGTCGCCTACTTCAATGGCCGTGAAAACTTTTTCGATCCGTTTGGGGTCGCGCCGGAACCAACGTCCGCCCCACCAGAAAATTCGTTCGATCACGACCGTCAACGCGACGATCGAGACGAGAAGGATTGGCCACATGATCGGGCCGCCCTTGCGGAAGTTGTCGATGATGAAGTTGTTACTCAAACTGCTACCTTCGGGCGTTGGCGCTGCGGTCGCGCTTGGACTCAAAGTCGCAGTGACAGTTGCACCCGGAGCAGCTGCCCCAGGAGGAGCGCCGACTGGACCAGCAGGTGACATTCCCGGAGCACCTGGCGGCATACCGGCAGGTGGCTGTTGAGCAGGTGCTCCCGGCGCTGGTGCGCCGGGTTGCCCTGGCGCGCCGGGCGCTTGTTGTGGTGGAGCACCGGACTGAGCTGGTGCACCTGCAGCTGGCGGCGCGTTTGGCGGTGGCGGCGGCGGTTGTTGTCCAGGTCGCTGCGGCGGCTGCGCAAACGCGCTCAATGCGATGAAACTGAGGCAGAGAGTAAGCAATGTTTTCATAATTTCGGCGGAGTTGAATTTAACTGCTCGGCACATCTCCTTTATTCCAAATCGGTTGGACACGAGTCGAGCAAAAGTTTTCACTTTTCTTCAGTGACGCTCCGCTGGGCGAACGTCACTTATACTTCGCATCAGGCGTTGTCCGAGGATGTAACCAGCCGCTCAGCCATCACCGCGCATTGATCACGTGGTTCCGCAGCGGAGGCCAAGTACCGATTTGCGCTTCCAATTCGTCTCCGGCGCGGATCGGTCCCACGCCCGACGGGGTTCCGGTCAGAATCACATCGCCCGGCAGCAACGTCAGCGATTGGCTCGCGAAGGAAACAATCTCGGCCACGGAGTAGATCATTTGGCTCGTGCGCCCTTGCTGTCGCACTTCGCCGTTTTGGCGCAATTCGACAGGGAGGTCGCGAACATCGGCATCGGCATAAACAAACGGCCCGATCGGCGTGTAAGTATCAAACGATTTGCAGCGCCCGAATTGTTTTTCGGACTTCTGCAAGTCGCGATCGCTAATGTCGAGGCCGATTGTGTAACCAAACACAAAGTCCGGCGCCTGTTCGACCGAAACATTCTTTGCCCGCCGTCCAACAACGATCGCAAGCTCAGTTTCAAAATCGGTTTGATGCTCGGGAAATGCGATTTCAATGTTGCCGTTGTGCGGTAAGAGCGAGCTCGGCGCTTTGAACCAAATCAAAGGCGTCCCAAGGGGCGTGTGTTTCATTTCCGCAATGTGATCGGCGTAATTCAATCCGACCGCGAGAAGCTTGGATGGCGCGACCGGAAGATCGACATCGAGCCGGGCGATCTTTCGGACCTCACCCGCTGGTTGGATGTCGATCCAAAATGGCTTGGCCAGGACCTGGACATCCTCGCCGCGGACTTCACCGTAAAAGAATTCGCTGCCCGATTTAAATCCACCGAATGTGCGCATGTTCGTTACCGCGGCACAATTGCCACGAAATCGCGCACCGGTTTTTGCTCCGCGATAGAAAATGCGCTTCCGTTCGCGCGCTTGAACCAAAAGGCGCTG
>DATNKD010000134.1:0-2759 GCA_035603575.1 Chthoniobacterales bacterium
ATCGATCGGTTTACCGGCGAACTGTTGCGCGAGCGCTTCGAAGAATTTCATGTTCCTGTCATTCCGACCGAAGTGGAGGAATCTCTTACTATTTCTGAAATATCTAGAGATGTCTCCCGTTCGACTCGCTGCGCTCGCTCAGGGCGGGCTCTCAATATGGCGGCTGCGCCGCTGTTAAATGGATGCAACGTCACGTTGCCGCTCGACATGACAATGAAAGAAGCGTTATGCCGTGGGCTCTTGTTTGGTCACCGCTTCACGCGCTGGCCGCGTCAGATCTTTGCGGACGCGATCGAGAATACCGTTCACAAATCCGCCGGATTCGGCGCCGCCAAAAGTTTTTGCTAGCTCAATCGCTTCGTTGATCGAAACGACCGGCGGGATGTCGTCGCGATAAAGCATTTCGTAAATGGCGAGCCGCAAGACATTGCGATCGACGGCGGAAATGCGGTTGAGATTATAATTTTCGCAGTAGCGCTTGATCTGCTCGTCAATTTCCGGGAGGTGCGTAATCATCCCTTCAATCAGCGGCTGGGCGAATTCGCGCACGTTCGGTTTGACCGGACAAAATTCCCAAAAGTCATCCATGCGCTCGGGAGTTTCGCCGTGTTGGAGATCACGCCAGAAGTGATATTGAATGGCCGCTTCGCGCGCGCGTCGCCGTTTGCCCATATCACTTATTGTTGCGCAACTTCGAGATGACGTTCGCGATCTCGACCGCAGCCCGTGCCGCTTCCGTGCCGCGATTGATTTCATTTTCGAGACAGCGCGCGCGCGCCTGATCTTCGTCGTCGAAGCTGAGGACAACATTGATGACGGGAACTCCGTGAGTAACCGCGATTCGTTGGAGCGCATCGGTCACTGATCGGCTCAAATTTTCCGCGTGATCAGTTTTGCCTTTCAAGATGACGCCGATAGCGATGATGGCGTCACCGCGTTTTTGCATCGCGAGCTCGCGGACGACGAGTGGAATTTCAAATGCACCAGGGACTTGAAACAATGTCATGGTTGTTCCGGGAACAAGGGTGCGCAGTTCAGCAGTCGCATGGTCGACCAATCCCTGGACGTAAGTGGGGTTAAACTGACTGGCGACGATTGGGAAATGTCGCTTTGTCCCAGCAGCCGTCCGCGGGCGAGGGGAAATCAAATTCGACATGGCCATTTAATCCTCCAACAAGCCCGTCTCGGCAAGAGCGCGCGATAGCGATGGTGAGCGAGTTAGAGACGAGAGAGAGCTTTTTCGGCCAGCGCCTTGCATCTGTTGATTTTGGCCTCTTCGCTCTCAGGTCCGCCCACACTGACGCGAATGAAGACATCGTTTTTCAAAACGTAAAGCGCTCCGCCCATCCGATTCGCCGTCCAATAAGCGGAATCCCCGATGCCATCCAATTTCTTCGGCGGTCGTCCCTTCTCTTCATCTTGCTCGCGCAAACTTTCCTTCTTTTCCTGGTCGCCCTTGTCCTCTTTCGCTTCTCCTTCGTAGCGGCCGAATGTTTCTTTCCAAAAATCTTTCGGAGTGCGCGCCTTGGCCGATGCCGGATCGCTTTGCGTTACCGCGAGGCTGACCGATTTGTTGAAGGTCTCCGCGTTGTAGAAACATTGCGCGATTCGAAAACTGCCGTCGGATTGTTCGCTGCCTTTGACGTTCCTGATTGGCGAACCCTGAATGGCTTGGACTTCTTCGTTCGTAATTAATCCGCACGGATCTATCTTCGGTCCCTTTGCGGAACCCGCAGTAGTTTCGGATTTCTGGCAGCTCGCCAAGGTTGCAAGCAGACCGATTGAGAAGACAAGCGCGAGGCGAAGAGTTTTTGATGCGAGGAGTGAGGCAATCATAGAAATCAATTCTCTTGTGTTTCGGCCACAGGACGCGCGACAACCAAACCGGTCAGCAAAAAAACCAGCGCTGCCGAAAATAAACAATACCGGCAGAATGCATGGAGGCGAAAAGCCTGAACGAAAAGCAGCCAGAGCGTCATGCAGAACATGGCGATCACCGTCCACGCAAAAAATCGTCGGGCGCGGACGTAACCGAAGCCGGCAAAAGTGGCGAAGGCGAAAGCGCTGAAATAAGCGAGCGCGCCCAGACCGCTAACCGGAATACTGCCGATCTTGGCGTAACTGCTGCCCAACACTTGAAAGCAGTCGGCCGATCCGCCGCAAACCGCGGTTTCGCCCGATAAATAAACGACGGTGAGATAAGTAGCTTCGGCCAGGCCGACCAAAGAAATCAGCGCCGCGGCGCCATAAAAAATTGTTTGCACGCGTGAGCGGCTCATTGTCGATCTTGCAGACTGATCTTCGCCCGGTTCATGACGAAGGTTTGGCTTTTTTGATCGCGGCTTCAATCAAGGCTGGCAGCCCATCTGGATTCGCCTCGTTTCCCGGGACGGCTTCATTGTTAACAAAAATCGTCGGCGTGTTTTTTACTCCAATCCCTGCGCCCCGTCGCTGATCGAACTCGACTTGCTTTTGAACTTCGCTGCCGTCCATGTCCTTTTTGAAACGGTTCAAGTCGAGCTGGAGCATTCCGGCGTAAGCGTTGAATAGCGCGCGCGCGTCAGTCGACTTGCTCCAAACGGCCTGCTCGCGATAAAGCAGATCGTGCATTTGCCAAAAACGTCCCTGACGTCCGGCGGCTTCGGCGGCGAAGGCAGCTTCCTTGGCGTGCGCGTGTACCGGGAGGGGAAACTGACGGTAGATGACGCGTAGATTGTACTGCTTTTGCAGTTGGTTAATTGGTTCGGAGAGCTTGCCAC
>DATNKD010000135.1:0-5007 GCA_035603575.1 Chthoniobacterales bacterium
TGCGCAGATAACTCCGAGACCGACTGCGTGAGTGTCGCAACCGGAGATGCGGATTCGACTGGTGAAGATGACGGCGACGCACTCGGCTCTGCTGCTGCGATCGAGCTCGAACTGAGACAGACTAAGCAAATCAGTGCGCACAAAACTCTCTTCCGCGGGCTCATCAGTCACCATTGCATTGACGGAAGCCGAACTAAAGGAGGTTTGTATCTCGGCAGCTCCCGCTGCGCTCGCGGCGTTACCGGCCATGTCGCTCATTCCATTCGCTCCATTGTATCTCGGCAGCTCCCGCTGCGTTACCAGAGCGGAGACTTCGGCCAACGCTTTGCCAGATAGGCGTCGACTCCCAACACGCGACCGGCGCGACCGAGGAAAACCACGAGCGCGATGAAGAAGACGGCTGCGTCCTCACTGTCCGGCGACCAAAACATGCGGCCCTCGGCCAACATGTAATTCAGAAACAGAAACATGGCGACGGCGGCGCCGACTCGCGTCAGCGTTCCGGTGAGCAGCGAAAGCGCGGCCACCGCTTCACCGGTCATGACAAGATAACTGAATAAAGTCGCGTGCGGAATCACGACGTCCTGCACAAAGTGGAGATAAGGACCAGACGCGCGGCGCGTTGCAACTCCGCGAAGGAATCGGAGCATCTCAGTCGCGAACGGGTTATCACGGGTGAGCTTACCGAGAACCGTGATAAACAAAATCACGCCGAGATAGACGCGCAGAACAACGAGCAACGCGCGTGGAACCGGACTGGCATTATTCGGAATTTCGCAATCTGGAATGGCGACAGAGGCGTTCATGACTATTGCGTCGCTGGCTTGGGTTTCAATTCCCAGAGCACGTTGATGATTTTCCAGTCGCCGTTGAATTTTCCCATTTCGACGTAATCGATCCAATCGGACGCGATTATTTTGACGACCGCCGCATTATTGTAACGATCGAGAATGGTTATCTCTTTCAATTGCCGATCTTGCGGCGTCTTTTTTCCGCCGCCGTCGCGGGTGCGTTGGACAAGCGTCATCGCGCCCATGTGATTGAATTGGCTGCGCCCGGTTTTCGGATCGGTCGAGATCATGCGCTTGGCCAATTCAGCATGGAGCGCGCGCTCCATCCGGGCGGCGTCGCCTGCGTACCAACCTTCAATGTAATCGAGCGCCGCCTTCTTAATCGATTCGTTGTCATCTGAAGCGTTCGTCTGTGCAAAAGCGGCGACGTTCAACAAAAGGCTGACAACTGAAATGCTAAAAAGCTGAGATCTTAGAGTCATTTGGGTCTGATTTTTTTCTTCGGATGTTTGGCGTGGCGGAAGTGGCGACGATATTGTCCGGGCGCAATTTTTAGCGCCCGCTGAAAAACGTTGCGCATTGAATTGACGTTTCCGAACCCGCACTCGCCGGCAATCGTTTCCATGCTGTTCTGACTCTCTTCCAATCGCCGTCGAGCGGCTTCGACGCGGAGGCGTTCCACAAATTTCGCGGGCGTGGTCTTCATTTCTTTGGTGAAGACCCGGGCGAAATTCCGAGGACTCATCGCCACCCGATGCGCCAGCACCGGCACGGTGAGCGGTTTGTTCAGGTTGTCGAGCACCCATGACTCGAGCTCGCGCAACGGTTTGCGATCGGTCAGTTGTAGAGATAGCGCGGCGCTGAATTGCGATTGTCCCCCTGGCCGGCGTAGATAGAGCACAAGATTGCGCGCGACCTGCAGCGCCAGCGCCGAACCGTAATCTTCTTCGACCAGGGCCAACGCCAGATCCATTCCCGCTGTAACTCCGGCCGACGTGTAAACGTTTTCGTCACGGATAAATATCGGGTTTGGATCAACGTCTGCGCGCGGGGCCCGTTTGATCAGAATGTGACACCAGTTCCAATGCGTCGTCGCGCGGCGGCCATCGAGCAAACCGGCGCGAGCAAGCAGCATCGCGCCAGTGCAAACAGATCCGATTCGCCTGATCCGTCCGGCGATCTTTCTCAACCAGCGCACGACGTCCGCGTTTATTTCATCCTGCTCAATGGCATTGCCGCCGGCGATGAGAAGAGTGTCGATCTTCCCGCGCACTTCCCGAAAGGTCTTATGCGCGGTGATGCGCAGGCCGCAGTTCGTTACCAGCGATCGTTGAGACGAGGCACTAATAACTTCGACGGAATAAATTGGCGGCCGGCCGGGATTTTGTTTGCCGAACATTTCCGCGGCGCGGGCGAAGACCTGCAGCGGCCCGACTAGATCGAGAATCTCGGTTCCCGGCGCGGCCACGAACACGATGCGGCGTGTGCACGGCAACCCGTCATTATTCCGCTGGTGCGTCACAGTTTGTTATCGGCGGTTGCGAATTTATCCGGGGCGGCGTCGAAAGTTGCCTTGTCGTCATCGGAACAGAAATAGTAAGTCTTGCCTTTAAAGACAGACTTCGGAGCGGTAGCAACGTCGACGTCCATTCCGCAAACTGGACAAAGCGGGTGTTCGGCGGTGGAGACGGGAGCGGCGGCGTAAATTTGATTTGAATCTGCGTTCATCCAGCCTTGCCCCTGATATTCCATGTTGTAGGCAGTTTTCTGGGCGACGTCGCGGCCGTAGTAGCGCTCGACCACGCGAACCGCGAGATCGATGCCAGACGAAAGTCCGCCGGCAGAAGCGAGATTGCCATCTTCGACAAACCGGGCGCCGCGCTTGAGACGGATATCGGGGAACTCCATCGCAAAAGAATTAAATGCTGCGTGAAATGTGGTCGCGGATTTGCCGGACAGAAGCCCGGTCTTGGCCAGAACAAATGCGCCGGTACAAACCGACATGGTCACGTCGGTGTTCTTTGTCGATTCACAAATCCATTTCAGCATCGCCGCGCTTGGTTCACTTTGAGCGGGGATGACGATGACCTTCGGCGCTGGCGCGTTGGCGAACGTGTAGTCGGGTATGATCTGCATTCCGCCGCCGGCGTGGATCGGGGAGGTTGTATCGGACACAGTGTAAAGACGGAACGGACCGTCCTGGTGACCGGGAATGTTGACGTCGCGGAAAACTTCCCAAGGTCCGCAAAAGTCGATGATCACTGCGCCTTCTGAAATGACAAAGGCAACCGGAATATCTCCTTTGGCTGGAGGCTTGAGCGGATTTGCCGTGGTCGCTTGTTTATTATCGGGAGCTGCGCTCGCGGAAAATTCACCGCTAACTAAGAGCGCCAGTGCGGCGATCAAACCGAATCTCGCCGCGGTATTGAGTAAATCTCTTCCATTCAGGGAGTTTGTTCGTGCATTCATGACAGCTATCATCGCGCCGCGGCACTTGGCAGCAATGCCAATAATCACCACGTTTCTGCCAACCGGCAAAACTTGGTCTTTTAGCCGATCGCTTGCTGCGCGAACTGCCAGATCGCGATGAGTGAGAGCAGACCCAAGAATGGATACAGTGCCACCTCAAGCAGGTTGCGGCTCTTTTCTTCCGAGCGAATCAGAAGCGCGTAAGTGGATTCGTATTGGTTCTCTGATTGATCTGTCGTGTTTGTTTGTGCATTCATGACACCACGTTCACGAGCCAGACGACTGGCCGCGATGACAATGGTCATCAAATTTCTGCCATCGATATCGCTTGCCCCTCTGTTGCTGTGATGAGAGCGCCATGCATACTTAATCTTCGCCCGAAGTCCGAATGCAAAAAACGCCGCTACCTCATCATCTGGCTGCGCTCTGGTTTGCTGATATCGTTGGCTACAGCGAGCGTGCGACGGAAGACGAACCGGGCGCACTGGAGTTGGTCGAGATCTTGCAAGCGCTCACTCGCGACGTTGTTCAGCGCCATGAAGGTCGAGTAGTCAAATTCATGGGCGATGCGGTTCTGGCCGAATTTCCGAGCACGGAAATGGCCGTGCGCGGAGCAATCATGTTGAGCGAACAGTATGCCGAACAGTCAGCTGCAACCGGTCGCGCGCACGAGCTGCGCGTCGGCGTTCATGTTGGCGACGTCGCGGTGGGTTCAGACGGAGACCTTTATGGTGACGGCGTCAATGCGGCGGCACGGGTCGAGGCCGAGGCCGGCGCCGGGCAAGTGGTCGTGAGCGAAGACGTCTGGCGCCAAATACGCGGTCGCGGGGGATTCCGTTTTGAGCCGTTGGGTGATCGGAACCTAAAGGGGGTCGGTTCAATCCGTCTCTACGTCGTTACCCTCGAAGAAGGCGCGGCAACGCCCTCGCTCTCCAATGCGGAAACAAAAAAAACGCAGCGGGGCGAGCAAGGAAAGGGGAAAATTCGTTCCATTGCCGTGTTACCGTTCGCTGATCTAAGCGCTGAACGCGACCAGGAGTACTTCAGCGACGGCGTGGCGGAGGAAATACTCAACGCCCTCACCAAAGTCGGTGGTCTTCGTGTTCCTGCCCGGACATCATGCTTCGCGTTTCGCGGAGCGAATGTAGACGCGCGCGAGATCGGGAGGCGTCTTGCCGTTGAGACTCTTCTTGATGGTAGCATTCGAAAAGCTGGGAACCGTGTTCGGATCAGCGTGCAACTCATCGACGCGAGTAACGGTTACCAGCTCTGGTCCGAGCGCTTCGATCGCGAAATCGAAGACATCTTCGCGATTCAGGATGAGATCGCGCGCAAAGTTTTAGAGGCGCTCGGACTTTCGCTCACGGAGCGGGAGGAGCGCCGCCTTCTCAAACGGTCGACGACCAATATCGAAGCCTACGAATTTTATCTTCGCGGCCGGAAGCTTTTTCACAAATGGACGCGTCAGAGCGTGGAGTTTGCCCGGCAGATGTTCGCGCGAGCGGTTGAGATTGATCCTGATTTTGCCGCCGCCAGGGCCGGGCTGGCCAACGCTTACGTGGATCTTTTTCGGTGGGGACGGCACCCTCAGGATCTGGAACAGGCGCAGCATGCGAGTTCGCACGCGCTCAAGCTCGACCCAAATCTGGCCGAAGCGCATGTTGCCGCCGGACAGGCGCTCGCCATCCAGCGGCGTTTTACAGAAGCCGCAACCGAGTTCGAGCGGGCGATCGAATTGGATCCAACT
>DATNKD010000136.1:0-8398 GCA_035603575.1 Chthoniobacterales bacterium
AAACGTCTTGAAGGCAATGGTCTCCCGGATGGAATTCTCGGAAAAATCGGTGTGGCCGTTTCCGGCGCGGACTCGAATCGCGTTTACGCAATTATCGAAGCGAAAGAAGGCGGCTTGTTTCGATCTGATGACGCCGGGCAAAAATGGACGCGAGTGAACGACGATGGTCGCTTTCGTCAACGCGCATGGTATTTCTCCAAAGTTTATGGCGATCCAAAATCGGCGGACACGGTTTATCTTTTAAACACCGGCGCGTTCAAATCGGTCGATGGCGGCAAGACATTTAATCTGCTCCCTGCGCGTCATGGCGATCACCACGGTCTCTGGATCGATCCGCAAAATCCGAATCGCATCGGCAACGCGAATGACGGCGGCGCCAGCATCTCGATCGACGGCGGAAAAAGCTGGACCACGCAAAACAACCAGCCGACCGCGCAGTTCTATCACGTCGCGGTCGACAACGCGTTTCCGTATCACATTTACGGCGCGCAACAGGACAACTCAAACGTTTGCATCGCGAGCCGAACCGACTCGGGAGTGATCGGTCGCGAGGATTGGTATCCGGCCGGCGGCGGCGAATGTGGCTTTGTCATTCCTGATCCGCGCGACTGGCACATCATTTATTCAAACAGCGAAGGCTACATCGCGCGCTACAACAAAACGAAAGAAGACGATCAGGACATCAGTCCGCTGCCGATCGACAACTCCGGACGCGGCGCGGTCGATCTTGCCCATCGTTTTCAATGGGTATCGCCGCTTCTGCTTTCGCCGCACAATCCCGATGTCATCTACACCGCCGCGGAATGCGTTTTTAAATCGGCGGACCACGGCCAGAGTTGGACGAAGATCAGCGAAGATCTGACGCGTAACGATAAAACGAAACAGCAGCCGAGCGGCGGTCCGCTTACGAACGACATCACCTCAGTCGAATATTACGACACCATTTTTGCCCTGACCGAATCGCCGGTGGACAAAGGAACATTGTGGGCCGGAAGCGACGACGGACTCATTCAGGTCACGACTGATGACGGCGCGCATTGGAACAACGTCAGTCCGAAAATGCCGGATTGGAGCACGGTCGATTTGATCGAAGCATCGCCGCGCGACGGCAAGACCGCTTATGCCGCGATCGATCGACACAAGCTCGACGATTTCAAGCCTTACATCTTTAAGACGAGCGATCTCGGCAAAACGTGGAGTTCTATCGTCAATGGAATTCCGGATGGCGCGTATGTGCACGCGGTGCGTGAGGATCCGAAGAAGGCCGGACTGCTTTATGCCGGCACTGAGCTTGGCGTTTACGTTTCGTTTGACGCCGGTGCGCATTGGCAGCCGTTGCAGTTGAATCTGCCGCGCTCGCCGATTCACGATCTTGTGGTCAAAGACGACGACCTGGTCGTAGCGACTCATGGCCGATCGTTTTGGGTGCTGGACAATGTTACGCCGCTTCGACAGTTAAGCGGGCAATCGGCGAATCCGGATTTCATTCTTTACCAACCTGAAACCGCATTGCGTTTGCATTACCCGGAAGAATTCGACAAACGTCAGCCGGTCGGAGACAACCCCCCGGCGGGCGCGATGGTCGATTATTATTTCAAGACCGCGCCGAAAGATGAAGTGACGCTCGATATTCTCGATGCGCAGGGAAAAGTCATCCGACACCTGTCGAGCAAAGAGAAAAAGGAAGGCGAACAGCCACCGGAATGGCCGGACCGGGTCGAACGGGTGAAGACGATTCCCGCGAATGAAGGAATGAACCGGTTCGCGTGGGATCTTCGTCACAACGATCCGATACAAACGCCGGGCGCGTTCTATGGCGGAACGGGTCCGAAAGGTCCGCTCGCGTTGCCCGGCGATTATCAAGTAAAGTTGACCGCCGCGGGAAAATCACAGACCGCGTCTTTGAAAGTGGTGGTCGACCCGCGCAATAAGGGATCAGAAGCCGCATTGCAAAAGCAATTCGCTTTGTCGACGCAGGTGAGCGATCGAATTTCTCAACTCCACCAGGCGATCAATGAGATTCGCGACCTCAAAGCCCAGATCAAGACTCTCCATTTTCGCTTCGGCGACGATGAAAAACTCAAACCGGCGCTCGCGGCCGCGGACGATCTCGACCACAAAATGTCCGACGTCGAAAAGGAACTGATTCAGGTGAACATGAAAGGCTCGGAAGGAAATCTCGCATTCCCGAGTATGTTGAACGAGCGCTTTGATTCGTTCAGTCATTTCATCGACGCCGGCGACGCGACCGAGCCGACCAAACCGCAGCTGGAGGTGTTTCAAACGCTAAGCAAACAATTGGACGAGCAATTGACGAAATGGTCGCAACTCAAATCCCAGGACGTTGTGAAGGTCAGCGATTTGATCAAACAGGCGAACTTGCCTGGGCTCATTATCACGCCACCGAAAACGGAGACGCCGAAAGAAACGAAGTCGTCTTAGCCACTGAGGAATTTCAATACAACGCGCTCTGTCATTTCGCTCGACGTGACAAGATGACGAAGATCGACCAAGCGGTCCTGCTCGCGGCCGGTCGCGGCACGCGGATGCGCGAACTGACCGCCGATTTGCCGAAGCCGATGATCGAAGTCCGCGGCAAACCGGTTCTACAACATATCGTCGAAGGCTTACGCGACGCCGGTGTTCGTAGATTTCTTATTATCGTCGGTTATCGCGCCGATGCGGTGCAGAATTTCTTCGGCGACGGCCTTCGTTACAAGATCGACATCCAGTATGCGACGCAGATTGCGCAGGATGGCACCGGCCGCGTTGTCGATCTGGCGCGGAACTTCGTAGGCGATTCTCCGTTTATTCTGGCCTACGGCGATATTTTGGTCGCGCCCGAGAACTACAAGCGCATTGTCGATCTTGCCGACGACGTGGAGGCGCTGATCAGCGTGACCCGCGGCGAGGACGTGAGCAAAGGCGGCGCGGTTTTTCTGAGCGAAAGAATGGAGCTTGTCGACCTTCGCGAGAAATCAAAACCGGGCGAAGCCACGAGCCCATGGTACAACGCTGGTCTCTACGCGTTTCGGACGAGCATTTTCGCCTTCACCGCAAAATTGAAACCGTCGCCGCGCGGCGAATACGAACTGACAGATGCAATTCGGGAACTCGCGCAATCGGGAGAAAAGGTGCAAGCGCTCGAACTAACTGGCGAATGGGCCGACGTGCGGGATCCGGAAATTTTGGCGCGACTGAACAAGTAGCTGTCGATCTTACGGCATTTGCTCGGCCGGCTCGTCCGCAGATTCTTCGCCAAGCTCCTCTTCAATTTCACGACGCCATTCGCGTGAAAGCCACGGCCGCAGAAAACCGTAAAGCAAATACGCGAGAAACAGAACCGCTGGCATCCACTCGTAATTCATCGCCGTAAAAATGAGGACGATGAAAATAATGAGGAATCGCGGGATGGATTTTTTCGTTTTCCAATTAATCGCCTTGAAACTGGGATACTCGAAACGGCTGAACATCATGAAGGAGAGGAAAAGCAATAACGGCGGCAAAACGAATTTCCATTTACCGAGATGGTGCTCGCCCTCAGCCAGCCAGAGCAAAAATAACGTAATCGACGCGATTAATCCGGCCGCAGCGGGAATCGGGAAGCCAGTGAAATTCTTCCCGCCGTTGGTGGTGGTGGACTCCCTTTCGTGGTTCGCCGACGCGGTGTTGAAGCGGGCGAGACGCAGTGCGCCGCATGCGAGATAAATCAACGCGATGATCCAACAGGCGGTCCGAAATTCCTGCAGCACGACGCGGTAAACCAAAAGCGCGGGCGCAACGCCGAACGAAACGATATCGGCGAGCGAATCGAATTCACGTCCAAAAGCGCTTTCATGTCCGCCCAGACGCGCGAGTCTTCCATCTAAAAAATCGAAAACGAACGCGCCCAGAATAAACCAGATGGCTTCGTGGAAGCGATCCGCCGCCAAATCAGCGTTTGTGCTTTGCAAAAGCGCGCCCTCCAAAATCTTGAGCGTGGCGGTGAACCCACAGAACAAATTCCCAGCCGTCATTAAATTCGGCAGGAGATAAATCTTGGACGGTTGCTCGTTCATGAATCGGAGAGCCGCGCGATGATTGTCGATCCACCAGCCACGTGTTCGCCCGCTTTCACCAGCACGCTGGCGGTGAGCGGCAAGTATACTTCCGTTCGCGATCCAAAGCGAATCATTCCAAAGCGGTCCCCTTTCTTGAGCTCGTCACCCACATCCGCCCAGGTGACGATGCGCCTGGCGATGGCGCCGGTGAGCTGCCGCACCACAATGGTCGCGCGCGGATTTTCGAACGCCCAACTCATCGCTTCGTTTTTTTCCGAACAATCCGGACTGCGCGCATCCAGACAAAGTCCCTGGTGGTGTTGACGGTAAGTGATTCGGCCATCAATCGGCGCACGATTGGTGTGCACGTCGAAAATCGACAAGAAAATCCCGACCCGACGCATTTTTGTTTTCAAAACTTCGGTCTCTTCGACTTCGGAAATGTCCATCACGGTTCCGTCCGCGGCCGCGACGACGGCGTTCCGATCAGCTGGGATATTTCGATCTGGATCGCGAAAAAAGAAGAACGTGTAGAAGATCAGGACCAAAAAAAACAGCGACAACCAAGCGCTGAGAAACCAGGTGGCAAGCGCGAGAAAAAATAAAATCGCGAGGATCCAGCGAGCTTCGGCAAGGGTTTGGAGGCGCATCGAGAGCGCACATTTTCGGAGCACAAAACGGACTGGTCAAGGAGGCAAAAAAGGCCGGGAACAAGCCGAGGGAGCTAACCACAATATCGTGGGTTTTGGCCAGCCCGAGCCTCCAACCAGTAGCGGAAATAAGTCTCTTGATAGCACGAGATTATTAGTTGTTTTTTGAGGCGTTTTCGCTAGCTTCTTTCGATGCCAGCTCGAGCCGCCGTCTCCGTCGATCCAGACGACGAGAAATCCATCGAAAGAAATCGTCAGCGTGAGCTCTCCAACGTCAACAAACTCCAAAAGTACGACGCGGCCCAGATCGACAAGCTCGAAGGGTTGGAAGCGGTCCGAAAGCGGCCTGGGATGTACATCGGCGATCCGGACGAGCGCGGTTTGCACCACATGGTGTTCGAAGTTCTCGACAATTCGATCGACGAACATCTCGCCGGATTTTGCGACAAGATCGATGTAGACGTTCACGTCGATGGCAGTGTTTCGGTTCGCGACAATGGCCGCGGTATTCCGGTCGACGTTCATCCGAAATGGAAAATGCCGGCCGTCGAGCTGGTGCTAACTAATCTGCACGCTGGCGGAAAATTCGGGCAAGGCGCTTACAAATATTCCGGCGGGTTGCACGGTGTCGGAGCGAAGTGCACGAATGCGCTTTCGGAATGGTTCAAGGTAGAAGTTTCGCGCGACGGCAAGGTGTATCACATGGCCTTTGCCCAGGGCAAAACGACGAAAAAGCTGGAAGTGATCGGCGAGGTCAAGGGCAAGAAGGTCACTGGCACGCTGATCACGTTTCTGCCTGATCCGACGATCTTCACGATCACGACGGAATTTAAATTTGAGCGATTGGCGACGCGCTTACGCGAACTGGCGTTCCTAAATCCGGGTCTGGAGATCAATCTTATCGACGAGCGCGGCGATGCGCCAAAAAAAGAAACATTCCTCTATAAGCACGGCATCGAGGAATTCGTAAAACAGCTTGGCGAAAACAAACAAGTGCTTCATCCGAAGCCGATCGTTATTTCGCGGCAGCGTGACGAAGTGTTTGTCGATGTTGTCCTGCAATACAACGACAGTTACAACGACCAGATTTTGCCGTTCGCCAATTCGATTCCGAATCCGGACGGCGGAACGCATCTCACCGGATTCCGGACGGCGCTGACCAAAGCAGTCAATCAATACGCGAAGCAGAATCAGCTCTTGAAAGAAAAGGACCCATCGATTTCGGGCGACGACGTCCGCGAAGGTTTGATTTGTGTGCTGAGCATTAAATTGCCGAACCCGCGGTTCGAATCGCAGACCAAAGTGAAGCTGGTGAACACCGAGATAGACGGGATCGTGAACTCGGCGGTTTACGAGGGGTTGATGACCTTTTTCGACAAGAACCCGCCGATCGCCCGGCGTGTCTTCGAAAAAATTCTGACGGCTGCGCGCGCGAGAGAAGCCGCACGCAAAGCGCGCGAGACGATCCGCAAGGGCGCGTTGACCGGTGGCGGGTTGCCCGGAAAATTGGCCGACTGCTCCGAGCGCGATCCGGAATTAACCGAGCTGTATATTGTTGAGGGTGATTCCGCCGGCGGATCCGCCAAACAAGGGCGCGACCGGATGACACAGGCGATCCTCCCGATCCGGGGAAAACTGATCAACGTCGAGAAGGCGCGCGAAGACCAATTCCTCAAGAACACCGAAATTCAGGCGATGATTACAGCTATTGGCACCGGGATCGGCAAAGCGAGAGAAGATGGAAACGGCAAAGATGAAGGCCGCTTCGATATGTCAAAGCTGCGCTATGGAAAGATCATCATTATGACGGACGCTGACGTCGATGGATCGCACATTCGAACGCTGTTGTTGACGTTTTTCTTCCGTCAGATGAACGAGCTGGTGCGGGCCGGCAAAATTTACATCGCGCAGCCGCCGCTCTATCAGATCAAACGCAAGAAGCGCGAAGAGTACGTCGATGACGACGTGCAGTTGAACAAGATCCTGATTTCACTCGGCGCCGAAGATGTGAAGCTGAGAAATCTTGCCGATAGCAAAGAGATCAGCGCGGCGCAGCTGAAGGACATTCTCGAATCACTCGAGAAATTGGCAAAACTAAGTGAAGTGGTGCGGCGTCACGGCGGCGATTTCGAAGCTTACCTCGAAGAGCGGAATACCAAGTCTGGCAAGCTCCCGACTTATCTCGTGAAAGTGCGCGAGGGCAACGACGAGACCGTCCACTATTTTCACGACGAGAAAGCGGTCCGGAAATTTCACGAGTCGAACCTCGATCTCAATTTGTTCGACACTCAGATGGAGCAGGAATTGTTGCCGCTGGGCGATGCTCAGGCGCCGGCGGCAAAAACCAACGGCGTCCGGCGCCGCGCCAAGCTGGTCGAGCTCCATGAATCGGCCGCGATCCAGAAGATTATCGCCGAGCTCGCGCGGAAAGGTTTGAAAGTCGACCACTACGCGGCAAGCGATCGGCCGATCTTCGAATTAATCGAAGGCGAAGGCGAAAAAGCAATCACGCACCCGCTCTTTTCGATTCCCGAAATTCTCGAAAAGATTTTGGAAATCGGCCGGCGCGGCGTGCAGATCAAACGCTTCAAAGGTCTCGGCGAAATGAACGCCAAAGAATTGTTCGAGACGACGATGAATCCCGAGAAACGCAAACTGCTCAAAGTCGATTTGAATGACGACAACGCCGTCGATGCCGACAAAATGTTTACGATTCTGATGGGCGACGTAGTCGAGCCGCGCCGCCAATTCATCGAAGACAACGCACTCAATGTGCGCAACCTCGACGTCTAAGATCGACATCTTGTTAGACCGACAACTTCTCTGTGTATAACGCGAACGAAAAAGTTGATCCAGTAAATGTGGCCGAGGAAGTGTCGAGGTCGTTCCTCGATTACTCAATGTCGGTCATCATTTCGCGCGCATTGCCGGACGCACGCGACGGGCTGAAACCTTCGCAGCGCAGAATTCTCTACGCGATGCACGATTTGTCGCTCTTTCCCGGCCGACAGCATCGGAAATGCGCGAAAATTTGCGGTGACACGAGTGGTAATTATCACCCGCACGGGGAGGCGGTGATCTACCCCACGCTCGTCCACATGGCGCAGGCGTGGGCAATGCGCGAGCGGTTGGTGGACGGTCAGGGCAATTTCGGATCGGTCGAAGGCGATCCGCCGGCGGCCATGCGTTACACCGAAGCGCGCATGACGCATCTCGGCGCCGCGCTCATGGTCGACATGGACAAGGACACGGTCGATTTCGTTCCGAACTACGACGAGACCCGGACCGAGCCCACCGTTTTTCCATCGGCGTTCCCGAATCTTCTCGTTAACGGCGGCACCGGCATCGCCGTCGGCATGGCGACAAATATTCCGCCCCACAATCTCATTGAAGTTGTCGATGGAATTTGCGCACAAATCGATGGCCCCGACATCACGCTTGAGGGTCTCATGAGGTTCGTAAAGGGGCCGGATTTCCCGACCGGTTGCGCGATCTGCGGCGTCAGTGGCGTTCGCCAATATCTCGAGACCGGCCGCGGCAGCATGAAAGTGCGGGGCAAAGCCGGCGTCGAAGAAATTAAAGGCGGCAAAGAACAAATCGTCATCACCGAGATTCCCTACAATGTGAACCGCGCCACACTGGTCGAGCGCATCGCGGAGCTGGTGAACGAAAAAGTGCTCGGCGATATTAGCGCTATCCGTGATGAAT
>DATNKD010000137.1:0-12137 GCA_035603575.1 Chthoniobacterales bacterium
CGTCGCTGATATAATCGATGTCGCCCCAGACCAGTTTTCCGAGTAACGGCGCGGTCAAAGTCGCTTTCAGATCGTAGCCATCCCGAGGTGCGATGGCTTTCAATTCGAAGCCATCGCCCTTTTTGTATCCAGCTCCTTTTACTCCGTCGAGCGAATGATCCCACACCACGATGCTGCTCCGAGGATGTCCGGCCGCGACCAAACCATCAACGATTGCGGTCACGACGTCGTGATGAGTAGTAAACAATTCGCCACCCGCGGCCGAAATCTTAATCCCGATTTTATCGTTAGGCGCAATCAGCGATCCCCAGGACTTGGCGAGATCGGGCTGTCCCGTCGCCGCTAAAATCAATCGATCGACCATTGCCCGCACCACGCGCGGATTGGTTTTGTAACCCGCGATCGCGTTGGCGTCGTGAACGGTGTAGACGATCGACTTCTCCGGCAACGGCGACGGACCTTGCCCAAACGCGCTGCCGATGGCGCAGAAGCAGACCAGAGCTACATTTCGGAGTTTTGTCATGTCGAGCGAAGTCGAGACATCTCTTATTATTTCGGTTCCTTCATGTGCAGTCGGAAACATTTACAAATTCCTCGACTCCACTCGGAATGACAACAAAGACTAAGCGACTCTATAAGTAACCACGTGAATCACAATTCAATGGGCGCGCTGTCAGACACGGTCCGCCATATCTACGTCCACATTCCCTTCTGTGCCCGGATTTGCCCGTACTGCGCATTTTACAAAGAGCTGCTGGATCGTTCGCAAACGCAGCGATTTTGTGAAGCGCTTCTAAGCGAGCTCCGGCAACAGGGGCAAGATCGACATCTCCTTCCATCGACAATTTATTTCGGCGGCGGCACGCCGACGGCGCTGACCACGGCACAATTGGAATTTCTGCTCCGCGGTTTCCGTCAAGCGCTCGACTTATCGGAACTGACCGAGTGGACAATGGAAGCAAATCCGGGAAGCGTGTCGGCCAGTAAAGCGGCGCTGTTGCGACGGCTTGGGATCACCCGAATCAGTCTCGGCATTCAATCATGGGACGATGATTTATTGAAATTGCTCGGGCGCGAGCACAACGCAAAACAAGGCGAGAAGTCGTTCCAGATTTTGAGCGGCGCTGGATTTTCCAACATCAATGTCGATCTGATGTTTGGGCTGCCGGGACAAACGATTTCGCAATGGCGAAGCACGTTGGAGCGAACGGTGTCGCTCATGCCCGAACACATTTCGACTTATTGTCTGACTTATGAAGAAGACACGGAATTTTTTCTGCGGCACGCGCGCGGCGAGTTTCGGCAAAGCAGCGATGCAGATGCGGAATTGTTCGAAATGACGATGGCGATCCTGGAAGCAGCCGGCTACGAGCATTACGAAATCTCGAATTACGCGCGGCCAGGTTTTCGCTCAGCGCACAACCGCGCGTATTGGTCGGGCTCGGATTATTTGGGCATTGGGCCGAGCGCTTTTTCCACGGTCAGTATGACCCGTTGGCAAAACGTTTCAGACTTTCGCGCTTACGCGGACGTTGTTCTGTCGGGAAAATCAGCGATGCGCTCAGTCGAGCAGCTGACGACAGAAATGAAACGCGCCGAAAGAATCGCGCTTGGATTGCGAACAATCGATGGCGCTCCAGCGCAATTATTGGAGACGTTTCCAGACGAAACGCGCGAATTTGTCAGACTGGGTTTACTTCAAGAGATGCGTGGCAATCTCGTTTTAACAACCGCGGGAAAAGCGCTCGCCGATTCCGTGGCCGAGGCGTTCGTTTGATTTATTCGACCGCGCCGTATCGCCGTTGACGTCGCCCGTATTCTTCCACCGCTGCAAACAAATCCTTTTTCGTGAAGTCGGGCCACATCTTCTGGGTCACGTACATTTCGGTATAGGAAAGCTGCCAGAGCAAAAAATTCGACAGACGCATCTCGCCTGAAGTGCGAATGAGGAGATCGGGATCCGGATAATATCGGGTGTAAAGGTGTTTGCTGAACATCTCGACATCGATCATCCCCTTGTCGATGTGACCGAGCTCGATGGCGCGAAGCAAGCTCTTGATGCCGTCGATAATCTCAAGGCGTCCGCCGTAGCTCAGCGCCAGGACTAACGTTACGCCAGTGTTTCCGGCTGTCGCTTCGATCGACTTGTGCAGCTGTTGCTGGCAGGCCTCGGGCAAATCAGTCAGCCGCCCGATCGCTTGCAGACGAACGTTCTTCTCAATGAGATCCGGTGTTTTTTCCTTGAGGAACTTTTCCAAGAGCTTCATTAGCGCGAAAACCTCGCTTTTCGGACGCTGCCAGTTCTCCGCCGAAAAAGCATAGAGAGTCAGGTAATCCACCTTTAGCTCGGCGCATCCCTCCACACACTCGCGTGCGGCCCGCGCTCCTTCTTCGTGGCCCCTGATCCGGGGCAAGCCTTGCGCTTTGGCCCAGCGACCATTCCCATCCATGATGATCGCGATGTGCCGCGGGACGGATTTGGCGCCTGGAGGCATCGCTAAAGAAAGATCGTCTGCGCACGCTTGGGGCCGACACTGACGATCGAAACTTTCGCGCCGGTGAGTTGGCCGAGTCGCTTTACGTAATTTCTTGCGCGCAAAGGAAGTTGCGAAAGTTTTTTCGCGGAACCCGTGGATTGCTTCCACCCGCGCATCTCTTCGTAAATCGGCTCACAATTGTCGAGCTGGACCGCGTCACAAGGCGGGACTTCGAGGCGTTTCCCGTTTAGTCGGTACCCGACGCAAATCCTGATTGGATCGACATCGTCCAGGCCGTCCAAATTCGTGATCGCCAGCTCATCGATCCCGTTGATCATCGTGGCATATCGGGTCGCCACGGCATCAAACCATCCGCAGCGGCGCGCGCGGCCAGTGGTGGCGCCGAACTCTCGTCCAAGCGAATGAAGCATCTGCGCAAGATGTCGATCTTCGGTCGGCAACGGTCCCTCGCCCACCCGCGTCGTGTAAGCCTTCATCACACCGACCACCCGATCCATCCGATGCGGCGGCACACCGGTTCCAGTGCAGGCGCCGCCGGCTGTGGTATTGGATGATGTCACATACGGATACGTGCCGTGGTCGATGTCGAGAAATGTGCCTTGCGCGCCCTCGAACAAAATTTCTTTCCCCCGTTGAAGCGCGCGATGCAGGTAAACAACCGTGTTCGTGACGAACGGCCACAACTTTTCGCCAGCGGCCAGATAACTCTCGTGCACTTCGCGATAATTGATCGGCTTCGCGCCAAGGGCCTGAAGAATGCTGTTGTTCTCGCGAATCTTCGCTTGCAGCTTTTTTGCGAACAAGATCGGCTGCATCAAATCGGAAATGCGTAAGCCGGTGCGCGCCGCCTTATCGCCGTAAGCCGGACCGATCCCGCGTTTGGTCGTTCCGATTTTCGCTCGCCCTTTTCGTAACTCGCGCTGTTCGTCGAGCAATCGGTGATAGGGCAAAACCAGATGCGCGCAATTGCTTACTAAAAGATTCTTTCCGATTTTCACGCCGAGGCCGCGCAAGTGTTCGATCTCGGCCACAAGCGCGATCGGATCGACAACCACGCCGTTGCCGATGACGCAGACTTTCCCGCGGCGCAAAATTCCCGAAGGAATGAGATGGAGAATGTAGGTCGCGCCGCCGTGAACAATGGTGTGGCCTGCGTTGTTACCGCCCTGGCTGCGGACGATCACATCGGCCTTGCTCGTGAGCACATCGATGATCTTGCCTTTTCCTTCATCGCCCCATTGCGCGCCAATTAAGATCGTGTTTGCCATTTCAATTCAAACTCGGGCAAAAAATTTTCCCGACGCATCTGGCAAGACGCAGTCGGGACTTGCCCACGAATGATAAGAACCGCGCGTCTCTGCGCAAGCGGTTTTCAAGACCAGGCGATTTTGCAAAAAAAAGCAACCACCCTACGCGGCGCCTGCGTAGGAAGATTGATGCGTACTATTTTACTCCTCATCCTGATTCTGTTGTTGCTCGGAGCTTTGCCGACGTGGCCGTACAGCACCGGTTGGGGTTACTATCCAAGCGGCGGGCTCGGATTGATTCTGTTGATCTTGATAATCCTCGCCGTGACGGGGCGACTGTAATCTAGATCAAATCGTCTAGTGAGCGGTCGCGCTCTGCGACGCGAGCGCCTTCTTCAGCGCGTAGGCTGATTCGCTCGACCCGCCACCAGTCCGCGCATGCGAGTAATTGCGCAGCTTGTCCCAGTGGATTCTCGAATCGTAAGTAAAAGTATTCATCGCCACGCGGTAACTCGCGCCGCTGCTTTGCAGATGTCGATGTGACAAAATGAAATCCGAAGGATCGTAATAATTGCTGAAATCTTGCGCGAACTTGTCGCGGCTCATTCCAATCGCGATGTTTTTGCGCACTTCCAGATGCAAATGCGCATCGTATAGACCATGCGCATTGCCGATCGCCGCAATGTGCTGCCCGCGCTTAACGGCCTGGCCGCGATGAACGAGGATTTTATCGAGATGACCGTAAAGCGAATCGACGTTGCGCACGCTTCCGCCTTCGCGGTAGGCGTGGCGGATGATGATCACGTTTCCCCAGCCTTGGTGACAATCTCGCGCAAAAACAACAACGCCATCGCCGATGCAATACACCGGATCGCCCAGATCGGTATCGCCGCCGCCAACTCCGTCCCAATCTTCGCCGAGATGTCCGTGCGATCGCATTCCGCGAGCTTTGTAATATCCGCGGCCGTCAGGCTTACCGACCGGCAGATCGAAACCGTCCGCCAATTTGGTGAACGCCGTCTGGGAGGAGAAACTGATCGACTGCGCAGGAGAAGGAGGTTCGCTTTCATGCGATGGTCGATCTACCGCGCGAACCGCATTCGCCGTGACTTGCTTTTTCGGAGGCGAAGCTGGCGCCGGCAAATCCGGCTCGTTCGAATCTGTTTCAATGTCGTGATTTTCTTCTTTCACTTTCTGCGCGGCCCGAGCACCAGCCTGCCGCATTTGCTCGATGCTAAGTCTGGGCGCGGACAGATTTGACGTCTCAGTAAAGGCAACGGTTTGGGGATGAACCTCAACCACCGGCTGCGCGGTCGGACGCTTTGTTTGCTGCACAACTTTCCCCGCTTTTTCGCGCGGAACCTCGACCTGTTGGGCATAGCTCGTCCCGACCGAGATCAAGACACCTACCAACCCTCCGATGACGACCTTCCCGACCATGAACCCGTTTGTGATAAACAAAGCGCGCCCGTGTGGCAAGTAGTTATTCACAGGTCGCCGCCGCCAGGGCGGCGCAGTTATCAGTTATCGGTTATCGGTTATCAGTGTCGGAGTCATTCCTCTTGTTCGCTGAATAATGCAGGGAGCTGCGTCGCGTCCGATCTTCCTCTCCCTTGTTCGGGAGAGGATTTAGGTGAGGGTGATTTCCCCAATAACAATTAACCGATAACCGCGGCTTTCCGCCGCTCGCCCTATTTCCGCTGAATTCGCATCACCGGCAGCGGAAACCGCAGCCGCAATTCGTCCTGCAAGTAAATCTCCACGTAGTGCAGGCCGAATTGCTGAAACTGGACGCCGCCGAAGTAATGAACATTGGTCGCGTGGCCTTCCATTTCCTTGAGCTCAAATTCCACTTCCGCCTGGGCCAGCACATTTTGTTCGTCCACCCCGACGATGCGCGACCGTTGCTTGAATTTACCAGCGCCACTGCACCACCGCGTCCAAATGCACAACCGCATATAATTGATCGGCAACGACGGCGCGGCGATCACGTTGAGCACGCCGACCAGCGTATTCATGCCGTTGAACTCGCAACGAACATCCTCGCACAGGACGCAGCTTTGCAAGTCGGGGAGAATTGCTTCCGTGGTTTCCATCTTTTTCCGATCAAATCGAACCGCGCACCAACAGGATAATCAGAACGATTGCCAATGCGATCCGGTAAATCGCAAATGGCGCAAAGCCCTTTGTTCGCACCCATTGCATGAACCACGCGACCACGAAGAGCGCAACGATGAACGAAACGACGAACCCGATCGCGAGCACGACCCATTGGTGCGCGTCGACTGCGAGCGGCGCGAGATTGCCTTCGTCAATCGTGTTTCGGCTCGGTTTCAACGTCTTATAGAGATCGTAGAGGGTCGCAACAACCATCGTCGGCATGGAAAGAAAAAATGAAAACTCGAGCGCCGCCGGACGCGATAAGCCCACGATTTGTCCGGCCGCAATCGTACTCATTGAGCGCGAAGTGCCCGGGAAAACCGCCGACAAAATCTGGCACGCCCCGATCCAGATCGCTTGCGGCAGACTCATCTCTTCCATGTGCGTCACGCGCACTCGCGTAAAAGTTGCATCGACAATCCACATCGCGATGCCGCCGACCAGCAATGCGATGCTGATCACCCACAAGCTTTCGAGATTTTTTCCGATCACTTTGGTCAACGCCCAGGCCGGCAGCGCGGTGACCACAAATGCAATCATTGTCAGGCTGAGCGGATGGGTCAGAAAATTTCGGTCGCCGCGTTCGCCTTTTGGAAATGTGCTCAGAAACTCCAGGATCCGTTTCCAGAAATAAACCGGCAGTGCCAGGATCGCGCCCAGTTGGATCACGATCGTGTACATCTTCCAGAAGCTGTCGCCCAGATTGAGTTTGAAGAGCGCTTCGACGATGCGGAGATGTCCGGTCGAGCTCACCGGCAAGAATTCCGTCAGGCCTTCGACAATACCGAGCAAGATCGACAATAAGAAATCGTTCATGTGAATGGAAGCAAACGTCGAACGCCCAATGTCGAACGTCCAATGTCAAAGTCAGAAAACCCCGGAATCATTTCGCATTCTTTTCCGCCGTCCCAACGCTGGCAACGAAGATCCTGATTAGCTCTTCAGTCTCATTGAGGCAAACGCCTAGGTCAGGCGCGTCAACTAAATTCAATCGACCGACCAGACGCAACCATCGTTTGGTCTCGCGCAATTCTTTAAGGCAAATGCGAAGTTTATGAAGAAAATCCTTTCGCGATTCGGCTGCCTCGACTTCGCCGTGATTGGAAAGCGGTGACGTCCCGCAACGCAGAAGTTGCCCCGCCACATGATTTCCAGCCTTCGTATTGGGTAGAATTTCTACCAACCGAACAATCTTCGCTGCGAACTCCAGCAGCCTGTCCTCAAGGTCATACTGACGCCGATTGCCGTACTCTTGACTTCGAGACTCTTCCACTCGAAAGCCATTAACGCTTCGTTCGACGTTCGACGCCTTTTTGGCTGATTCCTCATTCAACGTTCGGCGTTCGATGTTCGGCGTTGAGGGTTTGCTCTTGCTCTGCTTCATGAGACCGCTTCACCGCCGCGCTCGTCCGTCCGGATCCGGATCGCTTCTTCCACTTCTGTCACAAAAACTTTTCCGTCGCCAATCTTTCCGGTCTTGGCAGACTGAAGGATCGCTTCGACCACGCGTTG
This sequence comes from Chthoniobacterales bacterium, assembly GCA_035603575.1. Taxonomy (GTDB): domain Bacteria; phylum Verrucomicrobiota; class Verrucomicrobiia; order Chthoniobacterales; family UBA10450; genus AV40. Next base: position 7,418 of record DATNKD010000137.1, read on the forward strand.
CGCGCGATCGTCATCCACCACTATTTCAAATTTCACTTTCGGCAAAAAATCGACCGTGTATTCGCTGCCGCGATAGATCTCGCTGTGACCTTTTTGCCGGCCGAAACCGCGCACTTCACTCAGCGTCATTCCTTCGATGCCGACCGCGGCGAGCGCGTCTTTCACCGCTTCCGTTTTAAACGGCTTAATGATCGCCTCGATTTTCTTCACCGCGCCAAACTAGCGAGGCGTGCTCAAACGTAAATCGATAAATCATTCAGCGTTTCAGTTTTCAGCTTTCAGCTTTTCAGTTCACTGAGTTCCGCTTCGACCATTTCGCGAACGAGTTGTTCGAAACTCCCGCTCGGTTTCCAGCCGAGCGTTTTTCGAATTTTATCGGCGCAGCCGACCAAACGCGCCGGCTCGATTGGTCGATCGAACGCACGATCTTGCTTCACGTATTTTTTCCATGGCAAATCAACCACCGCGAACGCGGCCTCCACAAAATCGCGCACCGAATGCGTCTGGCCAGTCGCGACTACGTAATCGTCCGGCTTCTCGTGTTGCAACATCAGCCACATCGCCAGGACATAATCCTGCGCACGGCCCCAATCGCGTTTGCTCTCCAGATTTCCAAGAACTAGATCGACATCCGGCCCGCGCGCAATGCGCGCCGCCGAGCGTGCGATTTTGCGCGTGACAAAATTTTCACCGCGCCGCGGCGACTCATGATTGTAAAGAATGCCGTTGCAAACAAAGATGCCGTATGATTGGCGATAGACGCGCGCCAACTGGGTCGCGAACGCTTTCGCGCAGCCGTAAGGACTCGTCGGGCGCATTGGCGTCTCTTCCGTCTGTGGCGATTCAGATGCGTTCCCGAAAATTTCCGATGTCGATGCATGATAAAACCGCACGCCCGGCGATTGATCCCGCACGATCTCGAGCAAACGCAGGGTCGCCATTCCGGCTTCGTCACAAGTCGACTCCGGCAGTTCGAAACTGAGTCCGACATGGCTTTGGCCTGCCAGATGATAAAGCTCGCTCGGCCCGACTTCGCGAAAAATACGGCGCAACGTCGTCGTGTCCGACAAATCGCCATAATGGAGGAACAAACTCTTGCCGTAGATCTTTTCGTCGTGCCGCAAATGCTCGATTCGCGAACGGAGCAGATTGCTCGTCCGGCGCACGATTCCGTGAACGACGTAGCCCTTTTCCAAGAGCAGCTCGGTCAGATACGAGCCGTCCTGTCCGGTGATGCCGGTGATGAGGGCAATCTTCTTAGCCATGGATTAATGAAAGCGGAAACAAAGAAATCTGAAAGCTGAAAGCTGAACACTGAAATCGGAGAAACACAATTCGCCTTTAAGTTGCGCGGTCCAAATGTTGTAATTTTGAAAGTGAGCCGATCTTCAGATGAGCTGCGACAGCGGACGAAAAATTACGCGGCGGCTGTGGTTCGGCTTTACGTCGCACTACCAAAGCAACGAGCAGAAGCGCAGGTGATCGGCCGGCAACTGCTTCGCTCCGGTACCTCAGTCGCCGCAAACTTTCGCGAAGCATCACGCGCTCGGAAGACCAGCGAGTTTATCTCGAAACTAGAAGTCTGTATTCAGGAGGCGGACGAGACGGACCTTTGGTTGGAACTTCTTCGCGACGACTGTGGTATCTCCAACGAGAAGATCAAAGATCTCCTGCTTGAGACGAACGAACTAATCTCGATTTTTGTGACCATGGCGAAACGCAGCAAAGCAACATTGCATGCCTGATCTTCAGATTTTCAGCTTCCGGCGTTTCAGCTTTCTAATGAGTTCTAATTTTTCGCTTTCCGATTTCAGCTTTCCGCGTTTCAGCTTTTGATGAACCTTCTTCGCAAAGCTTTTCGGTCGATTCAGCGTCGCGCCGTCAAACTTGTCCTTCCGAATCCGCGGCCTGGTCATGGCGAATACTCCATGATCTACGACACACTCAATACTTACGGCGGGTCGAGCGATTATCTGATCGATCTTGCTTTACGCGTCGCACAAGAAGCCTGGCGTACCGCGTTGCCTGACCTTAGTCGCCGTGTCGCTGCCGACGGCAATGATTTCACTCGGATTTGGCCTGGAGAACATTACCGGTTGCTCGCCGCTTTGGTAAAACTGTTGCAACCGAAACGCGTCATTGAGGTCGGGACATTTCGCGGACTGTCGGCGCTTGCCCTCAAAAAATTTCTGCCATCCGCAGGCAGAATCGCCACCTTCGACGTCGTTCCCTGGGACTCATTGTCAGATACTTGTCTCCGGCTGCAAGACTTCGAGGATGATCGGCTGCGACAGCAAATTGGCGACCTGTCTGACGCGGCGGTGTTCGAGTTGCACCGTAGCCTGATTCAAGAAACGGAATTGCTGTTCGTGGACGGACCGAAAGACGGCGTCTTCGAACGCAAGTTGCTCCAGCAGCTGGAAACAGTTGATTTTCATAAACCCCTTCTCATCGTCATGGATGACATTCGCTTTTGGAACATGCTTGCTATTTGGCAGGACATCGCGCGACCGAAACTCGATCTGACCTCGTTCGGCCACTGGTCAGGAACGGGTCTGGTAGAATGGCGGCAGGCCAACCGCTGAAATGATTGCGCGCGCGTTTGCCGATGGATGGAACGGTTGTTCGATTTGGCAGTAAGTCGCGGCGCACCACTTGTCCTGCCGACCGGCAACAGTATCACACCGTCACGATCCGTTCTTGTTCGTCTAATTTTACGAAACGCTCTGTAGCGTTTTCGCGGTGGCCATCTGATCGTGAATCCAGCGATAGGTGCGCTCTAAACCGTCACGCAATCTAGTCGACGGCTCCCACCCAAAAACTTTCTTGATCAACGTGTTGTCGCTGTTGCGACCGTTCACACCTTTCGGAGCGGAGAGGTTGTAACGCCGCTTCAGTTTCAACCCCGCGATGTCTTCCACCAGATCGACCAGTTGATTGATCGTGACCAGCTCGCTGCTGCCAAGATTAAATGGTTCGGCATAATCGCCATTCATGATCATTTGCGTGCCCTTCACGCAATCGTCGATCGATTGAAAGCTGCGGGTTTGTTTTCCATCACCCCAAATCTCGATCTCATGCTTCCCGGAAAGTTTCGCCTCGATCACTTTTCGGCAAATCGCCGCCGGCGCTTTTTCCCGCCCGCCATCGTAGGTGCCGTGCGGCCCGTAAACGTTGTGATAACGCGCAATTCGAGTCGTTAGGCCGAAATCTTCGCGAAAGTGACGGCACATTCGTTCGGAAAAGAGTTTCTCCCAGCCGTAACCGTCTTCCGGCAGCGCCGGATAAGCGTCCTCTTCTCTTAAAGCGGTGACATCCGGATCGGTTTGTTTGTCAGCGGCGTAAACGCACGCGGACGACGCGTAAAAAAAGCGGCCCGCGCCCGCATCTTTCGCCGCCATCAACAAGTGCGTATTAATCAGCACGCTCAACATACAAAGCGCTTTGTTGTTTTCGATGAAACCCATCCCGCCCATGTCGGCGGCGAGGTTGTAAACAAGATCGACATCGGCGACGGCGCGCTCGCAACTTTCCTTTTCCTGAAGATCGAGCTGCAAATTTTCCGATTCCGGAAACATTTGGAACCATTCCTCAAATGGTTTCACGTCGACCACGCGAACCTTTTTGCCCTGGCGAAGCAAATCGGCCACCAGATGGCCGCCAATGAAGCCACCTCCTCCGCAAATCAGGATTTTGCCAGGTTCCATTCTATGACTCAGAGCGGGTAACGTGCCGAGCTTGCTTCAGACCCGCAACTACTTTCGGAGGCCCAGCAGCTGACCAGCCGCGCGAATAATAAAGAGCGGATTATAAAGAGAAATTCCCGCGCGCGCCCCTGATCGAGTACGCTGATCCCAACTCCGAGCACGTTTACCTTTTCAATCTCCATTAGAGGAAAGTTAAGTACTCCTAGACTTTGCGACCGAATTTCTTTTCCAACTCCGCATTTGAAATTTGGATCATGGTCGGGCGGCCGTGGGGACAGCAGTAAGGCAGGTCGCATTCGAGCAGATCCTGAATCAACTTCTCTACTTCGAGATAGCGCAAAGGATCGTTCGCTTTCACGGCGTGACGGCAAACGCTCTTGGCAATCATGTCTTCGCCCAAACGAAGCGGCGAACTGCGCTCGCTCGCGCTTTTAAGATCGTCGATCACTTTGCGCATGAATTGCGCGCCGTCGATCACGTTCAGAAAGCCCGGCAGACTGTCGATCTTGAACGTGTTCGGTCCGAAGCTTTCAATGCCGATTCCCATCTTTTGCAAGATCGACATGTTCTGCTCGATCCAATCGGCGTCACGCGGCGGCAATTCGAAGGTTTGGGTGATGAGAAGTTTTTGCGACGGGACCCCCTGCTCTTCCATTCGTCGCCGCAATTCCTCGAACAAAATTCGTTCGTGCGCGGCGTGTTGATCGACCAGCACGAGCCCGTCCGCGTTCTCCATTAAAACGTAAAGTTTATTAAGCACGCCAATGATCTGGAACTGCTGCTGTGACGTCGCTCGGTCAGCACGCTTTTGTCGGGCAAGCGCTTCGCTTGCCGAATCAACGCTCGGAACCGGCAGGCGGTGCGCCTGTCCTACACCAGGCAATTCGCGATGCGATTCTTCGGGAACACTGACTTGCGGCCGCAACGTTAGATCGACAGTCGGTTGCGCTGGAGTCGCCGGCGGCGCGCGAAATTTCTCCTGCCACTCAGCACGACCGCGCCCGAGCGTTTCC
>DATNKD010000138.1:0-3439 GCA_035603575.1 Chthoniobacterales bacterium
AGTCGAAATAGTGCAACAGCGAGACAAGTTCGCCGGCAGCAATCTGCAATTTGAAATCTAAAATCTGAAATAGTCTCAGCGCCACTGGCGATCGGCCGCGGCCACTTGACGCAAAAATTTAAGTTCATTGAGGCATTTGCCCGTTCCTTCCGCAACCGCGCTAAGCGGATCTTCGGCAACATGGACAGGCAAACCGGTTTCCTCGCTCAAAAGTTTATCGAATCCGCGCAGCAATGCGCCGCCGCCGGCGAGCACTAGTCCACGATCGACCAGGTCGGCCGAAAGTTCCGGCGGGCAACGCTCCAGCGTGATGCGCACCGAATCGACAATGGTCGAGATCGGCTCCAGCAACGCTTCCCGCACTTCCTGTGACGTGATCATCAACGTCTTCGGCAATCCCGCCACTAAGTCGCGTCCTTTCACTTCGACGCTCGTTTCCTTTTCGCTCGGATAGGCCGAGCCGATTTTGATTTTGATTTCTTCCGCAGTGCGCTCGCCCACCATCAAATTGTAGGCGCGCTTCATGTATTGCACGATCGCCTCGTCCAATTCGTCGCCCGCCACGCGCACGCTGCGGCTGAAAACAATTCCCGAAAGCGAAATCAACGCCACTTCGGTCGTGCCGCCACCGATGTCGATGATCATGTTCCCGGCCGGATCCTGCACCGGCAGTCCAACGCCAATCGCCGCCGCCATCGGCTCCTCGATCAAATAAACCTCTCGCGCGCCGGCATGCGTCGCCGATTCGCGCACCGCGCGCTTTTCCACTTCGGTAATTCCGGACGGAACCGCGATGACCACCCGAGGTCTCGCGCGTACGCGCCGGTTGTGCACCTTCGAAATAAAATGACGCAACATCGCCTCGGTCACTTCGAAGTCCGCGATCACACCGTCTTTCAACGGTCGCACTGCCACGATGTTCGAGGGCGTCCGGCCGAGCATCCGCTTCGCTTCATCGCCGACCGCGAGCACTTTGTTGGTGCCGGCTTGTACAGCCACGACCGACGGTTCGCGCAACACGATCCCCTGATCTTTGACGTAGACCAGCGTGTTCGCCGTCCCGAGATCGATCCCGATGTCGTTGGATAAGAAGCCGAAAAGTCCGTTGAACATGAATTTATTTTCCCAGCCCGCTCGGAAACGCTAATCTTCGCAGCAAACTCTGCGCCTCGGAGCGCGATTTCTAACCGGCTGAAACGCGGTAACATGAAACGGCGCGCCCCGCCGTCAAGCTCTTAATATATATAGAGCTCTGCCCGATGGCCGCTGGGCGGGCGGAATTGAGCATTGAACGTTCAGGGTTGAACGTTGAACGTTGGCTTTAATGCCAAAAATCATCGTCGCTCCGTCTATCCTTGCCGCAGACTTCTCAAATCTGGTTGAGGAAGTTCGCAAAGTTGAAGACGCAGGGGCCGATTGGATCCATTGCGACATCATGGACGGCCATTTCGTCGATAACATTTCGTTCGGCCCGATGGTCGTCGAAGTTGTCCGCAAACAAACCAAACTTCCCCTCGACGTGCATTTGATGATCGAGCATGCCGACCATTACGTGCCGCGCTTTGTGAAAGCCGGCGCGAACTCAATTACTGTTCACGTCGAATCCGAAGCGAAACACGATGTCGGCAAAACGTTGCAACAAATTCGCGATGCCGGCTGTCGCGTCGGTTTGACTTTGAATCCAGCCACGTCATTCGATTTGCTCGAGCCGTTCCTGGACAAGATCGACATGTTGCTGGTCATGACGGTCCAGCCCGGCTTCGGCGGTCAATCGTTTCGCGCCGACCAAATGGAAAAAGTGAAATGCGCCGCGGAGTGGAACAAGACACGCAACCGCAAGATCGACATCGAGGTTGACGGCGGCATCAACGCCGCTACCGCGCGCGTCTCGGTTCAGAACGGCGCCAACGTTCTCGTCGCCGGCACTTCCATTTTTCGCGCGCCGGATTACGCGAAAGCAATTCGCGATCTTCGCGGGTCGTAACGCACGCGTCAGAAAAAGAAGAAAGCGTGGTCATCCTGAACGAAGTGAAGGATCTCTCATAAGCCGACTGATCACGCTAGGTACGTTTGTGTGCTCGATGCTTCGAATGTGAGATCCCTCGCTCCGCTCGGGATGACAAGCCGTTAGCAAGCGTCGAACAATTTGGGACGCAGATCTGCCCATTTTGGATTCAGCGTCCACACCAGCTCGTTTTTCTTTTCGCGGCGCCAGTGTTTGATCTCTTTCTCGCGCGCAATCGCGTCGTCTGGATTATCGAATTCTTCATAATAAACGAGTCGATTAACTTTGTAGCGTTTCGTAAAGGCTTTTGGTGGGGCGTTATCATGAAACCAAATACGACTCTCAAGACTGTTTGTGATGCCGGTGTACAAGACAACGCGACTGCGATTGGTCAGGATGTACACGTAGTACGTCTTATCCACTGCGTATTGTCATCCTGAACGAAGTGAAGGATCTCTCACAAGCCGATTGGTCACGCTGATTAGCTTGTGTGATCTATGCTTCGATTGTGAGATCTCTCGCTTCGCTCGAGATGACCGCGCGCTAACGCGTGACCGGCTCGGCGTCTTCGGTCGTTTCCGCCATCACCTCGTCGGTTTGGGTGACGCGGACGACTTCTTCGATGGTGGTGTTGCCCTTCGCGACGCGACGCCAGCCATCCTGCCGCAATGTTTCCATGCCTTCAGCGATTGCGCATTGCTTGAGCTCGCCACCGTCCTTCTTTTGCATGATCAATTTCCGCAACGGCTCGGTCACAAGGCAAATCTCGTAAATGGCGGCGCGGCCTTGATACCCGGTGTGCCGGCATTGTTCGCAACCTTTGCCTCGCATGAATTCCGTGCCGAGTTCTTTTACCGGGAACCCGATCTCGGCCAAATACTCGCTCGGATAGTCAACTTTCTCGGCGCATTCCGGACAAATCGTGCGGACGAGTCGTTGCGCGATGAACGATTTCACAACTGATGCGAGCAGGAACGGCTCCACGTCCATGTCGAGCAAGCGGGTGATTCCGCCGACGGCGTCGTTCGTGTGCAACGTGCTGAAAACAAGGTGGCCGGTCATCGCCGCGCGAATCGCGATGTCCGCCGTTTCGACGTCGCGGATCTCGCCGACCATCACCACGTTCGGGTCCTGTCGCAAAATGTGTCGCAGACCGAGCGCGAATGTGAAATCGATCTCCGGTTTCACGTCCATCTGCAAAACGCCGGGCAATTTGTATTCGACCGGCTCTTCGATTGTGATGATGCGGCGCGATACCGAATTGATCGTGCTCAAAAAGCAATACAACGATGTCGATTTTCCGCAGCCGGTCGGTCCGGTGAGCAAAATGATTCCGTTCGGCTGTGCGAGCTGATGCCGGATCGTTTTCTCCTGCTTCTTGCTCATGTCCAACCGGTCGAATCCGAATTGTTGGCCGCCACGGCTGAGCAATCG
>DATNKD010000139.1:0-21346 GCA_035603575.1 Chthoniobacterales bacterium
GTCCAGCAAGCTTATCGTATCGGACAAGGAATGCAGTCGTTGCTAGGAAAAGTTCGCGAAGAAATCAAAGCGCAAACCGGCGAGGCTTTGAAAAACGAGGAAGCGCGTTACCGACACTCGACCGACGGCGCCTGGCTGGAAGATCGCGAAGAATATTACAAGGCGCTAACCGAGAGTCTTTATATTCAACGTCGCGCGGCGCTGGTGGAGGTGTTGCTTGAATTTTGGTCGGACGTGTTGCGCGGGTGCAGCAAAGTGGCTCGGCGCAATTTGTCCGAGGCAAAGAAGGAAACCGCCACGCTGGCGGAACGCTTCACCGCGCCGGAAGTGCTGCGACGAATCCAGCGGTTAGAGGAGTTGCGAGACAATCTCGGCCGCAACATTCAGGAAGCGCTCGCCTTCGAAGTCGCGTTTCTCGAAGTCTTCGACGCGTAACTACTGTGCCGTCTAACTCGTCGCGGCGGCGTTTATTTCGAGGACTTGGTCGACGACGGTTGCGCTAGCACGAGTGACGCGAATCTAAACTGGGTTGCGTATTGGCCTTCCTGCCCGTGCAAAGCGTCTCCCGCGGATTTTCGCGAACTTTCCGCGATAAAAGTCGTAATACGTTGATGAATGGAGATCTGGTCGGGATACTCAAGCGTGAAAGCCCACGAGCGGACTGAAAAAAGTTTGAAGGCTAGCTTGGGTACCGCGATCAGGCACAAGCGCTCTGCTCTCGGCATTTCGCAGGGAGAACTTGCCCTGCGAGCCGGTCTGCACCGAACTTACGTTTCCGATCTGGAGCGTGGAGCACGCAACCCTTCGATCGAAAGCATCGAAAAACTTGCGCGCGCGCTGGACGTTTCGGTCGCAAAACTGTTTGAAGCGGCCGGTAACGGTAAACACTGACGGCAGACTCTCGGGATTTCTATCTCGATCATGATGTGTTGACAGTTTCGGAGCAGCGCGCAGCGTTGCGGCCTAACGATGAGGTTCGAGAATCAGGCGGCGATCGTGACTGGCGCGGGGCGGGGGATTGGACACGCGATCGCGGTCCGGCTGGCGAGTGAAGGCGCGCGGGTCTCGTGTGTGAGCCGAAGCGAAGAGAATGCGAAACGCACGGCGGATGAGTTAAACGTTTTGCGCGCTGGTTCGGCGAAGCATTACGCGGTCGATGTTGCCGATCACGCCGCGGTGCAAAAAGTCGCGGCACAAATTCTTGAGGACTTCACCAAGATCGACATCCTCGTGAATAATGCCGGCGTCACGCGCGATGGGCTCGCCATGCGGATGTCGATTGAAGATTGGGACACCGTTATCAACACCAATCTGCGCGGCGCATTCAATTTCACTCAAGCGATCATCCGCGCGATGATCAAACAGCGCAGCGGCCGCATCATCAACATCACGTCAGTGATCGGTTTGATTGGCAACGCCGGCCAAACCAATTACGCCGCAAGCAAAGCCGGGCTAATCGGATTTACCAAATCGCTCGCGCGTGAGCTGGCCAGTCGCAACATCACCGTCAACGCGATCGCGCCGGGATTCATCACCACCGACATCACGGCGGGTTTGTCGGAAGAGATTAAGAAAGCGATTCAGTCCCAGATTCCGCTCGGTAAAACCGGGACTCCCGAAGATGTTGCCAATGCGGCTGCATTTCTGGCATCAGCCGAGGCGAGTTACATTACCGGCCAGGTTTTGTGCGTCGATGGCGGAATGGTGATGTAGGTGCGAGGGCGCACAGCCATTTTCAAGCAGCGGCCACCGCGCGTTCCTCGTCTTCGTTCGAAGCTGAAGAGGAAAATCCGAATCGTTCGCAGTAATCGGCAAATCCGTTCATTCCATCCAGTTTGAAATGCGTCGCGTCATAGCGATGCACGCCGTTCGTTTGCGAAGCTTGTCGTGCTAAGACGATGCGCATGCGTTCTTCGATCTCCTTCGTGAACCGCCACCCAAAATGTTCGTAAACGCGCCGCGCTGTCGCAATCGGATCGCGTCGAACGTCGTCGTAACGGAGATCGCAAACGCGCTGAGGTGGCAACTGATCGCGCGTGTGCATGAAAGTCTTTAGCGCCTGTGCCCAATAAGTCAGCGCATCGCGGCCAATCAGGACCGGGTTAACTGCATCGCTGAAGACCCGTCGCAAGATTGTGACCAGACTTGAAACCGAAGCGACCGCTTCAATCGGTTCCCGGTGTATTTGGACAAACCGCGCGTCGGGATAGATCGACAACAACGCTGGCGCGGCGAACATGTGGGCCGGCGCTTTCAGGACCCATCGTTCGGCTGACTGGCGGAACTGCAGTTGTTGTAGTGAACGCCGATGAAATTCGTAAGCCGGCCGCAGATCCTGGTTGAAGAACCACGCGCGATACGACGGCACGTTATACATCGTGTCGAACTGGTCGCTCATGAAGGTCGGGCTCATCAGCGAGACGCATTCCTGCGGCAGCTCCGCGCCGGTCGCATGCACACTTTCGAAAGTTGGCGCCAGCCAGCGCAAAACAGCGAGATTTCTGGCTGCCTGGCGAATACGTTGTTGTCGATCTTTCGAGCTCGGCGGTGATGGCGACATCACTTCCCACGTTAACGGCGCGCGATGCGCCGGGTCGGCGGCGAGAAGGATGTGCAGGAGCGTCGTCCCGCTTCGCGGCAAGCCAACGATGAACAACGGTTCGCGGATTTTTTGTTGCGCGATCTCGGAAAAAAGCTGGCGGTCGCGCGCGAGCAGAAGCCGATTGGACAAAATGCGCACGATATCGCTCCGTAGCGCCATTTTTCCGATCACGTTGAGCCGCGCCTCGTGACAGCATGATTCCAACAGGTGGGAAAGCGGCTCGAAAAAGTCGCCTTCGCCAAAATCATCGAGCCGACAGCGCCGCTTTGCGGTCTCGATTAATTCGCGAGCGGACGGAGATGTCGATCTTACGCCGATTTTTTCGAGCGCGGCGCCGGCTTTGTTCAAAGCACGAATTAAAATCGGAGCGCGAGTTTGCTCGATGGTCGTAGGCGCGCGCATACATCGACAATTGTGGCAGGTGCGCCCGAAGGCAAGCTTCAACTCAGCTTGTTGCGCGGCGGACGCAGCCGTTCCATCATTTGCTTTATGACGACGGAGAAAGCGACGTTCGGGGCGGGTTGTTTTTGGGGCGTGGAAGAAACTTTCCGCAAACTAAGTGGCGTAACATCGACCGCTGTCGGGTATGCGGGCGGAAACAAGGACAATCCGAGCTACGAAGATGTTTGCAGCGACGAGACCGGCCACGCCGAGGTTGTCCAATTGGACTTCGATCCTTCGCAAATAAATTATGATCAGATCCTCGACGTTTTCTGGTCCAACCACAATCCGACGACGTTAAATCGGCAGGGCCCGGATGTTGGCACTCAATATCGTTCGGTAATTTTCTATCATTCGCCGGAACAAAAAGCCGCGGCCGAAAAGTCGAAGCAAAAAATAGCCGAGAGCGGCAAGTTCAATCGCCGGATAGTGACTCAAATCGAGCCCGCCCCGAGGTTCTGGCGCGCGGAAGAATATCACCAGCGCTATTTGGAAAAGCGCGGCCAGTCGCACTGCGCGATTTAAGCGCATGGCTGGCGCCGTTTTTCGGACGAAAAACTTCGTAGCGGACGCAGCCAACTTCATTGTCGATCTTGCGCACAAAGCGCTGGCAGAGCGGCACGAGTTCCGGGTTGCGCTTTCAGGAGGCAGTACGCCGCGACCGGTTTATTCCGAAATCGCGCGGATTGGTCGTGATCTTCCCTGGGAACGCATTCTGATCACGTTCGGCGACGAGCGCTGCGTGCCGCCGGACGATTCGCAGAGTAATTTTCGCATGGCGCGCGAAACCTTGTTCGTTCCCGCAAGCGTCCCCGAAAAATCAATCATGCGAATGCGCGGCGAGATCGATCCGCAGATTGCGGCCCAGCAATATCAGGACGATGTCGATCTTTTGGCCACGCAACGCGGGGAACAGATTTACCGGCACGATTTGATTTTGCTCGGACTAGGCGACGACGGTCACACTGCCTCACTATTTCCGGATAGCGCAGCGCTGAATGAAGCGAGCCGGCGCGTGGTCGCGAATTTTGTCGCGAAGCTGAACGCGTGGCGCCTGACTTTTACGTTGCCGCTCATCAATCACGCACGGCACGTTTGTTTCTTGGTGAACGCGAGCAAGCAGGCAAAGTTGATCGACCGTGTCATTAGCGGCGATCTGCAGTTTCCGGCGTCGCGAGTAAATCCGACCGCTGGGAAATTGACTTGGATGCTCGCTGAATGAGTGATCTCAACCGCTCAACTTCTCAACGTCTAGTATTGCTCGCCTTCGTCGGCCGTCGGCGTCACGCGATCCTCGATTGCCCAGGCGTGGATCATTACGCCGATCCAATAAAACACGAGCAGTCCAATTCCGAATCCGGCGGAAGCAATCGCGGCCAAAATTCCGAAAACGATCGCGATGGGAGTAACGAGGAGCAAAATAACTGCCCCGATCACTCGATGACCTTTGTAAATATGACCGAGTCCGGGAATCATGCTGAGCAGTATTGCCATTGCATCGCTCGCCTTCGGTTCCGCCGGTATGGTCGCTTCACGCGTCCAATCGCAGTTCGGGCATGATTCCGCATTATTCGGCAGAAGCGTTCCGCAATACGGACACGGCATCATGTCGGTACTGACCGGTTCGGGCTGCGTCGGGGCGTCGGTGTATTCCATACCCAAATTGAATCGCCATTGAACGTCACAAGAGCCGCCGAATTCGTCAAGCATTCCTTGTCATTCCCCGCTCGGTCTTAGAATGTGTGGCCTCCGCCAATGCCGACGCTTTCTGAAATTGTCGAATATGCGAACGAGTATCTGTGCATTCGGGAAATCGAAGACTGGCCGAACGCGCTTAACGGTCTGCAAATCGAAAATTCCGGTCGCGTGACCAAAATCGGCGCTGCAGTCGATGTCTCTTCGCGTGTTCTTACTGCCGCCGCCAGGAAAGATGTCGATCTTCTAATCGTGCACCACGGATTGTTCTGGCCGGGATTGCGGTCAGTCAGCGGCAGTTTGCGCCGGCAATTGAAGCTCGCTTTCGAAAACGATATCGCGCTTTACAGCGCGCATCTGCCGCTCGATCTGCATGCGGAAGCCGGCAACAACGCGCAACTCGCCTCGGCGCTTGGACTGAAATCGACCAAGCCGTTCTTTGAAGAAAAAGGCCGGCTGATTGGCGTTCGATCAAAAATTTCCGGTTCGCGGGATGATCTGATTCGCAAACTGCGAAAGGTTTTGGGCGGTCCGGTCAAAGCATTCAACTTCGGTCCGAAAAATCCGAAGAACGTCGGGATTGTTACCGGCGGCGCCGGTGGAGAAATTTATCGCGTCGCCGCGGACAAGATTGACATCTTCGTCACCGGCGAAGCGCCGCATTGGGCTGCGGTCGCCGCGGAGGAGCTCGGAATCAATCTTCTTCTCGGAGGGCATTACGCGACCGAGACATTTGGCGTTAAAGCGCTCGCCGCGCGTCTTTCGAAACGCTTTAAACTACCGTGGGAATTTCTCAATTTCCCGACCGGACTTTAATGGCAGTCGCAGTCGTTCGCTTCGATCCCAAAATTTTTCCTTTCGTAAATTCGCAGACGTTGTTCTTTGTTCGCCGATGGTCGAGCCTCAGCGAATAAGCACGCGCGCGACCGGAATTGTCGGCATCGCGATTCTGTGCAGCCGAGTTCTCGGTCTCGTTCGCGAACTGCTGTTTGCTGGACTCTTCGGGGCGGGCAGAAATCTTGACGCGTTTTTGATGGCCTTTCGGGTGCCGAACATGTTGCGCGACCTTTTTGCCGAAGGCGCTCTTTCGGCGGCCTTCATAACAACGTTTTCAAAAAAGATCGCCACCGAAGGCGATGAATTCGCCTGGCGACTTGCCAATAAAGTGGCAACGCTCACCGCCGTTTTCATGAGCGCGGTGACGTTGTTGGGCATCATCTTTGCGCCGCAACTGATCGAAGTGATGACGTGGTGGAGTTGGTCTCCGGAAAAAACCGAGCTGACGATCCTGCTCACACGGATCATGTGGCCGTTTATCCTGCTCGTGTCGCTCGCGGCGCTGGTGATGGGAATGTTGAACGCGAAACAAGTGTTCGGGCCGCCCGCGATGGCATCGAGCTTTTTTAATCTCGGTTCGATTATCGGCGGCGTGGGGCTCGGTTGGTGGCTTGATCCACAGTTCGGCGCGCGTTCGCTCATTGGATTATCGATCGGCACGCTCATCGGCGGTTTGTGGCAATTGACCGCGCAATTTCCCTCGCTTCGACGGGTCGGCTACAAATACAGTCCTGATTTTCGGTGGCGCGACGAAGGTGTGCGCACTGTCCTGGGATTAATGGCGCCGGCGGTGATTGCCGCCAGCGTCGTCCAAGTGAACGTGCTCGTGAACAGCGGCTTCGCTGCACGACTCGGCGACGGCCCAGTGAGCTGGCTCAACATCGCGTTTCGTCTCATGCAGTTGCCGCTCGGCATTTTCGGTGTGGCGGTAGCGACGGTCACTTTGCCCTTGGTTTCGCGGAGCGCCGCTGTCGGCAACACCAGCGAGTTTCGCTCTGCGCTTGCGCATTCCATTCGGCTTGTCCTGTTACTGACGATTCCTGCGGCCATCGGCCTCATCATATTGGCGGAGCCGATCATCCATTTGATTTACGAACATGGCCGATTCACGCCCTACGCGACTACGCAAACGGCGGCCGCGTTACAGTTTTACGCCATCGGCCTGGCCGGATATTCCGCGGACAAAGTGCTCGCTCCCGCGTTTTACGCCCTGAATAAACGTTATGTGCCGATGTTCGTGACCTTGACCTCAATCGCGATAAATTTCTCCCTCAACTGGTTCTTTACCTTTTATCTCCACTGGGGACATCGCGGCCTCGCCTTTTCCACTAGCATGGTCGCGATCACGAATTTCCTTTTTCTTTACTCGATGATGCGCCATTACACCGGCCGGCTTGAGACCAGTGCAATGTTTCAAACGGTTGCCAAACTTTTATTCGCAGGAGCCGGACTCGCCGCCATTTGCTGGTTTGCGTCCGCGTTTTTCTTTTCCGTCCACCCTCATCTGGCCGTGTGGAAGAATTTTCTCGCGCTGATGATTACGATTGCCAGCGGCGCCGGCGCATTTTTCGGAGCGGCCTACTTACTCCATGTCGCCGAAGTTCACGACGTTGTCGATCTTGTCCGGCGGAAATTTAGTAGGGGCGGTTCACCCGAACCGCCCGCGGGCGATTGAGGTCAATCGCCCTACCTCAGCCCTTGATCGAGATCAGCGATCAAGTCATCGGCGTTTTCTAGGCCGATCGACAATCGGATTAAACCTTCTGGAGAGGTCGTGCCCGGGCCTTCGATCGACGCCCGATGCTCGATTAAACTTTCGACGCCGCCCAAGCTGGTAGCGCGAGTAAAAATTTTCGTGTTGGTGGTGACTTTCATCGCCGGCTCGCGGCCACCTTTCACTTCAAACGAAAGCATTCCACCGAACATCGACATCTGCTTCTGCGCGATTTTGTGACCCGGATGCGAACGCAGGCCGGGATAATGCACGCGCTCGATGTTTCGGTGGCCGGCGAGAAATTCTGCAACCTTCACTGCGTTTTCCGAATGCGCGCGCATCCGCCACGGCAGCGTGCGCATTCCGCGCAAGATCAGCCAGCAATCGAAGGGCGAGGGGACCGCGCCGCCCTCATATTGAATGTTGCGAACACGCTGAAAAAGATCGCCGTCGCTTTTCGCGACCACGATTCCGCCCAAAACGTCGCAATGGCCGCCAAAATATTTTGTGGTGGAATGAAGAATGAAATCAGCGCCGAGATCGAATGGCCGCTGAAGAATAGGCGCCCAGGTATTGTCGCAAACACATAGCGCGCCGGCGTCGTGCACAATTTTTGAAATCTCGGCAAGATCGACAATTTTGAGCAACGGATTGGAGGGAGTCTCCATCCAGGCTATTTTCGTTTTTGGTCGGAGCGCTTTTTTCACCGCGGCCAGGTCGCTCATGTCGATAAAATCGGCTTCAAGTCCCCAGCGCAGAAAAATTTCGCGGAGTAATCGAGACGTGCCGTAGTAGGCGTCTACATGCGCGAGCACATGATCGCCGGGAGCGAGCGCCTGAAAAATTGCGCCGGTCGTGCCGGTTCCGGAGGCGAACGCGGCCGCGGCCACGCCGCCTTCGAGCGCGCTGACTCCCTCTTCGAGCGCCTGCCGATTCGGATTGTTGTTGCGCGTGTACATGAATCCGCGCGAGTAAGTGCCTTCCACATCGCGCTCGAAAGTTGTGGAAAGATGAATGGGCGCTGAGACTGCGCCGGTTGCGGGATCGATTCGGTGGCCGGCATGCACGGCGAGAGTTTCAATTTTCATTGTCGGCGAAGACGTTACGAACTCCGAGGTGATTGTCGATCCATTCGACTTTGCTCAGGACACGCCTTGCGCCGCTTTGCATTTGACGCGAGGTTTTTCCGGCGCAAATAGCATCTGCACTTTTCTGGCGGATACGCCGCTTTTCGTTTCATGACGATTTACGACGACGACGTTTTCAAAATGGCCTGCGACCAGTTCCAGGTCATTGCCGATTATCTGAGCATCGACAAAAACGATCGCGAGCGCTTGATGTATCCCAAGCGCGCGATTGCCGTCACGCTTCCGGTGCACATGGACGACGGCAGCACGCGAACTTTTCAAGGTTATCGCGTTCAACATCACCTCACGCTTGGGCCAACCAAAGGCGGGACACGATTCGCCCCGTCGCTTTCGATGGGTGAAACGGCGGCGCTCGCGATGTGGATGAGTTGGAAATGCGCGCTGGCAAATTTGCCTTACGGCGGTGCGAAAGGCGGTGTGGCTTGCGATCCGTCCAAATTGTCGCGCACCGAGCTCGAAGCTGTTTCGCGCCGGTACATGCAGGAGATGATTTCGTTTGTTGGACCGCACACCGACATCATGGGCCCCGACATGGGGACGAACGAGCAGATCATGGCCTGGTTCATGGACACTTACTCGGTCTACATGGGTTACGCCGTGAATGAAATCGTTACCGGCAAGCCGGTCGCAATTGGCGGGACCGAAGGCCGGCGCGAAGCCACCGGTCGGGGCGTCGTTTATTTGATCGAGCGCGCCATGGACATGTTGAAAATTGATCCTGAAAAATGCACCGCCATCGTGCAAGGTTTTGGAAACGTCGGTGCCGTTGCGGCCCTTTCACTTGCCTACAAAAGCGGCGTGAAAGTCATCGGAATCAGCGATGCCTATGCCGCGATCTACAATCCAAAAGGAATCGACGTCCAGGCAGCCGAGCAACACGTTTTGAAAAAAGGAAATCTGCGCGCGTTTCACGAAGCTGATCATGTCGATCCAAAAGATCTTCTCACCATGCCGTGCGACATCCTCGTTCCGGCGGCGGTCGATCGCGTGATCAACGGAAGCAACGCCGGCAAATTGAAATGCCGAATTCTGGCCGAAGGCGCGAATGGACCGACCTCGCCGGAGGCGGATTTAATTTTAGAGAAACGCTGGGACGAAATTTTCGTCATTCCCGATATTTTGTGCAACGCCGGGGGCGTGATCGTTTCCTATTTCGAATGGGTCCAAGGGCTGCAGGCATTCATGTGGTCGGAGACGGAAGTCACAGACAAACTTTTCCGGATCCTGGAGCACTCCTTCGCCCAAGTCATTAAGCGTGCAAAAGCGCACAAGATTGCCCATCGGACGGCCGCCATGGCCATCGGGGTGGAACGGGTGATGAAGGCCAAAAAGATGCGCGGCCTCTTCCCGTGAGGCGGCATATCCGGCGATTGACGCCGAACAGAATTCTGCGCTGAATTGTTCTCATGGCTCCGGCATCTCTACGGGCTTTGTTGACGCGGTCGATTGACTACGCGGGAATGTTTCCCCCGTGCCACCTCGAACTGGAACCCGCGCTGAAAAATCAGGCGGAATATGTTCGCGCAAACGATTCCTGGATGCTATCGACGTTCGTTTTGCCGGTTGCAAAATTCTCAGACGCGGCGCCGCTCGTTTCGCAATTCGACAAGCATCATTCGCTGCGCATTTCCGCTTTGGCCGCGAAGACGGAAAATGCCAAAGATTTTCTGGCTGAGCTTAAGAATGCGGCAGAAACAATCCGATCGTTTCAAAAGCAACATGTCGATCTTGTCTCAGTCGTTCAGTTGGAAATGTTCCTGCCCCAGGATGTTGATCTTGCGAAACTGAATGAGACGACTGGTTTGCTTGGTGATTTGAAGTTGCAAACTTTCTGGGAAACGCCGGCCGAATCGGCAGAACAAATGATCGCTTTGCTCGCCCGCGCGAAACAACCGGCGTTTGGTTACAAACTGCGGACCGGTGGCGTTACGGCCGATTCATTTCCAGGCTCGGTGCAGATTTCGCGGGCGATCGTTGCCTCCACCAAGCACCACGTCCCGATTAAATTCACTGCCGGATTACATCATCCGGTCCGGCAATTCCGCGACGAAGTGAAAACCGAAATGCACGGATTTTTGAATGTGCTCGGGGCCGGTGTGTTGTCGGCCGAGCATCATTGGGACGAAGCCCAAATGATTGAGATGCTCGAGGACCAACAAGCCGCTGACTTCGAATTTCATGACACCGTGTTTGCCTGGCGCGACTGGGAGGTGACCCTCGATCGGATCAAGGCTCGGCGAAAATTCGTGACTTCGTTCGGCAGCTGCAGCTTCGATGAGCCGCGCGAAGATTTGCGCGCTCTGAATCTTCTTTTTTGATGGCGCTCAAGTCTTTCATCGACGTTCCACGCGATTCGCATTTTCCGCTGGAGAATCTCCCGTTCGGCGTTTTCAAGCCACGTGAAGGAGCAGCGCGTATTGGGGTCGCGCTTGGTGAGCACGTTGTCGATCTTGCGGCATTAGAGCACGCCGGCCTTCTCAAAGACCTGCCGCCAGCCACGGCCGCAGCTACAACGCGCGATTCGTTGAATGAATTTCTCGGGCTCGGTCGACCTGAGTGGCGCAGGGTTCGTGAGATTCTACAAAAACTTCTGTCCGCTGAGACACCTGCGTTGCGCGACGACAAGAAATTGCGCGAGCGCGTTTTCCATCGGCAAGCTGGTGTTGTGATGCAGTTGCCGGTCAGAATCGGCAACTACACTGATTTTTATTCGTCCTATCACCACGCGCACAATGTCGGCACGATGTTGCGTGGGCCGGAGAATGCGCTCATGCCGAATTGGAAATGGCTGCCGGTGGCGTATCACGGCCGTGCAAGTTCAGTGGTGGTGAGTGGAACAGAGGTGCGACGCCCGCAGGGACAAATCAAGCCGCCGGATGCAGTGCCGCCGATCTTTGGCGCGACCAAGAGTTTGGATTACGAATTGGAGACGGCGTTCCTGATTGGCCCGGGCAATTCGTTAGGCCAGCCGGTGCCGATCGATCACGCGTTCGATCACATTTTCGGTTTCGTTTTGATGAACGACTGGAGCGCGCGCGACATTCAAGCGTGGGAATATCAACCGCTCGGCCCGTTCCTCGCGAAGAATTTTTGCACCAGCATTTCTCCGTGGGTCGTGACGTTGGAAGCGCTGGAAGCATTTCGGAAACCACTGCCGCGACAGGACCCTGCGCCGCTCGCTTATCTTCGCGCGAAAAACGATTTCACGTTCGACATCCAACTCGAAGCGAAATTGCGAACGGCGAAGATGAAAACGCCGTACACAATTACGCGAACGAATTTCCAAAATCTTTATTGGAGCGCTTCCCAACAGTTGGCGCATCACACCGTCGGCGGATGCAATCTTCAACCGGG
This sequence comes from Chthoniobacterales bacterium, assembly GCA_035603575.1. Taxonomy (GTDB): domain Bacteria; phylum Verrucomicrobiota; class Verrucomicrobiia; order Chthoniobacterales; family UBA10450; genus AV40. Next base: position 11,792 of record DATNKD010000139.1, read on the forward strand.
CGATCTGCTCGCGAGCGGAACGATCAGCGGCGAAACGGAAGAATCACGCGGGTGCATGCTCGAGTTGACCTGGCGCGGCGCAAATCCGCTAAAGTTGCCGAACGGTGAGACGCGCAAATGGCTCGAAGACGGAGACACTCTCGCGATCAGCGGCTGGTGTGAAGGCGATGGATATCGTGTCGGCTTCGGTGAAGTCAGCGGCAAGATTCTGCCGGCGCCCTGATTGTCGATCTTGCCCAAAGTCGATCTAGCAATTCTCAATGCAGCCTTGCCCGAATATTTGGGCGAAGATATTTAGTTTATGGCCTAATGAGTGCTAAAAAGGACAGCATCATGAACGCACACATCCTCCATGTCGATGATGAGCCGGATATTCGGCTGTTGATCTCGGCTTCGTTGCGCGAGTTTGGCTATGTCGTCGCCACTGCTGCAACGAGCGCGGAAGCGTTGGAGCTAGCCAAGCAATTCAAGTTCGAGCTTTGCATTTTGGACGTGCGGCTTCCGGATGGCAGCGGAATTGAGCTGTGTCAAAAGATCCACGATCTCCAGCCGGGTGTTCCCGTGCTTTATTATTCCGCCTACGCCAGCGATGAGGAACAAGAAGCCGCGCTGTCGGTGTGCGGCGATTCCTATCTCAAGAAACCGGTCTCGGCCGCGAAGCTGGAAGAAACGATTGCCGAATTGCTGAACTCAAAGCGCTGATTCATCCGGCAGCGTCGGCGGTAGCTCCTTTCGAACGATTGCTTTCCTGGTTGGTCACGACTCATTCGCTGTGTTAATTCGAAGAGGCGGAGGGGCCTGTAGCTCAGCGGTAGAGCAGGGGACTCATAATCCCTTGGTCCCTGGTTCGAATCCAGGCGGGCCCAGCCTTCGCTTTTGAGCAGACCGAAAATGCGAACGCTGCCACGCCGTAGCTATCGCGAAGGCGGGCTCAATTTCATTTTTTCGATTTCCGGTCGCCGATTTGCGATTGTCGATCCTGTGCCGCGACTTGCTCGGGTTGTTTTAGGCTTTCTCGAGATCTTGATCTTGAGCGCGCTCGTTCTCGCCACTCGGTGTGCGAATTATCAGGACGTCTTTGTCGATGGAAATATTTATTTCACGGACGCCGATTGCTATGCCCGGATGACCCACGTCGGCATGTGTGCCGAACATCCCGGGCTGATTATTCGCCACCACGGTTTCGAAAATTTTCCGCAAGGGACAACACCACATGCGACCACGCCGCTTGACTATCTGATCGTCTCATTGTCGATCTTGCTGAAGCCATTCACGGCGCAGCCAATTGATTTGGCCGGCGCTGTTGTTTCACCATTTCTCGGGTTGCTGGGCGCGTGGTTTCTTTGGTGCTGGTCGCGACGAGTGGGACTCCGTTATCGCTGGGTCATGCTACTGCTCTATGCGATGAGTCCGATCCTGGTTCACGGAATGGAATTGGGACGACCCGATCATCAATCGTTGCTCATCTTGCTCATCACGATTGGCATTTGTGCCGAGTGGAGTTTGCGAACCAACGAATCACAGCCTTGGAGCGTTGTCAGCGGGATCGCGTGGAGTTTTGCGCTCTGGGTTTCGTTTTACGAACCGCTTGTCCTATTCGTTCTCGTTCTCCTTTTTGGCCTAACGAAAGATCGACATCTCCTTTTGGTTCGCACCGGCGCGTAGGCTGGATCGTTTTTGGAGCGATTATCGCAGTCGCATTTCTGGTCGAACGGCGCCTTCCAACATTTGCGATCTTTCAATAGGACACGGTATTTCAAAATTGGTCGCGCACGATCGGCGAACTCGCCCACGTTTCACCGTGGAATCGAACTTGGTTCGCTTGGGCCGGCTACATGATCGCCGTCGCCCCGATTTTGGTTTGGTATTCGTTTCGCAAACGAGTCGCGCCACCAAATCTTATTCTTGCCACGCTTCCGGCAACGTATCTGCTGACCGTTTGGCAGGCGCGCTGGAGTTATTTTTTCATGGCGGCCTTCGTTATCGCGCTGCCGGGTCTGCTTGCGCCGGTCAAATCGCGCTTAGCGGTGTCGACCGCGTTTGCGTTGTCGATGTTGCCGATTCTTCAATTCTGGGACGCGCGGCTTTGGCCTGACGACGCGGAGCTAGCCGCGCAAATCGAGCACCGAAATGAATCAAGGGAGTTGCGGGAATTAGCGACGACGATTCGTTCCGCACAAACGCAACCGTTTCTTGCGCCCTGGTGGCTGTCACCGTCGATTTCATATTGGTCGGGTCAACCCGGAATAGCCGGCAGCTCGCACGAGGGGCTGGATGGGATGGCAGACACTGCGCGTTTTTTTCTCGCCACGGATTTCCTCAGGGCGCGTGAAATGCTTCGTAATCGACGGGTAGAATGGGTTTTAGGCTATGACTGGGAACGGGTTGCGGATAATTCCGCTCGCCTTCTCGGCGTTTCAATTCCTGACCAAACGCTTTGTCGCCTTCTGGATCGAAGTCCGAGCCAGGCGCCGCGTTTTCTTGCGCTTTCAGGGCAGAACGGAACGGCAAAATTGTTCCGTTTTGCGGATAAATTGTAAAAAACTTGGCTTTTCTCTCTCGAACCCCGTTGACAATGTGAATAACCATTACAATACTAACGCGTGTTGAAAAAATTCATTCCGCAGAGAACGATCTCGTCGATCGGAGAAGGATCGCTGAGTTCGGGGAATGATGATTCCAACCGATCCGCCTACGGCGAGCAACCGAAAACATCAACAAACGATTACAAAAAGTTTATGGCTGAACATTCCGGCAAAGACGTCCTTTCCAGCGACGTCGAAATCAAGGGCACGATCAAGTTCCAGAAGGAACTTTTGATCGATGGCAAAGTCGAAGGCGAAATTAATTCCGATGGCGCGTTGACGGTCGGCGAAAACGCAGACATTCGTGCGGAAGTAAAAACAAAATCCATCACGATTTACGGCAAGGTGCAGGGGAACGTTATCGTAAGCGAGCGTTGCGAATTGAAATCGAAATGCACGCTTCAGGGAGATTTAAAGGCCGCACGCCTCATCATTGAGGAAGGCGCCACTTTTATCGGCAAGTCGGAAGTTTCCAGCGGGATGAGTGTCAAAGCGGCATCCGGCAGCCGGCCAGAAGTTGTTCGCCACGAAGATTCAGCCAAGCCTGCCTTCGCGGCACGCGGTTAAGATTTTGACCTTCGCCTTCTGAACTAGTGATCACGTCGTCGCCTGCCAAGGCCAGTGTGGAATGCCCGCACTGTGGCTTTAAGCAGATGGAATATGTTGCGGCGAAGTCGACGATTTGCCGGCAGTGCGGGCGTTCCTTTTCGCCTTCAGCCCCGAAGCCGGGAACCCCTGAGGCGGAGCTGCCGCTGCATCGGCGACTCGAAACCATGTGGAGCCGCCAACGCAAGCGCGTCGTCTCTTGTTTCGAATGTAAACGCAAGCACGAAGTCAGCGATGCGGCGTCATCGACCAATTGCCCCGGCTGCAGTGCGCACATTGATCTCCGCGATTACAAAATCGCCACCAGCTTTAGCCGATCGATTCGCACTCGCGGCGACGTGAATTTGACCACAAAGGGCGATCTTAGCAGCACCAGCGTGATTTGCACGTCGGCGATCATTGAAGGGAAACTCCGCGGCAATCTTGAGTGCGAGGATTCGATGACGATTAACCTGGTCGGAAAAATTCCCGGCCGCATCGGCGCGCACCACATGATCGTCGAACGGAAATCCGACATCCAATGCTTTCGGCGCGTGAGGGTGACGAACATCGACATCAAGGGGCGCATGTCCGGTGAAATCCTGGCCAGTGGCGCCGTGACTATTCACAAAGGCGGTACGCTTGACGGGACCGTGACTGCGAAATCAATCGCGATTGAGAAAGGCGGAATGTTTTCCGGGCAACTTGCGATCGGTCAGGCCAACCTCACTCAGGGTGAGTTGTTACCGGAAGCGAAAGCGGCGGGAAAGAAGGCCGAGCCAGAGGTGCCGGCGGGCGGAGCTCAGCCCTTGCACGCAACGTAAGCTTTTCCTCCATGCGAAGACTGCATCCGCGCAGTCCGTACGAAAAACTCGGCGGCTACGTTCATCTTCCGCGTTTGATCGACAAGGCCAAGCTCCATCGCAAGGGATTGCTTGATGGTTACAATTACAAGACGGTCGGGTTCGACAAACATCTCCTCAGCTTTCTCAAACTCGACGGCGATGCTTTCGAAGACGCGGTTCATCGTTTGGAGAACGACGACGCAATTTTGAGTTGGGTCGAAAAGAGCTGCGTAAAACATTCGAGCGACGAGATCGAACACTGGAACCAGGCGATGATTTCGCGGCATCCCGACACCGCCGCCAAAAAAGCCCGCTTCAGTCATTTTCTAAAACAATCGGGCGGTGCAGGGCGCAAGGATATCCGCACTTACTTCGACCTGATCGAGTTCGACGAAGGGCGATTGAAGTAAGATCGGCCTCTACAATTTCGCGAAAATTTTGTCTGCCTCCTCGAGCGTCTCTTTGCTGCCGATATCGAGCCAGCGTCCTTCGATCTCGAAAGTGTTGACCGGTTTGCGGGTGTAGAGCCATTGCAAGAACAGCCCCGGCTGATCGGGATTGTTTCCGGCGGCGAGATAAGTCGTAAAGAGCGGCAGCACTTCGCGCGAGTAATAATAGAGCGCAACTGCGGCCAGCGTGCTCTTTGGCTTTGGCGGCTTCTCTTCGAAATTCGTGATCACGCCGCGGTTATCGATCGTGACGGTGCCGTATTTTTTCATCGCTTCGAGATTCCCAACATCGTGGACAGCGACGGTGGCTTGCGAATGTTTGGCCGCGTTCACAAAGTCGCTCAGCGGTTGTTCGAAAAGATTGTCGCCCGCGATGACGAGCAAATCGTCGTTGGTCAAATTCTCACGCGTCAAAACCAGATTGATGTCGCCGATTGCGCCTAACTTATCATCGTCACTCTTTGATCCGTCGTTGATGATTTTGATCTTCATTTCACGATGCCTGCCGCGCCGTAGGTCCGAGCCGGACTGGCGGTCAGCGAAGGCGGGTCGATCCTGGTAGGCATTCGCCCAGTTCTGAAAATCGTTGGCGAATTTGTCGTTCGTCACGATGTAAACCGTCTGAAGCGCGGGGACAGAAGCAAGGTTATCGAAAAGCCATTCAATAATCGGTTTCCCGCCGACTTCCAGCAACGGCTTCGCCTTCTTCAAAGTGAGTGGATAAAGCCGTGTCGCGTATCCAGCGGCAAGAATGAGCGCGTTCATTTGAATTGCCGGACGATAAGCATTGGGCCTAAGCGTGCCAGCTCATTCAGCGCGCGAATTATTTTGTGGCTTCGCCCAAAATAGCCCAACGCAAACGTCTCTGCAGCGCGGCGATCCGATGTGAATCGATAATCTTGGCGCGACTCACGCGGTCCGTCACATAGAATGTATCGATCGCAGCGCCTTTCTGTGTGCTGATACGCGAAAGAACGATATTTGCTCCTTCCTGTCCAAGCGCCGTCAGCAAATCGTAAAGCAAGCCAACGCGATCGGGCGCCTCAATCTGGACCAGCGTGTAAGTGGGATGCGCCCTATTATCGATTGCGATCCCCGACGGGAATTCCAATTCCTGCAGTCGTTGATGTTCAATCTTGTGACGCGCCTGCTCGAGCAAGGGCGCAAACTCAAAAGTTTCCACTTCGAGCGCGTGACGCAGCGTGTTTTCGACCAGAGCACGGTCGCTCACCTCGGTGACGGCTCGTCCTTTCGTATCGCACACCCGAAAAACGGCGAGAACGCTGTGGTCTTCGCGCGGGAAAATGTCGGCGCTCAGGATGTTGAGTGGAACAATCGAAAACGATCCGGCGATTTTGGCCAGAAGGTGCTGACGGTCCCAGGTGCAAAATGAAGCGATGCTGTGACCGAATTGGGGAAAAGCTTCCCAACTAGCCGCCGGCGAAAGCCCGCGATCCTGTTCGGCCGAGGCGTTCTCGAACAAAGACCGAAACAAGCGAACATGTTTCACGATCTCGGGCACGTCCGACGCGCGGAAATAATTGTCCGGCATGAACTCGAAATGCGCTTCGATTTCATCGGCAAAATCGGGCGGCAGCTCGGCCGCCACCGCTGCTTCCAGGGACTCGCGTTCAATCTTGATTTGCTCGTGATAAGATTTTTGGTCGGCGAGATACTGCGAAGTCGCGTGAAAAAGTTGCCAGACGAGTGACTCCTTCCAATCCGACCAGCTCTGTCCGCTCGTGCCTTGACCATCGGCCAGCGTCAGCAGCATCAGGGCGTGCAGATTTTTTTGGGTCCGAACGATGTTTGCAAACTCAACAATCGTCGCTGGGTCATCGAGATTTCGTTGCTGCGCGGTGTTGGAAAGCGAGACGTGATGGTCGACCAGAAGAATAAGCGATTTCCTTTGCTCGGGCGAAAGCTGAAGACGTTTGGCCACGCTTTGCGCGAAAAGAGCGCTCGCTTCAGAATGCGGTCGGGCACCGACGGCCCGCCCGGTGTCATGCAAGAGTAAAGCGAGATAAAGAACAAAAGGATCCTCCAGATTTTCGAAAAGATGACGATAAGCGATCAACTTCGCATCGTTCGTTCGAGTCAACGCGTCGAGCTTGTCGATGCAAAGAAGCGTGTGCTCGTCCGCGGTATAACGATGAAAAAATTCATGCTGCACCAAACAGGTCAGCTGGCCAAACTCCGGAATATAGCGGCCGAGGTAATCGACCCGGTGCATGAGACGGAGTGTGCGTCCCACGTCGCCTTTCTTGGATAAGATTGCTTTGAAAATTTCGCGTGGCGCCTTGGCGTAGCGATAGGTGCGGGTGACTTGTCCGAGCGCGCGGCTGATGAGATCCTCCAGCTCAGGGCTAAAATCGACATTGTGCTCTTGCGCGAGTTGAAACGCTCGCATCATCTCCAACGGATCCGTCTTGAAGAGATCTCGGCGATCAGGATGAAGCTGGCCATGACGAACGGTGAAGGATCCCAATCTCGTTTCGGTGCCGCGCCGCAACGGCAAGAAAGTGAAAAGGGCGCGGGTGCCGCTGGTCGCGTAACCGCTGGCAAACTGCTCGGTGATGCGTTCGGTCACGCGAAAAATATTTCGGGTGTGCCTGTAATAATCGCGCATCAACGCTTCGCTCGCGCGCTGTCCATTCTTTTCCCGATACCGCAAGCGTCGCGCGATTTCTTCCTGGAGATTGAGATGGAGAATGTCCGCCGCACGCTTGGAAAAATAATGTAAATCGGTGCGCAGTCGCAGAAGAAAATCGTAAGCCATTTCGATTCGGCGCTGGTCCGATTCACTCAACCAATCTCGGCCGACCAGGTGCGTCGTGGTCAGGGCGCCTTCTTTAAAATACGACATCCAGAGTAAATTCTGGTAATCACGCAGACCACCGCAGCCGTTCTTGAGATTTGGTTCCTGCATGTAAACGCTGTCGCCAAATTTGCGGTGACGCGCATCCTGGTCGCGCATTCGCAGCTCGACATATTTGCGCTCAGAGCCAGCCACGCATTTTGTTCGAAATTGATCGCGAAATTCCCGGCCGAGAGCGCGATCTCCGGCCAGGAAACGCGATTCCAGCATGGCCGTTTTTGTTAGCATGTCGCGATTCGCCTGCGCCAACGCTTCTTTCATCGAGCGCGTCGAATGGCCGACTTTGAAACCGATGTCCCAAAGCAAATACAGAATTTGCTCGGCCATCCCCTCCACATACAGAGAAACTTTGCCGGCGCTGTCGCCGTGTAAGAGCATCACGTCCACATCGCTAAACGGATTGAGCTCGCCCCGGCCGTATCCGCCCAGCGCGATCAGCGCCAAAGAAGTCGTCGGTTGGCCGACGGCACTGGTGGCGGCGGTAAAAACGTGCCGTAAAATTACGTCCACCAGTTCGCCGCGCCGCGCGCAGATCTCGCGGCCGCCACCGCCGGCCTGATGTTTCAAGCGAAGCCGATGCTCCTCGAGTTTAAGAAATTTCTTGTAAGTCGCGAGGACTTCCGTTGGCCGCTGCTTGCCGGCGACAGCAAGCTGGTCTTCAGCATGCGCCAGGACTTTCTCAAGATGTCGCGAAGTCGCCATTGTCGATCTTAGATTGCGCAGTCCTGCCGCCGCTCAATCTAAAATCGAAAATCCAAAATCCAAACAGCGATTAGAGCTCGATGGCGTAACGCTTGAGCTTGTTGTAAAGGGTCGGCCGCTGAATGCCGAGCACCTCGGCCGCTTTCTTTTTGTTCCCGTGACACTGCGCCAAAGCCTGCAGAATCATCACCCGCTCCATGTCGTCCAAACTTTGCACGCCTTGCGGGACGACGTTGCGCTCAATTTGTTGCAGTGCCGCCGGCAACTGCAGTTCTCCCGGCAATTCTTTCACCCCGACTGTGTTTTGCCGCGCCAGGACCACCGCGTATTCCATCGCGTTCTGTAACTCGCGCACGTTTCCGGGCCACGAATAATCGAGCAACTTTTGGAATGCTTCCGGCGAAATCTCGGGCTCGGATTTTCCGAGTTGTTGCGCAAACTGTTTTACAAAAAATGCGACCAGCGGCGGGATGTCCTGTTTTCGGTTACGCAACGGCGGCACTTCGATCTGAAAGGTGTTGAGTCGATAATACAAATCCGAGCGCAACCGATTTTCGGCCAGCGCCTGTGTAATTGGCCGATTCGTCGCTGCGATTACGCGGAAATTTACCTTCAGTGTGCGTGTGCTCCCGAGCGGCCGAAATTCACGCTCTTGCAGGACGCGCAGAAAACGCGTCTGCAAATCCGTCGGCATGTCCGATATCTCATCCAAAAACAGGGTGCTTCCGTTCGCTTCCGCGATCATTCCCGGAAAATCGTTCATCGCGCCGGTGAACGCGCCTTTGACGTAGCCGAACAGCTCGCCCTCGATCATCGTCTGCGGAAACGCGGCGCAATTGAGTTTTACCATCGGCCGCTCGGAGCGACGACTGCGATGATGAATCAAATTCGCAATCACTTCCTTGCCGACGCCGCTTTCGCCGGTGATCAAGACGTTGGCTTCCGACGGCGCCATCGCATTAATCAATTCCTCGATTTCCTGCATCGATTTGCTTTTGAACACCGGCGTCAATCGCGTCTCCACGATTTCCAGCCGTTTTTCGAGTTCTACGGTTTTCTTGAGAAGCTGTTGCGTTTCGCGAAGGAGCGATTGCTGTTCCAATGCTTTCTCGATCAGGCTAAGCAATTCCTCCGGCGCGTATGGTTTGCTGATGAAATGAAACGCGCCGCGCTTGATCGACTCGATCGCGTTATTAAGCGTGTCGTGCGCGGTCAGGATGATTACCTGCGTCTCCGGCCGCTCGGTTTTGATCTGATCAAGCAGTTGCAACCCTTCCGCATCCGGCAATTGCAGATCGAGTAGAACAAGAGACGCCGGTTTATTTTTCAGCGCTTTCAATCCAGCCGCGGCCGTGGCGGCGGTTTCGGTCTCGAATCCGTGGCGGCTGAGGAGGGCTTCGAGGGTCAGCAGGATCGGACGCTCGTCGTCGATAATCAGGATACGCCGGTTCGCTTTCATCGCGCTCAGGATTTTTCCGCAGGGAAAGATGGCAGCGTCATCGTAGTGAGGA
>DATNKD010000140.1:0-3769 GCA_035603575.1 Chthoniobacterales bacterium
TTGTCATGGGCAGTGATGCCGCCGATGCCGCGCCGAGCGAACGCCCTCTCACGCGCGTAGCGGTGAGCCGGTTTTACATGTCGCGTCACCTCATCACCAATGCGCAGTATGAGCAATTCGATGCTTCACATGTGCGCAAGCGCGCGCCCGGCACGGGCGATACTCATCCGGTTGTTTACGTTAGCAGTCTGGAAGCGATCAAGTTTTGCCAATGGCTCAGCTCCCGCGAGCACAAAAAGTATCGCCTGCCGACCGAAGCGGAATGGGAATACGCCGCCCGCGGAACCGACGGCCGTCGATATCCGTGGGGGAATTACGAACGCCTTGGGGATTTGGCTAACTTCGCCGACAAAAACACCGTCTTCGCCTGGAGCGATCGCGAAGTTGATGACGGCTACGCCGAAAGTTCGCCCGTGGGTGTATTTCCGCGCGGCGCGAGTCCGTTCGGTATGGAAGACATGGCCGGCAACGTTTGGGAATGGTGCCTCGATTATTTTGAAGCCTATCGCGGCACGTCGCGGGTGAATCCGCGCGGACCTACCTCCGGGCCCAAGCGCGTTTATCGCGGCGGCAGTTGGAAATCGCGCTTCAGCAGTTTACGGACAACGGTCCGCGGCTCGAATGTGCCCGGTTTTTCTTGCAACGATCTCGGCTTTCGGATCGTCTGCGAATGCGATTAAGTTGTAGGGGCCGCAGTCCTCAGCGGCAGGCAAAAGAAAGCCGCCGGAGACGGCGGCGTCTACACCACGTCAATGATTTGTCGATCTTACGCGGTAAAGCGGAACTTTGTCCGCCCACGCTTGGCGTTGTTCTTCGCTTTGCGGCGGTGCTTTTGATTGGGCGTCTCGAAAGCGCGCAGACGGCGCACTTCCTCGAGAATGCCCTCGGCATCAAGCTTGTTCTTCAACCGCTTGAGTGCGCGATCTACCGGCTCACCTTTGCGAACGAGTACTTCTGGCATCGATAATCAACTCCTGACTTGCAAATTTTGTGCCCAAATGGCGAGGCGGATTCTAATCGGGCAGACGAAGTTCGTCAAATCGGCGCCCTAACGGGCCAGCGGATTGGCGGTCGTTGCCTGCTGTGTGATCTCGCGTCGCAGAGCCATCGCGCCGCCAGCTCCTCCGCCACCGCGGGCGCGCGTCCACCAAAGGACGATCGGCGAGGCAATGAAGATCGAGGAATAAGTTCCAACCACGACACCAACGATAATCGCGAGTGAGAAATCGCGCAGGACCGCGCCGCCAAAGAGGAACAAACACAGGATTGGAATGAGCGTCACGGTGCTGGTCAGAATCGTGCGGCTCAATGTCTGGTTGATGCTGGAGTTCATGATTTCTTCGATCGTGCCGCGCCGTCCGCCGGCGAGGCCTTCACGAATCCGGTCGTAAACAACGATCGTGTCGTTGATCGAATAACCGGCGATGGTCAGAACGGCGCCGACCATCGTCAGTGTCAGCTCGCGTCCGAGAAGCGAGAACACACCGACCGTGATGATGACGTCGTGCAACAGCGCAACGATTGCCCCGACCGCGAACGAAAGTTCGAACCGAAACGTCACGAAAATAAGAATGCCAAGAATTCCAAGCACGAGCGCGACGAGGGAGCTCTTGGCCAGTTCGCCGCCAACCAAAGCGCCGACACGTTCCGATCGTTCCACTTTGAATCCGGCATTCGGCATCGTTTGGATAATTTGCTTTTCGACTTTGTCGCTCGTGTTTAGCGGACTGCGCACCGTGATGTAATTCTTTCCGCTTTGAGCCGATTCCTGAATCGAGGCATCGGCCAAGCCAATCGGCTTCAACGAGTCGCGGACTTGTCCGACGTCGATCGTGGCCGGAGAGCTCAGCGTGACCAAATCGCCTCCGCGGAAATCGACGCCGAAGTTTTTCTCGCCGCGGATGTAAAAGGCAGTGGCGCCCGCGAGAATCAGCGCCAGCGAACACATGCACGCGAGAAAACCTTTACCGAGGAAGTTGATGTTCTGCGACGAAATCAGATGCAGCATCGAAATCTTTTTCACCCGGCCAGTGTCCACCAACCATCCGAGCGCATTTCGTCCGACGATCAGCGCGGTAAAGAGCGACGCCAGGATGCCGAAGGTCAACGAAATCGCGAAGCCTCTGACTGGGCCAGCAGCCTGCCAGAACAAAATTATTGCGGTGATCAGCGTGGTCACGTTCGCGTCGAAGATGGAACTGAACGCTTTTTGGTAGGCGGTTTCCATTGCCACCTTGAGCGATTTGCCGAGCGCCATTTCTTCGCGCAACCGCTCGTAAATCAGCACGTTTGCGTCAACGGACAAACCGATCGTCAAAATGATGCCGGCAATTCCGGGTAACGTCAGTACGAACCGAAACATCGTGAGAGCGCCGATCAAAAGGATCAGGTTTACCAGGAGTGCGAGGTTCGCGACCAATCCCGGCAGTCGATAATAGATGAGCACACACACGAGCGTGATCGCGAGTCCCATCAAACCGGCCATGATGCTGGCGCGGATCGAATCCAGGCCGAGTGTTGGCGAAACGCTGCGCTCTTCTTCGATGCTGACCGGTGTTTGGAGCGGGTTTTCCAAAACGCTCGCGAGGCTGCGCGCTTCTTTCTCCCCGAACTTTCCGGTAATAATGGCGTCGCCGCCGTAAATTGCGTCACGAATCACTGGCGCGGATTGAATGACACCATCGAGGACGATTGCAAAGCGGTGCCCTTTGTATTGCTCGGTAATTTTGCCGAATTGCTTCGCGCCTTCGCTGTCGAATTTGAGCTGCACCGTCCAGCCTTCGTTGCCGTAGTAGGCGTGCGATTCGCGCACGCGATCGCCGCCGAGGTCGGCTTTCTTTTTGACGAGCAAGCGTTCCTCTCGCGGCTTTTCGTTTTCTTCCGCCGCCATTTTGTAAACCTCGATCCGATACTCCGGCGGAATGACTTCCTTGCCCTCATCAATAGCTCTCAAGCGCTCGCCGTTGTCCGGATAAACAAGGCGAAACTCGAGTTTTGCGACCCGCGACAATTGCTCACGCGCTTCCTGAATTTTTGCCGTATCGAGACCCGGAATTTGAACCAGAATCCGATCATTTCCGACTGGACTGATGACTGGCTCGCTCACGCCAAAATAATCGATGCGCTTACGAATCACTTCGACCGCCTGGTCGAGCATTCCCTTGTTCACTTCCTTGTCGCCCCCCATCAGGCGAATCAGGAACGAAGTGCCGCCTTGAATATCAAGGCCGAGCTGAATTTTTTCTCTCGGCGGCCAAATGGTGGCGATGCTGAACGCCACCAGCAGCATGACCAGCGTCGTCGCGAGCAATCGTTTTCGTAATCCGACATCGGTCGCGAAATACCAGGCGAACAAAACGAGCAAGCCGAGACCGGCGAAAAATGTGAGGCCTGGACTCATGACGAACAGCTCAAAGCGGAAAGCGGAAAGAAAATTTCAGCATGTCAGTGCTTCAGCTTTCAGTTTTCAAAACATTCGTGACCGCCGATTTCTCCATCTCGATCTTCACGTTATCGGCGACTTTCACGATCACGGTGGTCTCCTTGACGTTGGCGATCAACCCGTGAATGCCGGCGTTTGTCACAACCCGGTCGCCTGTTTTCAAACTGGAAATCAAGCGTTGCTGTTCCTGTTGCCGCTTCTTTTGCGGCCGAAACAGGACGAAATACATAATGACGAAAATGAAAATAAACGGGACGAAAAACCCGATGCCGCCGGCGGGACCCGGAGCGGGCGCGGCGGGCTGTGCTTGAGCTAAAAATAATAACA
>DATNKD010000141.1:0-3126 GCA_035603575.1 Chthoniobacterales bacterium
GAGGTTGGCGACCATCGAACCTTTGCCAGCCGGCAAAACAATCGCAATCCGTTTGTCGGGAAATTCTTTTCGCAGAAAACGACTCAGGGCCGCAGCCGCACCGAGCAATTTAGCGCGGCTCAATTGGCTGTTATCGATCCCGTCGATAATCGCGGTTGAAAAGCGCCGGCGTTTCAATCCGCGCACGCATTCTTCGGCCAGATGTCGATCTAACGAAGGTCGGCGGCTGTAGCAGACCTCTCCGAGCTTGAGTAACTCTTCGCGCACGGTCGCGATGTCGGCCGCTTTTGCATCAAGCGGCTTGCCGAACGCGACGGTCACGCGATAAGGGATTTCCTTCGGCCACTTGGTGAAGAACTTTCCTCCTTGAAATGAGAAAATCGAGCCCCAAAGGCGATCGAGCCAAACCGGCACGACAGGCGCGTTCGCGTGTTGAGCAATCAATTCGTAGCCGCGACGGAGCCGAAGCAAGGTTCCCGAGCGCGTAAGTTGGCCTTCGGGAAACAGACAAACGATCTCGCCGGCGGCAATCTGTTCAGTCGCGGCACGAATTGCCGAACGCGAATGACGGACGTCGATCGGAATGCATCCGACAGTGCGCATAAATGAGCGCAGCATTGGCTTACGATAAAATTCCTGATCGACGATGTAACGAATCGGGCGGGGAATTGCGAGCTGCAGGACGAGGGCGTCGACCCAGCTGATGTGATTTGGTAAAAGCAGGAAGCCGCCGTCTGGCAAATGTTCGAGACCGAGGGCGTGGACGCGATAAAAAATTCTGACGAGCGGCCGGCCAAAAAGATGCAGCGCGCGCTCACCAGCGTTCATGTGAGGCATCGTTTATTATTTACAATTAACGCGCGGCCATCTATCTGCCAATCGGCAAGTCTCAATGGAAATGAAAGACCGTCCTGCCCCCGGCGGCCGAACCGCGCTCGCGCTGCTCCTTACGATCAATCTCTTTAACTTCATCGACCGCTACGTGCTGGCGTCGGTGGAACCTGAGATCCGTGCGCATTTTTTTACCGCGAACGATCCGCACGCGCACTTATTAAGCGGTTGGCTCGGCAGCGCGTTTCTGTGGAGTTATATGGTCAGCTCCCTGATTTTTGGATGGGTGGCCGATCGGTTTTCGCGCTGGGTGATTATTGGACTCGGAGTCATTCTCTGGAGCGCGGCGACAGCTGGGTCCGGATTGGCTACTACTTTTGCGTTCTTATTTGCCATGCGTCTCCTCGTTGGCGTAGGGGAAGGCGGATACGGACCGGCGGCACCGACGATCATTGCCGATTGTTTCCCGCTTTCAATCCGCGGACGAGTCATGTCTTATTTTTATGTCGCGATCCCGGTGGGCAGCGCGATCGGCTACGCGATTGGCGGATTCGTTGCCGCACATTGGGGTTGGCAAACGGCGTTCTTCGTAGTTGCGCCGCCCGGAATTCTACTTGGGCTGGTTTGTTTTTTCCGACGCGATCCGCGAGTTGAGCCGCACCATCTTCAACCGAAACAGCGCGCGACTTTACAGGATTACATCAGTCTGGCGAAAACACGGTCCTACGTTTTGAACACGCTGGCGATGACGGCGCTAACGTTCGCGATCGGCGGGATGTCGTTTTGGGTTCCGGGTTATTTGCAGTTTCGCGGCATGCCTCCGACAAGTCGGATTATTTTTGGAGGCATCCTGGCTCTCGGAGGTTTAACGGCGACACTGTCCGGCGGCATGGCTGGCGATTATTTCCGAAAACGCTTCGACGGATCCTACTTTCTTGTCTCCGGAATCGGAGTGATGATCGCATTTCCATTTTCGGTCTTGATGCTCTTCACTCCGTTTCCTGCCGCCTGGATAATGATGTTCCTGGCAATTTTCTTTCTCTTTTTCAATACGGGCCCAGCTAATACGGCGTTGGCAAACGTGACGAAACCAGCCGTGCGCGCGACGGCTTTCGCGGTCAACATTTTCATCATCCATTTGTTGGGTGATGCTGCTGCGCCACCGCTCATTGGCGCAGTAGCGGACCGGACAAACTTGAACGTGGCCTTCTTCGTTGTGTCGGCGATGATGTTCGTGGCGGGCGTATTTTGGTTTTGGGGAGCAAAATACCTGGCCCGCGACACCGCCGCGGTCGAAGTCGCGAAGGTTTGATGTCGATCTAAAACAAAAGTGGGAACGCCTTAGGGTGTTCCCACTTTGCAAATACGACTCGATCAGGTCGCTAAATAATTATTCTTGTTCTCCGCCAGGTGTTGCGCTGGTTTCGGCGCCTTCCGTGCTGCTCTTTTTATGCGAGCTCTTTTTGCCTGAAGGGCTTGCCGATGACTCAGCTGACGACTCTGCGCTCGTCGACTTCTTTGAGCTCTTCGTGCTCGACGGGCTTCCCGTTGTTTCTGCCGGCGATTCTCCAGTTGTTCCCTGCATCATTTGGTCGCCCTTCTGACGCGGTGAAACGGGTGAAGCGCCTGTTTTTGCGCGCGTTGATTTAGTTGGCGACACGCTTGCGCTCACGGCCGCTGAAGCCGTTGCCGCTGCGCTCGCGCTTGGTGAAGCGCCGACCGAAGCCGAGGCGCTCGGTGACGGTGTCGCAGCAGGCGAAGCGCTGACCGAAGCGGATGCGCTTGGTGAAGCGTAAGCACCCGCTTGAGTTTGTGTGGTTGCGCCGGTTGTCGTAGTCGCACCGGTGGTCGTAGTTGTTGCACCTGATACGCCAACTCCCGCTGACACGCCAAAGTGCGAGTACACATTAGTGGTATAAGTGGTGTCGCTGATTCGCGAGTACTCGAATACTGGCGCGTTGTAGATGCGGTCCCGCTCAATGCTGACTGTGAGATAACTCATGTCGGGTGAAACCGAATAAACGCTCCAGGGAACGGCAACGAGCTTAGCCTGACCGGTGACTCGCGTGCCGGTTCCGCCGGCTGAGAGCACGGTGTAAGCCATGCAACCGTTGCTGCGATCGAGCACGACGTCTTTAACGACGCCGACTTCTTCGCCCTGCGCAGTTTTTACTTTTGTGCCGATGATCTTGCTCGTCTGGACGTAGCTTGAGCTAGTCGAGCTTGAAGTCGCTGTGGTCTGGGCTTGGGCCAATAAGGGAGCCGCGGCCAAACCCAGAATGGCCAGCGCCGCTC
>DATNKD010000142.1:0-3432 GCA_035603575.1 Chthoniobacterales bacterium
CGAGGAAAATCTGCGATGGCCGCGATGGCTTGGCGGCAAATCGTTTTCTTTTAACGCGCGACGCAGCGCAATTATCGGCATCGTCGCTCTGGCTTGCCTTGCCATGTGGACCTATGCGATTGCGATTATTCCGAAAATGGATCGCCGGCAGCGGATCAAACGCCTCGCCGCTCAAGTGGAATCTACTATTCCGCAATCCGAGACCGTTTATGCGCTCGATCCAAATTATCAGCCGATCTTTTTTTACATGCGCTCGAGACTCGTTTACGCGAACGAGATCGAGGAAGTCCCGAAAGACGCGCGCTATCTGCTGGTGCGCCCCGAACGGGAACAGGAGGTCCTCGAAAGTAATCGTTGGGAGCCGCGCCGGCCGCGTCGAATTATGCGTTCGACCGATTACCGGAAAGAATCGATCCTACTGCTCAAGATCGAATAGGGCGGTGGCATTGACACTGCTGTGGGTTAGAATTAGTTAGCATGCTAACTAATTGGCCTTGAACACCGATGTCGATGTATTTGGTCCACTCTTGCACGGCACCGCCCGTGCCTGGCGGCTGAAATTGGATGAGCGACTCAAACCGATGGGTTTGAGTCAGGCCAAGTGGCGAACTCTGCTTCATTTGTCAGTGGCGCCCGGTCCGTTGACCCAGGCCGAGATTGCTGCGCATCTCGGCATCGAAGAACCAACCTTGGTGACCCTGTTGCATCGCCTGGAAGGCGATCGCTGGGTGGCGCGAAAAAATGCGTCGCACGATCGCCGCTGCAAGACAGTCCATTTGGCGCGGCGGGCACAGCGCGTCATCGCGCAAATTAACGCCGCGGCATTCAAGCTTCGCCACGAATTGCTTGACGACATTTCCCCATCCGAACTGCGCACTTGTATCCGAGTGTTGGATCGGATCCGACAAAAAGCGGAGAAGGGGAACGGAAATGGAAAACATGCCGGCGCTCGACGAGTTCGAGTTGGAAAGAACGGCCAAAATTAAGATGGGTACTCGATTAGAATCAGGGAATGGAGCGTCCACGGAAGTTCAGGAGACAAGGAGAGTGAAAACGACCGCCGACAAAAAACAGCGAATTCCGCGTTGGGGCATTTTTCTCTTCGTCATTCTGGCGGCGTTCGCGGTCGCGCGCACATTGCAGCGCGGAGTGGAGACGCCGAAAACGAACCAGCCGCCAGTTCGACCGGTGCTGGTGGCGAAAGTGATCAGCAAAGATGTGCCACTTTACCTCGATGAAATCGGCACCTGCGCGGCGTATGAAACCGTTCAGGTGCAGGCGCAAGTCAGCGGACAAATTATTGCGCGCCATTTTCAAGACGGGGCCGACGTAAAGAAAGGGGATCTGCTTTTCACAATTGATCCGCGACCGTATCAAGCCGCTCTCGAGCAGGCGAAAGCGCAAGCCGCGCTCGACCAGGTTACGTTGAAGCGGCAGACCGAGCTACGCGCGAGAAACGTCACGGCCCCGCAGGACTTCGACACTGCTCAAGCAAACGCACGCAAGTCTGATGCAGCGGCTGCGGCTGCTCAGGTGAATGTGGATTTTTGCTACATAAAATCGCCGATCAACGGCCGTGCAGGCTTGCGCCTTGTCGATGTTGGCAATGTCGTGAGCGGCAATGCCGGCAGCGGCGGCGCGATCTTGTTGACGATTCAGGGGCTCGATCCGATTTACACCGACTTCACCGTTGCCGAAACCGATTTGGCCTTAGTGAGGAAATATCTAGGCGGACCGAACGTGAAAGTGCAGACAAATTCGCCGGACGACAAAATTCCGCCGCGTGTCGGCGATTTGTATTTCATCGACAACGCGGTCCAGCCTGGTTCGGGAACCGTGAAAGCGCGCGGGGTGACGCCAAATCCGGACCACGCGCTTTGGCCGTCGGAATTTGTGCGGGTTCGATTCATCCTCGACACGATCAAAAATGCGCGCCTTGTTCCATCACAAGCGGTGCAGATCAGTCAAAGTGGTCCATTCATTTTTGTCCTGAAGCCGGATAACACCGTGGATCTTCGTCCGGTCAAACCAGGCCAGCGGCAAGATGGCGATCTCATTGTCGTCGAAAGCGGCATCCAGCCCGACGAAACAGTCGTCGTTACCGGACAGCTCGCCCTTGCTCCGGGGACGAAGGTCGATCCCAAGCCTTACAACCCTCCGAACGCAGCGAGCGATCAAGCCGCTTCGACCAAAGGCGCGATGTAACGCTTTTTTATGGAGCGCTCAGATGAACATGATGGCGCGCCGGATGGCGAACACGAATCGCAAGATCGACATCGTCTAAGATCGACATCCGCTTCGGCGACACCGAAAGAAGCCAAATTAGTTCCGGTTAAAGGTACCGGACTTTCCGGCCCGTTTATTCGCCGGCCGGTGATGACCGTCTTGCTGACGTTGTCAGTTATCGTCGCGGGAATTACGACCTACAACCAATTGGCCGTTAACGATCTGCCGGCGGTCGATTATCCGATCATTCAAGTCACCTGCGCCTACCCGGGTGCGGATCCGGTGACGATGGCGAATAACATCGCCACGCCGCTCGAAAAACAATTTCTCCAAATTCCCGGACTCGACATCATCACCAGCCAAAGCTCTCAGGGCAACACGTCACTGACTCTTCAATTTGTTCTGAGCAAGAGCATCACCGATGCGGCCACCGACGTGCAGGCCGCGATCCAGCGCGCGACCGGCAAATTACCGATCGATTTGCCGAGTCCGCCGACGTTCAGCAAAACGAACCCGAACGATCAGGCGGTTTATCTGCTCGGCTTGATGTCGGACACGATGACCGACGGCGATCTATATAAGTACGCGTCCACCGCGGTGGCACAGCGGATCGCCATACTTCCAGGCGTCTCGCAAGTGAACATTTACGGCGTGCAGGGCGCGATCCGGATCAAAGCGGATCCAGCGGCATTGGCTGCGCGCGGGCTGACGATGGATGACGTGGCCAACGCGATCAAAGCGGGAACGGTTTACTCCGGCGCGGGACAATTCGATGGACCGCATCGCACGTTTGTTCTTCAACCGAATGGTCAGATTGATCAGGCCGAAGGTTATCGCAACCTGATTGTGGCGCGGAACAAAGACCGTTCGCCGGTTTATTTGCGCGACATCGCCGAAGTTAAACAAGGTGTGCAGGACGAGCGCACGTCTCGCTTCTTTTGGGTGCGCGGCTTTAATCCGCCAGGCTCAATCGTTGTGCTGGCGGTTTCGCGGCAGGCGGGCGCGAACGCGGTCGAAGTTGCGAATTCAGTCAAAGCGCTTTTCCCCGAGCTGCGCGCGAGTCTTCCGGGATCGATCACGTTCACGCCCGTGTTCGACCGCTCCCAGACGATCGTGAATTCGGTTCACGACGTCCGAATGACGCTCGTGATCGCTTTCGTGCTGGTAGTGATGGTGATCTATGTTTTTCTAGGCCGCGCCACCGAC
>DATNKD010000143.1:0-2912 GCA_035603575.1 Chthoniobacterales bacterium
GCGGGACGGATAAGGGCAGCGGCCGAAATCAAAACTGATCGATAAGACGACGAGAAACGCGACGATCGAGACAAAACTCAGAAGGGCCACCCACAGAACAAATCGTTGACCATTCTGTTTCGACTGGCGTCGCAGCAGGAGAGCGCCGGTCGCGAGAATTACAATTGCCGATGAGATTGCATAGAACGCGTCCGCCGCGACGGAAGCCATTCGTTGCAGATGCCAGACAAATTCGCCGCGCCAGAAACTCGCGATCAGTCCCGGCCAAAATTCCGTGATCCCGTGCCAGCTGAAGATGGGATGCGACCACCATTCGCCAAACGGCTTTCGCGTCCAGCCTAGCAATTCGATTTTCGATTTGGTCGCGGTCAGGTCGCCGAAATTGTGGTAATTCCACGCGAACCAGATCCCGAGCGGCACCACGAGTGAGAAAAGGAAGACGCCGAGTGTGATTAGTGCAGGCGTCCCTTTCCTGGCGAGAAAAATCTTCAACGTGATCGCGCCGATTGCGATCAGTGGCAGCGGAAGATTGCTTGTCTTGATAAGACAAGTCGCGGCCACCGCCAGGCCGGTCCACGCCGCGACAACAATTCCCGGGCGCTCGCTTTGCAACAGTTTAGCGAGTCCGAGAAACGCGATACCGAAGCAAAGGGGCGAAAGAGCGTCGCCTTGAATTGAATAAAACGCGCTCTGCGGCCACACCGCCAGCAACATGGGCACACCGAGCTGCAGGAATTGATTGTCAGGGAACGTCGATCTTGTCGCGGCGAAGCCGATCCAAACCAAAGCGGCCGCGAGGCCGATGTTTAAAAAGCGGACCCAGTAAAGTAATGACAGACCACGGAGACCAGGAACGCGACCGACATTCATCCAGCCGCCGGCGAGCGCGTAGTAAAGAGGCGGCTCACCCGATTCATGATTCGATCGCGATTCCCAAAAGGGAATTTCATCGTCGAGGATTTTTTGGAGCTGTTCTCGCGGTAAGAGCCAGTTGGGCGGGGGATATTGTCCGCCGTACTGCTCGGGTGTCACAAAATATTCGGGCGTGCTGTAAACAGCGAAATAGAGCGCCGCCTCGGAAGCGAAAGGCTCAATGCTACGCGGGGGTTGGGCGTGCGCATATTTGACGACAAGATCGACATGCGCCTGTTCGTCCACGTTGTTGAAAAACGGAAACGCCGTCGAAAAAATAAAAACGCGAGCCGCCGCCAGTCCGCAAAGGCCAATGACGATCCAACGAAGTTTCTGTTCGGATAATCCGGTCATCGCAGGTCTGAGGCAAAACGCTGTTCGATGACTGTGAGCGCGCCGTGTTCGCTAATTCTCGGCGGCGCGCCGCCTTTTTGCGCTAGGGTCGTTTCAATCTCCGGTCGATAAGGCGAACGCGTTTCTACAGCGAAAACGGTCCGGTCCTCGCTGCCTGGTTCCGGTTTTGGAATCGATGGCGGATAAACCGGGCGATCGACGCCGAAAATCGATTCGGACGCAACCAGCTTTTCACCGGTTTCGAAAATCAGTGGGTAAACAAACGAGATCGTGGTCCAGACCGCTTGGATTCGGTTTTGTCCGAGATCTTGTTTTACGGCGTCGATGTCCCTGCCGGGAACCCGAAGCATGCAGTGATCCTGTCGATTCGGACATAGCGTCAGAGTTTCTATTTGGTCGTGCGCGGAAGTCTCAATCAGGGCATCAACACCGCAGACAATGACTGCCAAGACCATTGCTGCGCCCAGTGCGCGGACGAACATTTTCTTTTGCGCACGAAAGCGGTCTACCTGGCGGGCAATCAAGATCGACATGAAGAAGCTGGCCGCCAAAAAATAACCGGGCACGCGCAACGGCGCGATCACGTAGGGAACAAAACTCACACCGATCAAAATCAGCATTAGCAAATCTTTGTTTGTATCGGTTGCGGAAAAACCGGAGCTCAATGCACTCCGAATCTGTCGGAGTGCGCCCCACGCGGCGACGACCACAGCAAGCGCTGTTACAAAATACAAAACGTAACCCGACCAATGCGTCTCGGGGTAATACCAAAGCACAGTGTCGGCGCTGAAAAACTTCGGCATCTCGTGTAAGAAAATGTCGCGCCATGTGTGCAAGCCGAATCGGGCCGTGAGTCCGCCGGCCTCGGGTTTTTCGAAAAACAGGAAATGCCAGTTCCGGAAAGAATGAGTCAGGTTCCACCAAATCGCCGGCGCGTAGCCAATGAGAAAGCCGCCGACGCATGCGGCGAAAGTCTGAATGGAAAATTTGCGCCGGAGAAAAAGCAGGAGCCAAAGCGCGGCGATGGTGATCAGAAGGAGTTCCATGCTCCAGAACGCGATCCCGCAGACGAGTCCGAAGAAAAAAAAGTCGCGGGCGCGTCGGATGTTTTCCTTTTCGATGATCAGAAAAAAAATGATGAGCGCTGGAATGAACAAAAAATAAAACGCGTAACCGCGCGGCTGGAAATGCCACTTCAGCAACCCTGGCCAGAGCGCGAAGATGAGACTGGCCAATGTCGCGACGCGAATTGAATAGAGCCGCCTTGTCATCGTGTAGAAGAGCGCGAGACAAGCGAGCGACAACAAAACCGTCGGCATTTTTAACGCGACAACACCAACGCCGGCGATCGCGAATGGGACGACCGCGAGATACGCTTCCCATGCGCAGGAGGCGTTGTAGGAGATGCCGTAGAAATAAAATGGAAAAGTGCGGCCCTCCAGAATGTGTTTCGCCATTAATCCGATGATCGCTTCATCACTTGTGACGTGCGTTTGCGAGACGAACAAAATGATGAAACGCGCGATCGCCGTTCCAACAAGGATCAGAAGAAAAGGCAAATGCCGCCGCATGGACGTCACTGGTTAATGCGGATCGACTGCGAACTCAACGCCGGATGTCGATCCTGGCAGGAGAGTCGTCGTGAG
>DATNKD010000144.1:0-7813 GCA_035603575.1 Chthoniobacterales bacterium
TGAAGTTCCCCAGGGTGCAGACCATTCCTCGCCTGCATCTTTCCAGTCGTATTTCATTTCAACAGCGCGCATTCGCTCGAGAACCAGCACGAACGTCATGGATGGGAACGTGGCTGGGGGCGGAATCGAACCGCCGACACGTGGATTTTCAGTCCACTGCTCTGCCAACTGAGCTACCCAGCCATTGCGGATGGTCACTAAAGCAGAAAACCCTCAACGCTCAACCGACCGTCAAGACTCACCACAGAGAACACCGAGGAGAGCATCCCTTTACTAAATTGTCTCTGCGTTCTCTGCGACCTCTGCGGTGAACTCAGAATTTCCGCGGCAATTCGAGCGCGCGTCGCAACAATTTCAAATACTTGTCTCGCGAAATTTCGATCGCACCGAACTGTTGCAAATGCGGTGTAACCCATTGCGTGTCGAGCAACGCAAATTTCTTCTCGCGCAAACGTTCGACCAAAGCGACCAGCGCCACCTTGGAGGCATCGGTCACGCGATGAAACATCGATTCGCCAAAAAACGCGCCACCGATGGCAACACCGTAAAGTCCGCCGGCGAGTTTGTTTTTGCTCCAGGCTTCGACCGAGTGCGCGTGTCGGAGCTCGTGCAAACGCTCGTAACTCGCGATGATTTCGCGATTGATCCAGGTGTCCTCCCGTTTCGCGCACGCTCGAATCACGTCACCAAAGCGATTGTCGATCTTGATCTCGAAAATGTTCTTCCGGGCGACGCGCCGCAGCGCATGCGGGACATGAAAGTTCTCCAGCGGAATAATCGCGCGCGGATCGGGCGAAAACCAGGCGATTGAATCGTCTTCCATCGCCATCGGGAAAACCCCAAGCCGATAGCCTTGCAGCAAAAGCTCCGAGTCGATCATGATGTGCTTAACGTTCATGTTGTAGAGGCGCTTACGCTCCCGCTAGTGCATCTATAATGAGCCCGGTTTGTAGTGTGCCGCAATGGCGGCATGATTGTGCCAAGCGCCTGTTTATTTTGGTTCGGTGCTTGATACAAGCACCGCTACAACCGTCGATTTGCTTTTGATAAGTTCATTCCTAAAATGAGCAGATGAGACCCTTGTCGATCCTGCTCGCGATCGCGTGCGCGGCGGTTACCGGCGGCTGCGCTGATCCTCTCGAGCAGCGGAGCGGTCAAGAAGTGCAGTCGCAGTTGCAGCGCGGTATCACCGGGCAGGGACAAATCGTTCCCGAACAACGAGAGCCCGGCGATCCAGCCGGCGAACACGCCGTTCCCCAAACGCATCCTTAGCGAATGAAAACAGCCGCTCCCCCGAAACATTCAAAGATTCTTATTCTCGATTTTGGTTCGCAATACACCCAGGTCATCGCCCGCCGTATTCGCGAACTCCAGGTCTATTCCGAAGTCGTTCCGTTCGATCTTCCCGCGGCCGAAATCAAAAAACTGAGCCCGAACGGAATCATTCTTTCCGGCGGTCCGGCCAGCGTTTACGACAAAGGCGCGCCGCAGATCGACAAGGAAATCTTTTCGTTAGGCATTCCGGTGCTCGGAATTTGCTACGGATTAATGCAGATGGCGCATCATCTCGGCGGGCAAGTCGTCTTTACCGGACGCCGCGAGTACGGCGCGGGAATGTTGCACATCACCAACGGCTCGCAGTTGTTCGACGGGCTCGGCAATCAACTCGATGTCTGGAACAGTCACGGCGATGAAGTGACCGCATTGCCGAAAGGTTTTCTCGCCGCCGGCCGGACGGAGAGTTCCGATTTTGCCGCGGTCGAAGATCGACAACGAAAACTTTACGGATTGCAATTTCATCCCGAAGTCGCGCATACGCCGCGCGGCAAAGAGATCCTGCAAAACTTTGTCTATCACATTTGCCAGTGCGCGATGGATTGGACGATGGGCTCGTTCATCGAAGAAGCCTGCGAGCGCGTGCGTCAGCAGGTCGGCGACGAAAAAGTGGTGCTCGGTTTAAGTGGCGGCGTCGATTCATCGGTGACGGCCGCGCTCTTGCACAAAGCGATTGGCGACCAACTCACCTGCATTTTTGTGAACAACGGTCTGTTGCGCGCGCGCGAGGAAGAAATTGTTCAACGCGTGTTCGGCGAAAATTTCCATGTTCGCTTGAAATATATCGACGCGACGGAGCGTTTCCTGACCGCGCTCAAAGGCGTGACCGATCCAGAGCAAAAAAGAAAAGTCATCGGGAACGAGTTCATCGCCGTGTTTCAACACGCGACTGAAGAATTGCTCGCGCAAGATCGACAAAACAAAGAGCGGAGACACGGCGGTTACAAATTCCTTGCTCAAGGGACGCTTTATCCGGACGTGATCGAGAGCGTTTCAATCGGCGGAAATCCCGCAGCCGTGATCAAGAGTCATCACAACGTAGGCGGGTTGCCGGACAAAATGCACTTCGAACTGGTCGAACCCGTTCGGCAATTGTTCAAAGACGAAGTCCGCCAGGTTGGACTGCAGCTCGGTTTGCCGAAAGAAATTGTCTATCGGCAACCTTTCCCTGGTCCCGGGCTCGCCGTCCGCATCCTCGGCGACGTCACGCCCGAGCGATTGTCGATCTTGCGCGAAGCAGACACGATTGTGCAGAGCGAAATGAAAGCGAGCGACTGGTATTATCGCGTCTGGCAATCGTTCGCTGTGCTTTTGCCGGTGCGCTCGGTCGGCGTCATGGGCGATCAGCGAACTTACGAAAACACGATCGTGCTCCGCATCGTCGAAAGTCAGGACGGGATGACCGCCGATTGGGTTCGTCTGCCTTACGAACTGCTCGCCCGCATTTCATCGCGCATCAGCAACGAAGTCAAAGGCGTCAATCGCGTCTGCTTCGACATCTCGAGCAAACCGCCGAGCACGATCGAATGGGAATGACGCAATTTTAGATTGCCGATTTTTGATTTTCGATTGGTAATCGCCCGGTGATGAATGCAGAGCAGCAGCGTCTCGCTGAAAACAGGCCGCACGACGAGCCATGGCATTTTTGGGGGCCATATCTGGCCGAGCGCGCCTGGGGCACGGTCCGCGAAGATTACAGCGCGAACGGCGACGCCTGGAATTATTTTCCGCACGATCAGGCGCGGTCGCGCGCTTATCGCTGGAATGAGGATGGCATCGGCGGAATTTCCGATTACAAAGGGCGGCTTTGTCTCGCGTTCGCGTTTTGGAACGAGCGCGATCCGTTTTTGAAAGAACGGTTCTTCGGCGTGAGCGGCCCCGAAGGTAATCACGGCGAGGACGTGAAGGAGCTCTATTGGTACATCGACAGCACGCCCTCGCACAGTTTCATGCGGACGATTTATCGCTATCCGCAATCGCGTTTTCCCTACGAAGAACTGGTCGCGCAAAGCGGCGCGCGCTCGAAGATGGAAGGCGAATTTGAAATTTGGAACACAAACGCCTTCGCCGAGAACCGCTACTTCGACATCGAGATTGAGTACGCCAAGGCGGATGCGCACGACATTTTGATTCGCGCGAGCGCAAAAAACTGCGGCCCTGAATCGGCGCCGCTGCATTTACTTCCGACGATTTGGTTTCGTAATACCTGGAGCTGGGACCGAGCCCAACCCAAACCGAAGCTCCGCAAAACCGCCGAGCAGGGCCACGCTTCTGTAATCACGGCAACTCATCCTGCGCTCGGTGATTACGATTTATTCTGCGAATCGGTCGACGATCTCTTCTTTACCGAAAACGAAAGCAATTCGCAGCGACTCTGGGGCGTTGCGAAGTCAACGCCGTTTGTGAAAGATTCGATCAACGACCGCATCGTGGGCGGCAAGATCGACATCGTCAATTCGGCGCAATTCGGGACGAAAGCGGCTGCGCATTACAAATTCAACATTCCGGCAAACGAAACAATTTCGATCCGGCTCCGATTAACTCGTGCCGGCGACCCGCCTTCGCCAACCGCCAGTCCGCCTCGGACCTACGGCGCGGCAGGCAAAAAAAAGCGCGATGAGCCATTCGCGGATTTCGAAGAGGTCTTCACGAAACGGCGGACCGAAGCCGACGAGTTCTACAGCTCGCTTGCGCCGGCGTCGTTAACTGAAGAGCAACGCGAGATTCAGCGACAGGCGTTCGCGGGATTACTTTGGAGCAAACAATTTTATCATTACATCGTCGAGCAATGGCTCGATGGCGATCCGGACCAGCCGCCGCCACCTGACGAACGCAACCACGGCCGCAACGCCGGCTGGCGTCATCTTTACAACGAGCGCATCATGTCGATGCCGGACAAGTGGGAGTTTCCCTGGTACGCATCGTGGGACCTGGCCTTTCATTGCCTCCCGCTCGCGCTCGTCGATGTCCAATTCGCCAAGACACAGCTCGATCTCATCGTGCGCGAATGGTACCAGCATCCGAACGGGAAAATTCCAGCCTACGAATGGAATTTTGACGACGTTAATCCGCCGGTGTTGGCATGGGCGGCGTGGCGCGTTTATCAAATCGAGCGCAAGCAAACCGGAAAAGGCGACCGCGCATTTCTGGAAACGATTTTCCACAAAATGCTGATCGCGTTCACCTGGTGGGTGAACAGCAAGGACTCCGAGGGAAATAATATTTTCCAAGGCGGCTTTCTCGGTCTCGACAACATCGGCGTGTTCGATCGCAGCGCGGTTTTTCACGACGGCACTCATCTCGAGCAAAGCGACGGCACCAGCTGGATGGGAATGTTTTCCTTGAACCTGATGCGAATCGCGATCGAGCTCGCGAGCGAGAATCACGTTTACGAAAATATCGCGACCAAATTTTTCGAGCATTTCCTCAGCATCGCCGCGGCCATGAACAAACTCTGCGGTAAAGGAATCGGGCTATGGGACGAGCAGGATGAATTTTACTACGATGTTCTGCACACGCCGGGCGGGCGATATCTTCCGGTGCGAGTGCGATCGCTGATCGGGCTAATGCCGCTGCTCGCGGTCGAAACCATCCAGTGGCAGCTGATCGAAGCGCTTCCCGGATTCAAATCGCGCCTTGAGTGGTATCTCCAATATCGCCCCGACCTGGCGAGTTTGGTTTCACGCTGGCAGGAGCCGGGCATGAAAGAGCTTCGCCTGGTTGCGCTCACCCGCGGACATCGGATGAAATGTCTGCTCCGACGAATGCTCGATCCGGAAGAGTTTCTGAGCGATTACGGAGTTCGTTCCCTCAGCAAATTTCACCAGGCCCATCCCTATTCGATTACTGTGCGCGGCGAGGAAAAAATCGTGACCTACGAACCGGCGGAATCGCAGACCGGAATCTTTGGCGGCAATTCAAACTGGCGCGGTCCAGTCTGGTTCCCAATCAACTATTTGCTGATCGAATCGCTTCAGCAATTTCATCACTACTACGGCGACGATTTCAAAGTG
The DNA here is from genome assembly GCA_035603575.1 of Chthoniobacterales bacterium. GTDB lineage: Bacteria > Verrucomicrobiota > Verrucomicrobiia > Chthoniobacterales > UBA10450 > AV40. The sequence goes on from DATNKD010000144.1 coordinate 5,349, forward strand.
GAATGTCCAACCGGCTCCGGGAAGTTCATGCACCTCAAAGAAGTCGCGAACGAACTTTCCAATCGGTTGATCAAGATTTGGCTGCGCGATGAGAAAGGCGAACGTGCATTCGTGCGCGCGTCGCGCTACGAAGAGCTTGTTCCAAGCGACCCAAATGCCAGTCCGGCTCGGACTCGTTATCTGTTCCACGAATATTTTCACGGGGATATCGGCGCCGGTCTCGGCGCATCGCACCAAACCGGGTGGACCGGTCTCGTCGCCAAATTGATCCAACAGCAAGGTGAGTTCGGCACGATCCGCTGAGCCACGGATTAGTCGCTCTGCCGCGGGCGCCGCATGATGTGGATGGCGAGGATGCGGCTTTGATGGCGGGCGAGGAGGTAATCGATGAAATCGCCAATGATGGAGTTCGGTTTGTTCCCGAGCTTGGTCACGACGCGGCAAATGAGAGTGTTGCTCCGGCCGTGCCATTCCAGATTGATCGCGCCATGAAGATCGCGCGCACTATGGATTTTCGCCCAGCCGTGCGGGCGTCCCGGTTGTTTGGACCAGGCTTTGATAAAGCCAAACTTCCGCTCCAATTGTGGATCTCTCGTGATCTGACTGCGCAGTGATCCGCGCCCGGTCGCGATCACGTGGATCACGGTCTGCATTGCTCGCTCACGCTAAGCAAATCGGCCGAACTTCCAAATTTTCAAATGAAAATTCGTTAGGCGTTTCCGAACGACTGAAACATGACGTAAACATCGACATACCCCTTTTCGGGATGCCGAAACGCGCCCGGCAATGTGCCGACGATTTTCATTCCGAGCGTCTGCCAAAGTTTCACAGCGGATTCATTCGTTGAGACAACGAAATTGAATTGGATCGCCCGAAAACCGAGACGGCGCGCTTCCTTTAAGCAATGCTCGCCCATTGCCCGGCCGATGCCCTTTCCCCGGGCCGCATTCGAAACGATGAACGCCGCGTTGGCGACGTGCGCGCCGGCGCCGGATTGATTCGGATGCAAAGTGTAGCTGCCGAGCAGATGTCGATCTTCTTCGGCAACATAAACGCGTGCGCCGCGCTGAGACCAATACGCTAACGCCGCCTTGCGGGAAATTTCGTGATCAAGCGGATACGTTTCGCCCGCTGCGATCACTTCCCGAAAAATTTCCCAGATCGCGTCGCGATCGGAATCAGTCGCCGGGCGAATCTTCAACACAGCGAACAATCAGCCTTCAAACATGAACACTCAACATCAGCGCCATTGATCCGATTTTGGATCCCAAAATGGGCCGGTTAAACCAAGTGAGGCGAAAATGGACACCATTTCATCCGGCGCGGGTCGGCGCGATTCGACAGTCAGCCGATTACCGTACCAGTGGACGGCGAGTTGCCATAGTTGGGTAAGATTCACGAGCGGGCGTCGCGGAATATCGTGGGCCGCGCACCACAAATTGACGGTCTCTTCCGACCGGAAGAGCAGCATCGTTGCTCACGTAAAAATGAGATTGTCCCACCAATGCGCTGCCGGCACGGCAAAATGCGCGACGTACGGTTTTAAAACCGGCTGGCCGTTTTTCACTTCGAGCGTTAATGGCTCGCCGGTGTGACCATCCGAAGCGCGACTGACTGCGTCGCAATGCAAAGCGGCCGCGATTCCGTAGGCGTCCCAAACGCAATTCGCGAAATAATTCCTACCATTCGCTTCCACCGGAAATGCTGTCGCAATTCCTGAGAACGGAGGCGCCATTCGAATCCGGCTTGGATCGTCCGGCTCGGGAAGAAGAAGGCGCTTGGTATGCAGCCGGCCGAAAGCCGCAACAACTTCGCTTTCATTGATGTCGATCTTTTGCGAAACCGCCGACGAATTCGGGATGCGGCCGGTTTCCGCGGTGATCTCGTAGATTGCGAGCTTAACTTTCGTGTCGAGATCCTGTTCTGGCATGGCGCACGGATTATCACGGCGACGCTACGATTTTTCAGTGCGCCAGACACGCGAAAATAATACGAGCGCCGCGAGAAGGATCAGCAAATCGAGAACTAAATGTGTGCTGAAGTTCCAGTTCTTACTGGCATGACCAAAACAGCCGCAGGTGAGATCGAGGCCGCGGAGTTTTGCGGCGACAGTCGCGCCGATGAAAACCGCGAGCAGCGCGGTTAAGATCGACAATCCGCCGCGGTAGAGAAAACGGAAGACGAGAGCGAGACCGCAAAAGATTTCCAGCCACGGTAAGTAAAGCGCCAGTCGCACAGTGACAAACCACGACAGCATTTTGTAATTGTCGATGTCGTTGGCGAACTGGACCGGGTCGAGCGCCTTAATTACGCCGGCATAAACAAAAATTCCGCCGAGGATAAGATCGACGATACGCCAAACAATTTTCATTGCCGCTGAAAACGCCGAACACCGAACGCCGAACATCCAATACGAAGAAATTCAGAGCCTCTGCATTCGACATTGGGCGTTGGACGTTGAGCGT
>DATNKD010000145.1:0-17200 GCA_035603575.1 Chthoniobacterales bacterium
AAACGATGTGCGGCGGCTGGCAGCCGACGAGGATGTCGATATTGCCAACATTAACGCATCTGGCCAGATCGTCATTTCCGGCGAGCTGGCGAAAGTGGAAGCGGCGGTTGGTGTCGCGAAGGAGTACGGGATTCGCCGCGCGACCATGCTCAACGTGGCCGGCGCGTATCATTCGCGTCTAATGCAAAGCGCTTACGGAAGACTCGGCGGAGCGCTTCTGCACGTTGTGGTGCAGCCACCACGTTTTCCTGTGATTAGCAATGTGACCGGTATGGAAGTGAGAACGCCGATCGAAATTCGGCGGACGCTGCAAGATCAGGTCACCAGCACCGTCCGCTGGGTCGATTGCATGGAACGACTGGTAGCTCTCGGCTGCGACTTGTTCATTGAACTCGGGCCCGGCGGCGTGCTCGCCGGTCTGCTCAAACGGACGCGGAAAGATGTCGATGTGATCTCGGTAAACGATGTCGCGACGGTCCGAGCGTGTGCGGAGAAAATTCGCCAATCAAAATAATTCGCCGCATTCCCGCGAGATGAATGGCACACAGACAAGAGCGACATCTTCCTTTGCGCGCCGCGGCGCTGATTATTTCGGAACGTCATCCGTGGCGGAATTCGTCATCGCTGCAGTTCTGTTTGCCGTCCTAAGCGTATTCAAGATCATTTATATCCTTCACTATCGGTTCGACAGCGACGAGCCGCAGCATTTGCACGTCATCTGGGCTTGGACACATGGGCTTGTCCAATACCGCGACGTTTTTGATAATCACATGCCGCTCTTTCACGTTCTGTTCGCTCCCATTTTTCTTCTCGTCGACGAACGGGCAACCGCGCTGGTTTGGATGCGTTTCATTCTCCTTCCGATGTATTTTGTTGCGGCATGGTGCACATACCAAATCGGGACACGACTTTTTTCCCGGCGGGCGGGGATTTGGGCTGTGGTTCTGACCGGTTGCTACGCTTCGTATTACTTTACTTCGCTGGAATTTCGCACTGACAACCTCTGGGCGCCGTTTTGGCTGCTCAGCGTGACGGTGCTTTTACAAGGCCGAATCTCAGTAAGGCGGGGTCTCGTCGCGGGGCTGCTGCTCGGTTTTTGTTTCGGTATCTCGATGAAATCAACGCTGCTCCTGTTTTCACTTTTTCTCGGCGCTTGCGTCGCGCTGCTGCTCACTGGCCGATCGAAGCTCGGAGTGAGCAGGCCGCAAATCGCCTTGAGTACGCTGGTGTTCCTGGCGGCCATGTCGATTATTCCAGCCGTGATCATGTTCTTTTTCGCAGTCAATGGCATTTGGCCGCAACTTTTCCATGACGTCTTTGAGCATAATTTGTTCGCACCGCTCCAACCCAAACCTCATTTGGGGCGATGGATCGCAATCTCTTTGGTGGCGCTTCCGCTCGTGATTTATGTTGCGCGCAAGATCGTTCGGGCATCGCGCGATCCGCTGATAGGGTTTTCGCGCGCTCTACTCGTTATCTTTTGCGCAATCTATTTCCTGGTACTCAAAGGCTTCTGGCCTTTGAGTACGAGGCAAGATTTTCTTCCGTATGATCCGCTCGCATTTGTCATTGGGAGCGCCGCCCTGCTCGCAATCTCCGATGGAGTGGCCAGAAGCAAAATACCGGCTCATCGTCTCCTGCGATATGTTCCGATACCAATTTTTATAGCGGCTACTGAGCTGTTGCTCGCTTTTTCAATCCACCCATTCTGGATTGACCACACAAAACCGGAGACCCATCTGCTCCGTGATGTTCTCGCCCTAACCAAACCGGACGATTATGTTTTCGATTGCAAAGGCGAAACCGTCTTTCGGCAACGCTGTTTTCGTCCCGTTCTCGAAACGATCACAAAGAAACGCATCCAGCTCGGGATGATGGTGGACGACGTTCCCCAGCGATGCATCGAAACGCATACTTGCGTAGCTGTGACGCTACTGTTCGAAAAAATCTCATCCGGCACCCGCCAATTCGTGGAGCGCAATTATTTGCCGGTGAGTGACAACTTGCGCGTCGCTGGGGCGATCCTGAAGCCTTCGGTCAAAGATCCTCTTCGATTTGATTTCGATGTTGTAATTCCTGCTTCCTATAAAATTATTTCTCGTGACGGAAACGTGTCAGGCGCACTTGACGGCAGCGAATATAACGGCGCGCGATTTCTCGCCGCCGGCCCGCACACCTTTGACTCAACATCGACAGCTGGCCCTTACATTTGTCTCTGGGCTCAAGCCGTTGACCGGAACTTTACCCCTTTCCGCCTAATATCCCGTTTCAAAGGTAATTCGTTTGCCGATCGCCCTTATTTCATTTTGAATTAACTATTCCGGCACGTGAGTAATCCCACCTTCGACTCTGGCTCGCGTTTGATGCTGATTGCGCCGCATCCCGACGATGAATCGCTCGCTTGCGCGGTTGCTTTGCAACGAGCGGTTCGGGCCGGAGCGGCCATTCGCGTGATTTATGTTAGCGATGGCGACAACAATCCGTGGCCGCAGCGCGTCATTGAATCGAAATGGCGATTAAAGGCGACTGATCGTAGTCGCTGGGGACGGATCCGGCGGGCCGAGGCGCTGACGGCGCTTTGCCTGTTGGGAGTTGAACCGGCGGCAGCACATTTCATCGGTTTACCCGATCAAAAGTTGACCGCGCTGTTAATCCGCGATTGTCGTTTCGTGCTCAAACGACTTGGGTCGATGATCAGTCGATGGAATCCGACCCATCTCATCTTTCCATCACATTTTGATCGGCATCCTGATCACAGCGCGGTCTCGGTCATGGTTCAGCTCGTTTTGCCCGATCTCATCTCGAACGGCCTTACCGCATCGGCTTGGACCTACTCGGTCCATGGGAACAGCCGCGCGTTTTCTAGTCTAGCGGAGCCGATGAAGGCTTCGGACTCGGAACAATTGATGAAACTTCAGGCGATTCGATGTCACGCGACCCAGTTAAGACTCTCCAAGAAGCGATTCCTCGGATATGTCAGTCGACCGGAATTTTTCATCAGTTGGCGCGTGGCCAATGCAGCCACGCTGGACGATCGTTTCATTCGATCAATCACGAGACGGCCCACCTCTCTTCGGCTCAAACTTCGGATCCCGATCGTGAGCCGGGCGCTGCTCGCACCGACGCTTTTGCTCGCCGGCCGCGATGACTCCGGCGAATTGTGCTCGGCCCGCTTCCAGCTGCCCACGCGCCTTGGCGAATTAAGGGTGCCGCTCTTTTCAACGGCCCAACCGATTTTTCTGAAACTGGAGCGCCGGTCATTATTTTTCGATCAAGCCGGCTGGGTCGAAGTACCGGCCGCTCATTCCGAACCGCAGCTTTTGGACACCGCCTGGGCCGGCGAGGCGGCGGTTCCCAGTCGTTAGGCGATCTTTCGGTCCGTCTCTCTGCGGCCGTAGCTAAGATCGACAATTACGTTTTGGCGTCGTAATTTTCCGACGTGAATTTATCCGAGCGTGTTGATTCAGATTTGAAAACGGCGATGCGCGAGAAGAACGCCCTCAAGTTGGGCGTTCTGCGCATGCTCAAAGCCGCCCTCACGAATGCGACGATCGAAAAGGGTGGCACGGGTTCGAAGTTAACCGACACCGATGCGACCCAGGTTATTCGCAAACAGGTCAAGCAACGGCAGGATTCGATCGAAAGTTTCGAGAAAGGCGGGCGCGCCGAACTGGCCGCGAAAGAAAAAGAGGAGTTGTCGATCTTGCAATCGTATTTGCCGCAAGCGATGAGCGCCGACGAAATTTCGAAGGTCGTGCGCGAGACAATTGCCGAAGTTGGCGCCAGTTCGAAAGCGCAACTGGGCGCGGTCATGAAAGCAGTGCAGGCGAAGGTCGCGGGACGCGCCGATGGCAAGACGCTGAGCACGGAAGTGCAACGGCAGTTGAGTGGTTGAGGAGTTGAGTCGTTGAGATCATCCTGCGTTGACCAATTGAAATTCCACTCAACTTCTCAACCCTTCAACATCTCAACATGCTGACAGCAATCATCGTCGCCGCCGGGAGCAGCGAACGTATGGGCTTCGACAAATTGTTCGCGCTGGTGAGCGGAAAACCCGTGATCGCCCACACCATCGCTGTATTCGAGCGCACTGCTTGCGTCGCCGAAATTATTCTGGTCGGCCGCGCTGATAGCTTGGGCGAATTGCGAAAGATTGTTGGCGAGCCGACAAAAGTGAAAGAAATCGTCGCGGGCGGAGCAGAACGGAGCGATTCGGTGCGCGCCGGACTCGATCATGTAAATCCAAAGTCCGATTTCGTTGCGGTGCACGATGCCGCGCGCCCGCTGGTAACTCCGGAAAAAATCACGCGCGTATTCGAAGTTTGCCGGACGACCGGTGGAGCGGCGACATTGGCCGAACCAATCAACGACACACTGAAACGCGCCGATGTCGATCTTGCCGTCAAGGAGTCAGTCGATCGCAACGGCATTTACGCCATGCAAACACCGCAGGTTTTTGCGAGAAAATTGCTGGAAGAAGCTTACAAGGTGGTCGCAAAAAAGAATGTTTCGGTTACAGACGAAGTTTCCGCGGTCGAGCTTCTCGGCCGCAAAGTCGTCCTCGTCCCGAATCACGACTTCAATTTCAAGATCACTTACCCGCGCGATCTGCCGATGGCTGAATTCGTTCTGAAACAGCGAGCGGCGAATAAATAATATTCAGCAGATTTCGAGAGGGGCAGCGGAATGAGAACCAGGCGATTTCGTACGGAAAGTCAGGGTATATGAAGGCCGATGAGTCGCGCACGTCTTGGTACCGTCGGGTCGCCTTCATCGTTTTCTTCGTCTCCGGTTTCGCGGCCTTGCTCTATCAGGTCATTTGGCAGCGCCTGCTCGTATTCTTTTCGGGCGCGGATGTTTACTCGGTAACGCTGATCGTGACTACTTTCATGGCGGGACTTGGCCTTGGGAATCTCGTCGGCGGCTACGTGGCTGACCTATTATCAAGGCGAACCAATCTGGTCATGTTTATTGCGGCCGAAGTGGCGATCCTGATTTTCGGCATTTTGAGCAAAGGATTTTTTTACGATTTTCTGTACACGCAACATGCGGAACTCGGACAGTCGAATTGGTTACTGTGGATCGTTTTGTTTTGCAGCTTGTTATGGCCGACGTTTTTTATGGGTGTCTCGCTGCCATTGCTGGCCAAAGCGCTTACCCGCGATGTTTGGGAAGCGGCGCCCACAATCGGGCGGCTTTATGGCATCAACACTTTGGGTGCTGCCATTGGTGCTCTCGTTACGACGTGGGTTTTGCTGCCACAACTGGGTCTTGAACAGACGCTTAAGGTAGGAGGTGCGCTCAATTTCGCCTGTGCATGCGCATTGGTTTTGTTCGTTATTTCAATGCGCGAACAACCGGAGGCGAGTCCTGTGGCGAAAGAACCGCGTCAGCTGGAACCAAATCCGTCGCCTCCGCAAACGGCGGAGTCTGCGGGATTCACCTTCGGCACATGGCTTTTGCTCTACGTCCTTTCGGGGTTCATCGCACTGTCTCTGGAAATCTTGTGGCTCAGATTGCTCACCGTAATGCTGAAGTGCACTGCGTTTGCATTCGGCACAATGCTCACGATTTACCTCGGAGGGTTGGGCCTGGGAGCGATTGCTGGAACAAAGTTTGTGCAGACAAGCCGCCGGCCGGTGTCGGTATTCTTGGCGTTGCAAACGTTAGTGGCCGTGTTCGCCGGGATTGGGATAGTTCTTTTGGTCTCGCACACTGCGGAATCGCTCATTCCAAATTTATCGATCTACCTTGGAGTTCGCGATCCGCTCAACGTGAGCCTCGCGCTCAATGGCATTTTGACATGGTGGCAAAATCAAGCGGTGCCACCGGAGACATTGACGGAGACCGGACGTTTGGTTTTGTTTCTGGTCGTTGTGCCTTTGGTTTTGATTCTGCCGGCCACGACCTTGATGGGATTAAGTTTCCCTTATCTGCAAAAGGCAGTTCAACACGATATCGACAAAATCGGTCGGCGGGTCGGCGCGCTTCAGGTTGCCAACATTCTCGGTTGTATGGCGGGAGCCTCCCTAACTGGTTTGACTTTGCTAAATGAATTTGGGACGGCCGTAACTGTGAAGATCGTTATCGGCTTGGCGTCAATTTTTGCGGCCCTGTGGCTGCGCATTGCGCTTAGGAGGCGTGTCGGTTCGGTCGCATTTGCACTGGCGTTAATAACGATTGCCTGTGTCGCTTTGCCGTCAGCGCAAACGCTTTGGTCGAGGTTGCACGGGGCCGCGCCAAGCCGGGTCGTCTTTGCCGAAGATGGATCGGGGTTGTCCTTGATGAGGGACGACGGGACCGAATCGAATCCATACATCACCGTCTTTGTTAACGGGCTTGGTTACAGTTGGATTCCCTATGGCGATATTCACACGGTTTTAGGCGCGTTGCCGTTACTGGTTCATCCCGACCCGCGCGATATTGCCGTCATTGGACTTGGGTCCGGCGATACGGTGTTCAGTATCGGTGGACGTCCGGAAGTGCAATCGATTCGTTGTATCGAAATCCTTCGACCTCAGCTCGGAAACTTGCGTGAACTTGTTCAAACCCATCCCGATCCCGGTCTTCAAAAGTTGCTCGAAGATAAGCGCGTGCATCATCTTTCCGGCGACGGCCGCGCGTATCTTATGCGCACGGAGTTGCGCTTCGATATCATTGAAGCCGATGCGCAGTGGCCTACCACCGCCTATGCCGGCAACTTTTATTCGCGTGAATATTTCGAACTGGTAAAGAGCCGTCTCAAGGTTGGGGGCTTTGCCGTTACTTGGGCGCCGACGGAGCGGGTCCACCAAACGTTTCTTAGCGTTTTTCCGTACGTCCTTCGGTTCGGCGACAACGTTGATGTTGGCAGTTCGCATCCCATCGCATTTGATCGCGCGAACGTTTATGCCGAGGGACAGGCAAAATTTGTTCACGATTATTTTGCTGAGGCTGGAATTGATGTCGAAGCAATGATTAAAGATTATCTGCAGCCGGGTAAAGTCACTGCTTATGGCCCTGACGCGATCCGTCCGGGACCTGCGGACATCAATACTGATCTCTTTCCGCGAGACGAATTCGACTATCGCCGATCGCGGAAGTGATTTTCACGCCAGCATCGGATCGATCGGGACGAGCGGCCGGACGAGTTCGACAATGGCGGGGACGTCTTTGGTTTTGAAAGCGCGGCCGTGGCGTTTAAGTTTTGCGTTTTCCAATTCTCTGACGCGTAGAATTTTTCCGTCCTTCCAAACCCAGGCGTCGGTATTGTAGGGGCCAACGCGACGCGGATTGGTCCGGGTGTGGATCGATAAGAGGCGATTGTTCACGGCGGCGGCAATGTGCATCGGGCCGCTGTCGACACTGATGACGAAGCGCGCGACGCGGATGAGCCGGACGAGTTGCAAAAGCGAAGTCTGGTTAGTGAGCTCGACGCAATTCTCGGCCACGTCGATGTTGCGATTCGTTTTTCCAACGACAACCACGCGCGTCGGCGCGAACGCGAGACAAATTTCCTCGATCACGCGGTTGGTCAACGATTTACCACGTCCGCGCGCGAATGGGTGCAGCAAAATAAACGGCGGAAATTCGTCGAACCGCGGCAAGGGATCGCCGCTTGGTAGCGGACATCTTAACGCATCGCCGATTTGCGCGCCGGCAAGCTCGGCGAGTTTGAGGTATCGCTCGACCGCGTGTTCGCGCCGATTCACTTTGGCGGTGCGGCTGTAAAAGAAACGCGAGCCTTCGCGCCCATCGCTCATTCCGTAAACTTGCTTCGCGCCGCTCACCCGGGCGATGAACGCGCTCCGGAGGAGTCCCTGAAAATCGAGTGCGAGATCGGGCCGCAGTTTTCTGGTTTCTTTGAGCCACGGCATCATGCTGACCGGCGCGCCGAGTCCGCGGAAATCGCGGCGCGGAAAAACGTGGATGTGATTCACGTCGGAATTACCCCGCAACAACGGCGTGAATTCCGGATTCATTACCCAGGTGATGCTCGCTTTCGGATGCGCATCGCGAATCGCCGCCACTGCCGGAAGCGTGTGAACGATGTCGCCGAGCGAGCTTGGTTTGATGATCAAAATCGAATCCATGGTTAAGTGTCGATCCTAGCGGCCAATGGCGAGGCGTTCGGCTAACAAACGGGGCAGGCCGGCGTCGATGATTTTTTTCTGCGCCGTGGCAAGATCGTACTTCACGCGGCGTTGTTCGACCACATTGCTGTCGATGTGATAAATACAATATGCCGCGTGCCAGTCGCCATCGCGCGGTTGGCCGACGCTGCCGACGTTGATGAAATATTTCTTGCTCGGATCGATCGGCAACTTGTCGACACGCTGACGTTGCACGCCTTCATCGCGCACGAACGCCATCGGCACATGAGTGTGCCCGAAGAAACAAACAGTCGTGTGCTGATAAGTAAAACTGGCGGCGGCGTCGAGGTTGTTGAAGACATAGCCCCATTGTTCGGGCGTATCGAGCGTCGCATGCACAATCGTGAAATCGCGCACCTGTCGCAGCAATTTTAGTGCGCGGAGCCATTCCTTGTCCGCGTCGCTCAAATTATCGCGCGTCCATTGAATCGCGGCCTCGGCCATCTCGTTGAAATCGCGGGAAGACTCGATGAGCGACGCTTGTTCGTCGTGGTTGCCTTTGACGATCGGGCAATCCATTTCGCGGATGCGATCGACGCACTCGTGTGGGTTGGCGTTGTAACCGACGACGTCGCCGAGACAAACAAAGTGGGTGCACTTGTTCTCGCGCGCATCAGCGAGCACAGCCTCGAGCGCTTCGAGATTGGCGTGAATGTCACTGAAAATGGCGAAGCGCATGATGAAGGTTACAAGGTTACAAGAATTACAAGGTTAAAACGAAGAGGAATGTAACGATTTGACGATGTAGCATTTTTAACGTTTCACGGAATCCGCTCCTCCAGCGGGACGTTCAGTTTCTCTTCGAGAAATTTCAGACGTTTGATCAAAGTCGGCAGACGTTCCTTTTCACTTTCGTCGTAAAGGGCGCGCAAACGTTCGTAAGCTTCGCGCTCGCGTCCGTCGCAATACGAAAGCTCGTATGCGGAAAACCGTTTATCGTAACTCGGTGCACCGGGCAACAGGGCGGCTTTTGCGAAGCATTCCGACGCGCGGGCGTGATCGTTATATTTCTCGCGATAAAGCCGGGCGAGCGCTTCGTAGAGTTGAGGTTTGCCGGGATTATTTTTGATCCCGCGTTCGAGGAAATCCTTGCCGAGCGCGAAATATTCACGTTGCGCTTTCACCCGCAGAGCGAGCCGCGGCTGCGATGGATCGTTGATTGCGGCCGCGCTCGCGTTCCAGGCCATATGCCAGGCGGCCATGTCCCAAAAGAGCGGGACATGCGGCTGCAGAGTCGTGACTTGTCGGAACAAAAACAAAACGCGCCCCCATTCGGTCCGTTCCCATGCGACGTGTGCTTGAATAAAAAGAAAATCGGCGAGCATCGCGCGAAACCCGCTCAGCGCGGCGACGAAGCCGAGTTGCCCAATTTTTTCGCGGAGGTCGAGGTTTACAACATCCGCAAACTGCAATTGTCGATGTTGGAGCGAGAGAGCTCGCTCCGCCGGAAGTCTCACCACGCCAAACGCGAGAAGCACTGCTAGTGCAAGCGCGAGGCGCGTCATACGTAAGAGCAAACGTGCTCGAAGTCGAAGGGACCACCTTTCCCCTTGGTTAAGGGGAGAGGACTAAGGTGAGGGGTTCGATGTCGGCTACAAATAACAAACTCGACCCTCACCCTGCCCTCTGCCTTGCAAAGGGAGAGGAGAATACGGCAAGCAACATCCGCGATCATAATTCTTTGCCGTAAAACACAAATATCGCAGCGAGCGTGTAGATCGCGGCGTAAAAAATTCCGAGCAGTGTCGTCTTGGCGAATAGCGTCAGCGGAATTGCCACGCCTGCGACAATCTCATCGACCAGGTTGAAGGCCTGAAGATCGGGAAAGATCAGCGCGACGATTGCGAGAAACGTCTGCGTGATCCAGCCGGCGCTTTGTTGTTCCAACCAGTATTCGCGCGCCGTCGCCTGCAAATGACCGATGAAATAGACGAACACCATCGCCACGATTGTGAAAATGTTTGTGGTCGCGAATGTTGAAACAAAAAGCGTCAGGGCGGCGAGCAGACATGCTTTCAGATAAATGACCGCGATTCCGCCCAAGATGTCGATGTTGAGCGCAGCGGCGCGGACTGCATTCAATGCCGCGTCCAGTTGTTCGCGTGGCGCGCGGCTCATTTGGCGCAAAGTTTGTTGGAGGGCAGCTTGTTCGCGCGCGTAAAGAACAGTAACGAACAGCGCGCTCATCAGAGCGACGCTGATGGCGATTAAAAGGAGCACGCCAAAAAGCTTGCCGAGCAAATATTCGAAACGCGGCACTGGCTTTGCCAAAATCGTGTAGACAGTGCGGTCTTCGATGTCTTGCGGAATCAGACGCGCCGTTGCGACAATGGCGAGAAGCGAACTCAAGATCGACATCGCACCGAGCGAAATGTCTCTCAGGATTTGGAATTCCTGCTGAAAGGTGAATCGCGCCATGAAAACGGAGCTGCCAATCAGGAGCAGCCCGAAAATCAGAATTACATAAAAGACTTTTTGGCGGGTTAGTTCGGTCAGCGTGTTGGTAGTGATCGCGAGAATTCGTGCCGGCGAAAACGCGCGATGATGATGTTCGACCATGGGAATTTCTTACGCGCCGAATCCGCCTCTCCCCGTTTTGGGGGAGAGGATTGAAGTAAGGGGAATCCTCAACTCGAAACAATCCCTCACCTTAGTCCTCTCCCTTTGTGAAAGGGAGAGGTGACTGCATCTCGGGCTCATGGTTAACCATTCAGAATCACTTATTTTTTCCTCTCAGTGTGATTGGTCGCGTCGAGAAACAATCGCTCGAGCGTGGTTGTCGATCTTCGGCGGTCGACCAATTTCGCATTCGAATTGGCAGCGAGCTTTTCAATTTCGTTCACGAGTGCTTCCGACGCATTCTCCAGGACGAGCTCGCTCCGGTTCTCGATCGCGACCAATTCCTCGAGGTGGCCTTCACGAACGAGCACGCCACGCGCAAGAATCCCGACGCGGTCGCAGATTTCCTGCACCTGCGTGAGTAAATGCGACGACAACAGCACGGTGATGCCGCGCTGCTTAAGATCGACAATGAGATTGCGAATGTCGCGCGAGCCGGCGGGATCCACGCCGGCGGTTGGCTCGTCAAGCACGATTAACTTGGGCTCGTTAATGAGCGCCTGAGCCAGACCGATCCGTTGCAGCATTCCTTTCGAATACGTTCCCAGGCGTTGATGTCGCGCATGGGTCAGGCCGACGAGCTCGAGCAGTTCGCGGCCGCGGCTTTTCAATCGCGCGCCGTTCAGCCGGCAAAGCTTGCCAAAGAATCGCAACGTTTCTTCGCCGGTGAGAAATTTGTAGAAATAAGCATTCTCCGGCAGGAACCCGACCGCTTCCCGACTTTCGACCTGCGAACTATCGCGGCCAAAAATTTTTGTTCGTCCGCGTGTGGGAGAAATGAGACCGAGAATAATTTTCAGGGTCGTGCTTTTGCCCGAGCCGTTTGGTCCGAGCAGGCCATAAACTTCGCCGGTTTCAACGTGCAAGTTGAGATCGCGCACGGCCGCGATCGATTGTCGATGAAAGGGGACTGGAAAAACTTTCGTCAGCCCCTCAACCGCGACGGCCGTGTCAGTCATGGCGAATGTCGAAGCCGCGCGCCTTCACCGGCTCGGCCAGCGCCGATCGCGCTTGCTTGTCAATGTGAGAGCGCAATTCGCTTTCCATCACCGAATCGAGGAACGCAAAAACCTCACTTTCTTCGCCGCCCACCTGAAGTTCGACCCGCCCGTCGGGCAAATTTTGCACCCAGCCGATGACATCAAAACCCTTGGCGATCTGGCGAATGGTCCAGCGGAAACCGACGCCCTGCACATTGCCTTCGTAAAAAACCTGGAGCGAGATCATGCCGGTAGCAGATCATCCTAAGCAAAATGACGCGCGCGAAAAGTCTAATGCACAACGCAGCGCCGCCGAATTACTTGTAGGAATAAACGAGGCAAACGCTGCTCTCGCTGCCTTCGACTAAATCGACCAGCACGTAATATTGCCCGCTGCTCGTCGGCGAAAATCCGGCCGCCGCTTTTTCGCCTTCGTTATAATCTTCAGTTTGAACCAGCTTGCCGGTTTCGTCGTAAACATTGACCGCGATCTTCTTTGCCGGCTCAGTCGCGCCGACCGAAAACCAATATTGATTGCCGGCGTAAAGATTTACCGCGATCAACGCATGCTCGTGCGGTTTGATCGTCCCTGACCAATGGCCGTCGCGCATTTTGAAACCTTCATTGGAAAATGCGCCCGCAAGATCGAGCGCAGCTTTGCGCGCCGCCACTTCGGTGTCGCTCTCGGGCGCGCTAAATGCGGTTGCGGTATTGAAGCCGATCGCTGCGAAGATCGACAGCGATAAGATCGACAATTTCATTTTGCTTCCTTCGCCTGGATCCGGCTCATGACCTTGCCGACGGCTTCGTTAACCTTGCGTACTTCGTCTGCCGTCGGCGCTTTGCCCACGGGAAATGTCACTAGCTTTTCAATGCCGGGAAGTTCGCCGCTCACTTCTTTGATCAACGGCTCGTCACGGACGTCCGGCGAAATATCGTTGAGTTTTGATTGGATGAAATTCACCAGCGCAGGTTGCCGCAACACTTTCGCGGCACGCTCGTCGTAATTTTGCATCACCGCCGCGCTGACAGCCTGGGTGCCGCGGATCCAACCGCCGACGCTTACTAAAATGATCAAGTCCTGGTCGCGATGCGATTGCATCGACGATTTCACTTCGTTTTGTGTCGCCTCCAATTCTTCCTGAAGCGCGTCCCACTCGTCGTTCTCCGCGAACTCGTTGATGCTGTTGCCGCGGCTGAGCACGTTTTCGCTCACGCCCAGTGCCTTCGCCAATTTGATAATGTCGGTGCCGATGTTTTTGACTTGCTGGCTGTCCTTTGCTTCGACCGCGATGAAACCGTCCGCGATCAGGCTGCCAAGATTGAGCGCGATTTGGGGCCGGTTTTTGTAGGTAGTTGCGACTGGTCCGCGCATTTGGCCGACCCAATTCGGTTTGCCCGGTTTTTCCAGCGCCGCGAAAAGTTCGCCCGGAGTTGGGATGCTGATCGCGTCATTGCGAATCGCCTTGGCCAATTGCTCGGCCGGGAGTCGCGCCGGTTCTGCGCCGATCACGACGCAGCAGCCGAGTAAAAATGTGAGGGCGAAAAATTGCCTGACACGCCTCATGACGGCCCAGCGTACCCACGCAGGGCGAGATTGCCAGTAAGAATGCAACTCAGGCGTTACTGCGGGTGGACATCGTAGAAGCCTTCTCCGCGCAGAAGGAGAAATGTTGTCGGGCTGTAGACGTTTCCGATTACGAAGATCTGATAGAATTGCCAAGCGTCGGTCAAGACGAGAAGTCCGATTGCGAGATAGAAGATCCGCCGCAACCACTTTTCGCCGAACTGCGTGGCGAAGTACGCAATTGCGGCAGCGGCTCCGAGTCGAAGGAACATGTCGGTGAAAAGAACAAGCCGCACATTGACGATCGGCATTTGACCGAAGATCAGAATGCCGCTCGCGAAATAGATGAGGGCCAGATTGCGACCGTGGCGGATGGATTCCTCGGATCGAGCGAAGAAGCCGATGATAGCAGCGATAAAGACGACCGGCGCGATCGCGAGGAAATCCAGCAGGTAACGAAACCACGGGCCTTTTTCATAATGGATGGTGTAATCGAGTGTCTGTTGGAGCGACGCGTAAGTTCGATACGTGCCAATGAAGTTGCCGATACCGCCGCAGATGCCGATTTCGATTAAAAGATAAATCAATGGCGCCGTGACCAACGGCAGGACCAGCCACCGCGACGGGCGCAATTTCATTGCGCGGTAATAATATGCTGCCGCGATCGCCATCATCGGATAGAGAAGCAGCGCGGATTCTTTTGTCAGCAGCGCGAGGCAAAGGCAGATGCCGAGCGAAGCGTGCGCCAGCATACTGCGCCGGCGCCAGCATTGATCGAAAAGATAAAGGCAGGCCAAAAACAGAAGTGCGGCAAAGGTGTCTTGCATCGCACGGCGCGAAAGTCCGGCAGCAAGGGGTGATGTTATTAGAAGAATTCCGCACAAGATCGACAGTCTGCGTCCGGAGAGATTCTCGGCGAATTGCGCGCCGAGGAGAACCAACGCAACGCCGCAGACGAACGAAAGCCATGCCACGTTATCGGCGTTAAAGCCGCCGAGGATTTTGCAGGTGAGCATCGCCGGCACGATGAATCCAACTCGCAACAGGAGCGGGGATTTCTGCAGACTTTCATTCGTCGGGTAATCGTGCATCCATTGTCGGATTCCAGAGATGCCACCTTTGTCCAGCGTCTGAGCAAAGACGACGTAGGCGCGTTCATCCCAGCCAGTCCGCTTCACGCCGAACATCGTCGGCAACCGCACAGCGACGGTGATGATGAGCAACCAAAGCATCCACGTTTTCGAACTCATCGCTGCACGAGATTAATTCAGCTGGAAGCGCGGTGACGATGAGAATTTCGAAAAGTTAATTGTCGGCGCGCTGGAACTGCACTAATCGAGTATTCGCCATGGCAAAGACGACCATCGCCGCAATTCATGGGCGCGAGATTCTCGATTCGCGCGGGAATCCCACAGTCGAAGTGGATGTACATCTTGAAAACAGCGCGCTCGGGCGCGCGGCCGTCCCGAGTGGCGCGAGCACCGGCGAACACGAAGCGTGGGAATTGCGCGACGGTGACAAGAAGCGATACGGCGGCAAAGGTGTTTCGCGCGCGGTCGCGAACGTAAACGAGAAAATCGCGGCTGCGATCAAAGGGTGGGACGCGCGCGACCAGGCCAAGATCGACAATCGCCTGATCGAGCTGGACGGATCGCCCAACAAAAAAAATCTTGGAGCGAACGCGTTGCTCGGCGTCTCGCTCGCGGTCGCGCACGCGGCCGCGGCTGCGGAAAATGTTTCGCTGTTTCGTTATCTCGGCGGCGAGGAAGCGCGCGTCCTTCCTGTTCCGATGATG
Organism: Chthoniobacterales bacterium; assembly: GCA_035603575.1. Classification (GTDB taxonomy): domain Bacteria; phylum Verrucomicrobiota; class Verrucomicrobiia; order Chthoniobacterales; family UBA10450; genus AV40. The sequence continues at coordinate 15,094 of DATNKD010000145.1, forward strand.
AACATCTTGAACGGCGGCGCGCATTCCGACGCGCCCATCGATTTTCAGGAATTCATGATCATGCCGCGCGGCGCCCCGAATTTTCCGGAAGCGCTTCGTTACGGCGCGGAAGTTTTCCATTCGCTCAAAAATGTTTTGAAAGAAAGACATCTTTCGACCGCGATCGGCGATGAGGGCGGATTCGCACCGAATCTGAAATCCGCGGAGGACGCGCTCGAAACCATCGCGGCCGCAGTTAAGCAGGCCGGCTATTCGTTAGGCAAAGAAATCTTCATCGCGCTCGATCCGGCTTCGTCCGAGTTTTTCGATCCCAAGAAAAATGCCTACGTCTTCAAAAAATCCGACGGCTCGCAAAAATCGGCGGAAGAGCTGGTCGATTATTATGCCGAACTCTGCGCGCGTTTTCCGATCGTTTCGATTGAAGACGGTTGCGCCGAGAACGATTGGGACGGCTGGAAAAAATTGACGGCTCGGCTCGGCAAGAAAATTCAGCTCGTCGGTGATGATCTGTTCGTGACGAATGTGAAATTCCTTGAAAAAGGAATCGCCGAACACGTTGCCAATTCGATTTTGATCAAGGTCAATCAGATCGGAACGCTCACCGAAACTCTGGCCACGATCGATCTGGCCAAGAAAAATAATTACACCTCGGTCATCAGCCATCGTTCCGGCGAAACTGAAGACACGACGATTGCCGACATCGCGGTCGCGACGAACGCCGGCCAAATCAAAACCGGTTCGCTTTGTCGAACGGATCGCGTCGCGAAATACAATCAGCTGTTGCGAATCGCCGAAGAACTTGGTGACAAAGCGATTTACGGCGGTAATATCCGCTGAAGTGGATCAGAGTTACGGCGATTTCCGCGCGCGTCGCGAAGCTACCGTCTGGCAGCGATGGAACCGGGTCCTTCTTCTCCTGCTCTTGCTCGCGGTCTGGCTCGTGATCGTGAGCATGTTTGTCCCGCCTTACAAAAAACTCAAAGTCGGTCACGCCGAGATTGATAATCTTCAGGCGCAACGCGACGAACAGCAGGTATTGCTCTCGCGCCAAACACGTGAAGTGAATTTGCTCAAGACAGATTCGCCTTATTTAGAAACAATCGCACGCGACCGGCTCGATTTGATGAAGGAAGGCGAGATTATTTTCCGGATCGAATCCACAGCACAAGCGGACAAGCGCAAGGATTCCGCGCGGCGGTAGGGGCGATTGACCTCAATCGCCTGTTTGTCATCCTGAACGGAGTGAAGGATCTCTCATAGGGTGATTAGTCACACAAGGTACATTGTGTGATCCGCGTTTCGATTGGGAGATCCCTCGCTTGCCGCTCGGGATGACAAGGCGCTCGACATGACAAAAGAGCAGCCGCGACTATTCTTTCCTCCATGCCAACTGAAACTTCCACCGTTGATGCCGAAGATTTGAAGTCGCGCGTCCGCGAGCTGCGGAGGTTTCTTTGACCTGCCCAAACTGCAGGAAAAACTGACCGCGCTTGAAGCGCGGATGGCGGCGCCCGATTTTTGGAACAACCGCGAGCGTGCCCAGGGCGATGTCGATGAAGTCTCACGCCTGCGCTCGCTAATCAATCCGTTTCACGAACTGGAGCGCGAGATCGAGGATTTCGATGCATTGCACCAGCTCGCGTCAGAAGAGAAGAACGAGTCGCATCGGACGCAAGCCGAGCGCGAAGTTTTATCGGAACACGATCGTCTCGTGCACAAGCTCGAAGAATTTGAGCTGCGCCAGTTTCTTTCCGGCGAAAGCGATCGCTCCAACGCGTTCATAACAATTCACTCCGGCGCTGGCGGCACCGAATCGTGCGATTGGGCGGACATGCTGCTTCGTATGTATCAACGCTGGATTGAGCGCAGCGGTTTCAAATCGCAGATTGTCGATGTTCAAACCGGCGAAGAAGTCGGAATCAAATCGGTCACGCTGCTTGTGAGCGGTGAGTACGCTTACGGTTATCTTCAAACTGAGCGCGGCGTGCATCGGCTCGTCCGGATATCGCCGTTCGACGCGAACAAACGGCGTCACACTTCCTTCGCGAGTGTCGATGTTGTTCCCGAGATTGCCGACACCACTCCCATCGAAATTAATCCAGCCGAC
>DATNKD010000146.1:0-31539 GCA_035603575.1 Chthoniobacterales bacterium
ATGTTCGGGCCGCTGCTGCCGCTCTTTATCCCGAGGCGAAAAATGCCGCGACGTTGGATGACTGCTTAAAGCGGGTTGCGCCGGGGAGTCCAAGTCCGCGCCCCACCCACATTTTCATTGTTGTGATGGAGAGCTACGACGGTTGGTCCATGCAACCTGAATACGCCGGCCTTCATCTGACCGATCGGCTCAATGCACTAGGCCGGGAAGGCCTCCATGTTCACGGCTTCATTTCATCGGGCATTGGCACGATTCAGAGTTTGGGCGTCTTCATCACTGGCCTCCCTTTCGCGCGTGTGTTGGTCAACTATCAAGCTGTCGTCCGCAAAGGGTTGTCAACTGCAGCCGCCGGCATTTTCAAACAGTTGGGTTATCGCCCGCGATTTTTTTATGGCGGTTTTTTGAGCTGGCAACGGGTCGGCGAATTTTGCCACGAGCAGGGCTTCGAAGAAGTTTACGGTGGCGACCAGATGACTGAGGGATCCCGCCGCAACGAGTGGGGCGTCGACGACGAAGACCTCTTTCGCTTTGTCCTCCAGCACACCGGCCCGGAGCCGACCTTCAACTTAATTATGAGCACTTCCTATCACCCACCTTACAGCGTAGACGTCGAGAAGAAGGGGTTCGATCCAAATGTCGTAAAAGCCAACCCGATGTGCGCCGGTCTTTCCCAACGCCAACTCCGTGTTTTGGGTCACCTCTGGTACTCCGACAAATCCGTCGGGGACTTTGTCGCCGAAGGTGAACGCGAACTGGAACGGCCGATCTTCGCGATCACCGGTGACCATTATTCGCGCAAGCAATACGTTTCGGCGCGTCCGACGCATACTCTGTTTGAAGAGCTGGCAGTGCCGCTGATTATCCACGGCCCTAAAGCGCTTGAAAGAGTTCAAGCGCCCGCGACACTGGCGGGAAGCCATCTGGACGTCCTGCCGACTCTGATCAATCTGGCTGCGCCGTCCGGTTTCGTTTATCACGCATTTGGCCACGATCTATTGGACAAGTCTCAACCTCAGGTCGGATTTGGCACTAACACAGTCATTGGCCCGGATTTCATTTTGAAAATCAATGATCCGGCTCACGTGGAAGATCTTCACGGCCGACCAGCGGCCGATGTGGATGGAGAAACGTTGGCGCTACGTTATCGCCAGTTACACGCCCTGGGATGGTGGCGCGCTATGAAAGGTAACGAGTGGCCCGCGCCAGCCGCTTCCGTAGTCCCAGCCCGAAACTGATTTTACGCGACAATTTCTTAATGTCGCGCGCGACGGCTTGCAGTCGAAGTTTGGCGAGATTGAGCTGTGCGCTTTGCCGTGGATTTCGGGAGACGCTTCACGACCAGATCGTAGGAGTGGTCGGTCATTTTTCGTAACTCTGCATCGGGGATTCCGCCTTCGATCTCCACCGTGTTCCAATGCTTTTTGTTCATGTGGTAACCGGGCCTGACTTGCTCGTAACGGTCGCGCAGATCGAGGGCCAGGTCGGGATCACATTTCAAATTCGCGGTCGCCGGAATTTCGTCGAGAGATGCGAGCGCAAATATTTTGCCGCCGACTTTGAAGACAAGAACGTCGTCGCCGAATGGCGTGCTCTCAGTTGCATTGAGTTTGCCGAGGCAATATTGCCGAAACGTCTCCAGATTCATCGGAGCGAAATCAAGAAACCTTCACGCCGTTTGCATCAATCGGCAGGTGGGAAAGGTCCCAATTATTCCGGGCAATTTCGCGCTTGAAACATTCCGTTCGATAAACAGTGGCGCGAAGAATCTTTCTGGGATGATTGGCCAGCCAGTCTTGCCGAGTATCGACGTACTCCGTAATCCATTCCTTCTCATCGCCGCCGTCTGACGGAACCTTTTCCGGAAAGCGCTCGCGGAGGAGGCGAAGGATTCCTCCGCTGTGAATGAAAGAATCGTAGATGACTAACCCCGACAGCGCCTGTGTGAAACCGTGCGCGGTTGCCCAATCCATCGCCGGCTGGAAATAGGCTTTGTCGAAAAACTTGTCCTGGGTCTGTTGCATGATCGGATCGTTCCTTCCGGCGTCGCGAAGAAGCTTCTCGAATTGCGCGTCATCGACCAACGCATACACGCCGATTTGATCGAGGTAGGGTTGGAGTTGAGCGCTCAGGGTTCCGTTGGCGTTGACGTACATTTCCACCAGCTCGTGCAGGTGTCCGTATTCTGTGGTTTGCGATCTACCGTAGGTAATCTGGCGAATATCGTGTGGCCCATCACTGTAAATGGAGATGTTACCGTAATCGCCATCCGGTTTGCCGGTTTCGAAAACGTTAACGACGCGTTCGCAAATACGCTTCTGTTGGGGGGTGAGCTCCATACCGATGGGAATTGCGCACCCTCAATAGATTTTCGGCAATAAGACGTCGAGTAAACTATCGATCGCGACGCGTTCCTGTTTCATCGAATCGCGTTCGCGCAAGGTAACGGAGTCACGGAGGGCGGAATCTTTTTCCCCGAGTGTTTCGAAATCAACTGTGATGCCAAACGGAGTTCCGATTTCGTCCTGGCGACGATATCGCCGGCCGATCGCTCCGCCCTCGTCGTAAAAAACAAACATGTGCGGCCGGAGAAGATCGACAATCTCTTTCGCTTTGGCCACAAGCTGCTCGTTATTCTTCAGCAACGGAAAGACGCCGCACTTAATTGGCGCGATCCGCGGATGAAAGCGCAGCACCATTCGCGTTTCCATTTTCCCTTTTTCGTCCGGCGCCTGGTCTTCCGAATACGCTTCGCAAATCAAGGCGAGCACCGTGCGATCGACCCCGGCGCTCGGCTCAACCACGTGCGGAATGAATTTCTGTTTCGTCTCCTCATCGAAGTATTCGAGTGATTTGCCGCTGGCCTTTTGGTGCTGCGACAAATCGTAATCGGTCCGATACGCGACGCCTTCGAGCTCCTGTCGTCCAAATGGGAAATCATATTCGATGTCGTAAGTCCCCTTTGAATAGAACGCGCGCTCTTCATCCGGCACGGTCAACACGTGGAGTTTACTGCGAGGGATGCCGATGTTTTCGTAAAACTTGAGCCGCTCTTCCTTCCAATACTCGAGCAGCTTCATCCCGTCCTCCGCCCGACAAAAATATTCCAGCTCCATCTGTTCGAACTCGCGCGATCGAAATGTGAAATTGCGCGGATTGATTTCGTTACGGAACGCTTTTCCGATCTGGGCAATACCGAACGGCAGTTTTTTTCGCGACACATCGAGGATATTTTTGAACTGAACGAAAATCGCCTGCGCGGTTTCGGGACGAAGATAAGTCACGCTCGATTCGTCTTCGGTCGCGCCGACGTAAGTTTTGAACATCAGATTGAAGGAGCGCGGCTCGGTCAGATCTTTCCCGCCGCAAACCGGACATTGTTTCGCGCCTTTCTTCTCGACCAGCTGATCCGCCCGTAATCGCGCTTTGCAAGATCGACAATCGACCATCGGGTCGCTGAAGGTGTCTTCGTGACCGCTCGCTTTCCAAACGGCGCGGTTCATCAGAATCGAACCGTCCATGCCGGCGACGTCGTCGCGCTCGTGCACCATCACGCGCCACCAGTAATTTTTCAGATTGCGTTTTAGCTCGACGCCGAGGGGCCCGTAATCCCAGAGCCCATTCAAGCCGCCGTAGATTTCGCTCGATTGGAAAATAAATCCGCGCCGCTTGCACAAGCTGACGATCTTTTCCATCCGTTGCGAATCGGACGCCGTGCTCATCAGAACAGAGTTAACCGCGGATTACGCGGATGTCGCGGATAATCAAATCGAACTTGCGATTATGCCTGTTTCTCGACTGTGATCTCGGTTTTGACCGAGCTTGCAATGAAACAGTTCTCGTGCGCCGCGTGATGCATCTTGTCGAGCTCTTCCGCGGTCGGTTTCTTTTCGCCCGAAAACGTGATCTTCGGTTTTAGCGTCACTTTTGTGATCGCCATTTTACCTTCGGCATTTTTGTCCATGTGACCGGCCGCTTCATCGACATATTCGTCGAGCACGAATTTCTGTTTACAGGCGATCGCCAGGAACGTGAGCATGTGACAGCTCGAGAGCGAAGCGACATAGGCTTCCTCGGGATCGACGTTTTTCGGATCGCCAAGATAGGCCGGCGCGGCCGAGGCCGTCATTTCGTGGCCGCCGTCGAACTTCCAGGTGTGGTTACGCGGATACTTCTGATAATCGAACGGCGCGTCGCCGCGCTTCCAGGTCAGAGTCATTTTATGTTCGGACATAGGATTCAAATAAGACGCGAGACGTTCCAGGGCAAGCGTCCAGTCGGAGGATATGCGCGATGCTGGTATCGAACCAGCGACCCCTTGCGTGTGAAGCAAGTGCTCTACCACTGAGCTAATCGCGCGTCTGGAACAGCAATTAGAAAATAGAAATTAGAAATTACAAGTCCATGCAGTTTCATGTTTCTTTGCATTCCGAGCGGTCGCCGCGGCGACAAGTCTCAGGTTCGAACCCTGCACCGCGCACGGTTTGTTGAGCGCCTGTTTGATGTTGTCGATCTTAGGTGGTGTGAATTTGGCGAAGCCGAAGAAGTTGTAGCGGCGTTTGTGTCAAACGCCGAAAATAATAGTTAGGCGCTTGGCACAAGCGCCTCTACAACAATTTGAGCTGTTCGTTAGTCCGACGAAAAGCCGCCGCCGAAAGTTTCGGCCGTTCACCGAGCCCGGCCCGGCGGCAACTCACGTCGAACATCGACTCGATTTGCTCGGCAAAAATGCCTTCGCCGATTTGGCGTTTACGCCAACGCGAATCATAGAGCTTTTCGCCACCTCGAGTCGCGCGAACTCGCTCCAGCACTTTCGCTTTCCGCTCGGGGAAATGTTCATCGAGCCAGTGCTCGAATAATGGCGCTACCGCCCAGGGCAGCCGCAGCAAAACATGCCCAGCGAATTGGGCGCCCGCTTTCGCGCAGGCAGTGACAATCGCCGGAATTTCATGATCGTTAATTCCCGGAATCACCGGAGCGACCATTACCCCGACTGGAACTTTCGCGGCGCGCAATTGCGCGACTGCGTCCAACCGCGCAGCAGGAGGCGATGTTCGCGGCTCAAGGATGCGCTGGAGTTTTGCATCCAGTGTCGTGACCGAAAGATTCACTACCACGGCGTTGTATCGCGCCAACTCCGATAAAACATCGATGTCGCGCGTCACGAGCCGGTTCTTGGTCAGGATGCCGACGGGATTGCGAAATTTCGCGATCACCTCCAGACAACTTCGAGTGATACGCAGCTTGCGTTCGATCGGCTGATAGCAATCGGTCACCCCGCTCATCATCAAGAGCTGCGGTTTCCATTTCGGCGAGGACAACTCGGCTTCGAGCAAACGCGGCGCGTCTGGCTTCACCATGATGCGCGATTCAAAATCGAGACCGGCGGAAAATCCGAGATACTCGTGCGTCGGCCGCGCGAAACAGTAAATGCAGCCGTGCTCACAACCGCGATATGGATTGATGCTCGTTTCGAAACCGACATCCGGGCTTTGATTGCGCGCGATGATCGTTTTCGTTCCGTCCCGAAAATATTGCGTCGCGCGTCGCGGCTTCTCCCTTGGCACGCCGTAGCCGTGCGTAGGCGGCTCTTCTTCAGGATCGGCGTCGACAACATCGGCATCGGTAAGATCGACATGCAGCTTTTCGAACCGATTCGCCGGACTCCAGGAAGCGCCGCGCCCGTGGATTGGCTCATGACTTTGCGGTGGCTCGTTGATTACAGGTCGATACTTCTGAGAGGATCGTTTCTTCATTACTGCGACTCCGGCTCGGAGTAAGTTCACATGAACATATTCACCTGTCGAGCTTGTTTTGGTGAATCAGGCTGTCCGCCTTTTATACCGGTACGGCTCGCACCCTTGCTCAACTCGCGAGCGATGGCACAATTCTCGCGACCGAATTTTTGGGGAGGGGTGGCAGAGCGGTTGAATGCGCCGGTCTTGAAAACCGGAAGGCCGAAAGGCCTCGTGAGTTCGAATCTCACCCCCTCCGCGCTTCTTCGAGCACGTTGCCTGTAAGTTGTGCTCACAACCTCTGAACGTGTGAGCAAATGAACCCACTCCGCCAAACTAATTTCTGATTTCCGATTTCTGATCTCCGATTTTGGGGAGGATAAAGCGCCAGACCAGAATCGCAGACAAGGTTCCCAGAATCGCCGCGCAGATAACGTCCGATAAGTAATGCGCTCCGCCATAGATCCGCGAGAAGCCAATCAAAATCGGAATCACGAGACACGGAAGACCGATTCGCCATTTCGCGAAAACAAGGACGGCGAAGAATGCGGTCGAAGCAACGACGTGCCCGGACGGAAAGGCGTGATATTTGGAGCTCAAGCGCGGGCCATTCCAAACTTCTTCCGATTTCACCGACGGTCGCGCGCGACCGGTTGAGATTTTTATCGCGCGTGCCGCCAACCCCGCAATCGACAGCGCGATCAACATCGACAAGAAAATGCGCGTCCATTTCCTGTTTCCACGCCACCACGCCACGCCGGCGAGAACGAGTCCGGGAACAAAATGTTCCGGCCAATCGCCGAACCGACTCAGATTGCGCATGAAATTCCGCAGACCCGGATTTTGATGATTCGCAATGAAATCGCGGACTGTATCATCCAGGTAAAATGCCGTTACGATGATAGCGGCGACAATCACGATGCCGATCAGCCAGTAAAAAACAGCGCTGCGCTTCACAAATAAGTTCCCGTCACAATTGGTGGACGCTATTTTGAAGCCGCACGTGAGATCAATCAATTACGCGTTGCTATTTTTCGGCTGCCTGCTTTTTCATGTTGCCGGGACCTGGAGCATTCCTCTGATCGATCGCGACGAGCCGCGCTTCGCCGAAGCGTCGCGCGAGATGATTGAGCGTGGCGATTACATCGTTCCGCATTTCAATAATCAACTGCGCCTCGACAAACCTCCTCTCGCCTACTGGGCGCAGGTCACTAGCTACAGAATTTTCGGGGAAAACGATGTCGCCGCTCGTTTTCCGTCGGCCGTTGCCGCCGCCCTCGTTGCATTATCGATCTTTGCCTGGGGAAATCGGATCGGCGGAGAACGAGTCGGTTGGTGGGCGGCGATTATTTTCACTCTCTCACTGCAAACTTTCATCCACGCCAAAGCCGCCGTCGCCGATATGTGGCTGGTTCTGTTTATGACAACGGCGCATTGGGCCGGCTACGAGCTTTCGAACGAAAAGAAAACGCCCAACGCTCAACGTTCAACGTTCAACGCTCAATGGGGCTGGTGGTTCATTTTCTATCTTTCGCTGGCGTTCGGTTTTCTCACAAAAGGACCGATCACTTGGACGCCGCTTTTGACGCTCGCTGTGATGAAAATTCTTGTGCGAGATGTCGATCTCGCGAAGCGCTTCAAGTTTCTGCGCGGCATTTTCCTCGTGTTTGCGATCGTTGCTCTTTGGGGAGTCCCGGCATTGGTTCAAACACACGGCGAATTTTTTAGAATTGGAATTGGACGTCACGTGGTCGGTCGATCGTTCGGCGCGATGGAAGGTCACGGCGCCAATTCGTTAGGTGTTTATCTTCTCCTCCTACCGCTTTATTTCGTCACAGTCTTCGCCGGCTTTTTTCCCTGGTCGATCAAACTGCCGGCGCTTGCAAAAAAACTTTGGCGAGGCCGCGATAAGATCGACATCTACCTGCTGAGCGGCATCGGTATTATTTTTGTCATCTTTAGCTTGATCAAAACAAAATTGCCGCACTACACGCTGCCGGCTTTTCCGTTGCTGGCGCTCGTGGCCGCTCGACACATCAACAGCGAGCGTTTCTTAAAATCTGCCGCGGTTGCAGTGACTTGCCTTTACCTCGCGCTCGGTTTCTTCGCCGCGCCGTTTGTCGCTCGATTTTTCCCCGCAGTGCAACTTTACCAGCAATGTCGCGAAGATTTGCGGCCGGAAATGGAATTCGGCGCTGTCGATTTTCAGGAGCCGAGTCTCGTTTGGTATTTCCGCTCACGGGTGAAAGGATGGATGACGCCGTTGAAGCCTGCGAGCGCCGCGCAATTTATGCAAAAAGATGGAACGCGATTTCTCATTCTTCCGAGCGCGCGCGTCTCAAAGAGTTTTCCCAACCTGCCACCAACCTGGAAAACTTTTGCGACGTCGGGTTTCAATGTCGCTAGTCCGCGTCTGCGCTTCGGACTTTGGCAGCGGCATTGGTTCGAAGCCGAGAAGGTTGATCTTACCCTTGTTTTGAAGCCGGATTGAGGAAGCGTTGCTTTGCATGATCACGTTTCTCGACGGCAAACTCGTAAGCGCGCTACCGACGCAGGCGACGGTCGATGTGAACGGCGTCGGCTACGAAGTTTTCATTCCGCTTTCGAGTTACGACAAGCTTCCCGCCGTCGGCCAACCGATCCGGATTCTCACGCATCTGGCCGTTCGCGAAGACGCGCATGTGCTTTACGGATTTACGAGCGCGGCCGAACGCGATTTGTTTCGATTGCTGGTGAACAACGTCAGCGGGATCGGTCCGAAACTCGCGCTCGCCGTCTTAAGCGGGATGAGCGTGACGAATTTTAAAAGTGCGGTCGTCAACTCCGACATCGCGGCCATTTCCAAAATCAGCGGCCTTGGAAAGAAGACTGCCGAACGGATTGTTCTGGAACTGAAAGATAAACTCGGCGTGGCGGCTGCGTGGGAAGCTGCAACCGCCGCACATGCTCCGACCCCAGAGCAGGAGCAGGCAAACGAAGCGGTGCTGGCGTTGATCGCGCTCGGCTACAAGCAAGTCGATGCCCACAAATCGCTCCGCGATCTGCAGGGTCAGGCAAAATCGGCGGAGGAACTGGTGAAACTTGCGCTCAAGAAGATGGCTGCGGGCAGATAAACAGAAAACGCCGAAAGTTGAACGCCCAACGCCGAATGTCGAATTGGGAGGTCTGCATTCGGTATTGGACGTTGGACGTTGGGCGTTGGACGTTTGCTTCCTAATGCAGGTTCAGGACGATAAGATCGACATCATCCGCAAAGCCTTCCCAAAAGAAGGCCTTTTTGCGGAAAAGGATTGGCTCATTTCGCCGGACGCGTTCCCGGTCGAGAACAAATTCTTAACGGAACTTGAGCAGCTCGGCCACCGCTTGTTCGTTTTTCAGCGAGCTTGCAATCAGCTTTACCAACTCAGCGTCAACGGAAAACAGCCGGAGTGGATCGCGCGCTATCTGGATCCCGGCAAGCCGAAGGAACTCGTCGAGTTCTCACGACGGAAGGAGATTAGAGATGATTTACCGAGAGTGATTCGACCCGATCTTATTCTTACCGACAACGGTTATATCATCGCGGAAATCGATTCCGTCCCGGGCGGAATCGGTTTAACCGCGTGGCTCAACCAAACCTATTCCGCATTCGATAAGGAAATCATCGGTGGCGCTGACGGGATGCTGGATGGATTCCAAGCCGTTTTGCCAAATGGCGGCGACATTGTCATCTCTCAAGAAGCTTCGACTTATCGGCCGGAAATGGAATGGATCGGGGCGCGCTTGAAAGATCAACATCCCCCTCACCTCAATCCTCTCCCCAAAACGGGCGAGGCGGAAAAAGATTCACGCGTCGATTGGCGCGTGGTGTCAGCGGAAAACTACGAGCCACGAGATGGCCGCGCGGTTTACCGGTTCTTCGAATTATTCGATCTGCCAAACATTCCGAAGATCGACAACCTCCTGCGCGCAAATGCTGAGGGCCGAGTCACGATCACGCCGCCAATCAAACCGTTCCTGGAAGAGAAAATGTGGTTCGCATTGTTCTGGTTGAAACCGCTTCACGAATTTTGGCGACGCGAGCTCGGCGAGAAATATTTTCTGAAGCTTCAGGAAATTATCCCCTACTCCTGGATCCTCGATCCAACGCCACTGCCGCAGCACGCCGTGATTCCGCGTCTCGAGATTCACGATTGGCGCGAAGCGGCCCAGTTCAGTCAAAAAGATCGAGATCTTCTCCTGAAAGTGAGCGGCTTCTCGCCTCTTGGATGGGGCAGTCGCGGAATTTCGCTCGGGTCCGATCTCGCCCACGCTGAGTGGGACAAGAGGATCGACAATGCGCTTGCCACCTTCGATTCATCGCCGACGATCATGCAGCGTTTTCACAAAGGCCGCTTGCTCGATCATCGCTATTGGGACCCGGATTCTGGCGAAGTGAAAACGATGAAAGGCCGCGTCCGTCTCTGTCCGTATTACTTCGTGGAAAACGACCGAGTGAAATTGCGTGGCGCACTCGCCACCATCGTTCCCGCCGACAAAAAATTTCTGCACGGCATGCGCGACGCAATCCTGGTGCCGTCGCGAAATGAATCCTAATTTGTTATTGCACCGTTATTACTACTTTGCCTCGAGCGTGTCCTTCTTCCAGATATGCGATCGCGGCTGGGACCTCACTTAACTTGTAAGTCCTATCGATGACCGGTTTCACCTTTCCGGACTGCATCATATCGGCCAGAACTGTCAGGTCCTTTTGGTTCGCGTCCGCCATCATCATGCCCATTTTCTGGCTGATGAATGGTGATACCAGGAGCGCGTGAATCACACGACCGAAAGGTCCGATCCAGCGGCTGTCGTTCGGTCCGCCGCCGCCGATCATGACGTATTTGCCGTTGGCATTTAGGATCCGCCTGCACTCCGACAACGAATGGTTCGGAACGTTGTCGAGAATGACGTCGTAACGTTCCGTGCCTTTAGCGAAATCCTCTTTCGTGTAATCGATGACGTGATCCGCGCCGAGCGATCGGACAAGATCGACATTCCGCGTACTGCAGACACCGGTCACATCTGCGCCGAATGATTTCGCGATCTGCACGGCGAATGTTCCGACGCCTCCGGACGCGCCATTGATCAAGATCTTCTGCCCGGGCTGAACTTTTCCCTTGTCGCGAATCGCCTGCAAAGCCGTGATGCCCGCGATGTTGACCGAAGCTGCTTGTTCAAAAGTGATGTTCGCCGGTTTCAGCGCGACGGCTCGGGTCGCGCGCGGACAAACGTACTCGGCAAACGCGCCGCCTCTTCCGCCGAATACTTCATCGCCCGGTTTGAACTGGGTGACGTTCTTGCCAACGGCTTCAACCGTTCCCGCAAAGTCGACCCCCAACTGTGTGTCCTTTGGTTTACGCAGCCCAACTCCCATCAGACGCATGATCTTGGGCGTGCCTTCGATAAAGTGCCAGTCGTATGGATTAATGGACGCCGCGCGAACTCTTACCAGGAGTTGATCGTCGTTTGGAGTCGGCTTTTCAATGTTCTCGAGCTTGAGATTGGCCAAGCCGTAGTCGCAATAAACAATCGCTTTCATAGGATTGGTTGGGGCCGCAGTTTTTTGATCGCAATCGTTGGTCGACGTCCAATAGGCGATCTCAAACCAAATCAGTAACGCGAGAAGAACCAAACTTACCGTCCACTTCAGGATGCGTTTTATCATAATTAACCCTCCGCCGTGCTTTGTATCTTCGGGCTTAACCCTTTAAAGAGAAGCCAGAAACTCACGATCAATTCAAACAAAGCCATGGGTGTATCGAAGATGTAATCGTTAACGACTTTTTTGAAGTGCGGGAAAATGAGAAAAACAAGAGCACAGAGCACGCACCAGGCGGACGCGATGACGCCAAAGATCGCCAGTCCCTTCGGGATGTAGTTCGACTTAAGCCACAACCAGGCGCAAATAGTCGCGGCCAATCCAAAGAACGGCAGACCGACATAATAGTCATCGAAGCTCGCGCCGAGATGTAATTTCGCCAGGGCCTGCAACCGATCCGGCTCAAACACCTGCAGGTAATTCGCGTTACTTAAGAGCCGCAGCGCGCTCAGCAGATTGAGCGGCGAAAGGAGCCATAACAAGGTGAAGACCAGGCGCGAGATTGCTCCGACCAGCGCGAGGCCGGGATTTATCGGCTTAAGAATTACATAAAGCGCGCTGAGTAGAATAACAACGCCCAAGCTGTAAGTCAGAAAACAAACAACCGTGAGGCGAAATTGCGTTTCGTGCGCCACGATGTTTTGAGCAGTCGCCACCACATTACCCGAGACCACGAGCGGATTCAGCAGCAAGTAATTGCCGAAGACCACGATCGCGAAAGTGAGCAAACCGCTCCAACCCGCGACTTTTGCCGCGGTGCGTTGTGAATTGTCGATCTTACTAATTGTCATTTCATTTCCTCTGCGTTGTCAGCGCTGGCTGTTACTCCACGGTGATCACGACCTTGCCGCGAGCGTGCCCTTGTTCCAGGTATCGCAGAGCATCAGCGGTCTCATTCAATTTGTAGGTCCGATCGATCATCGGCGTTATCTTTCCCGACTGCATGAGATCGGCCAGCAACGTCATGTCCTGTTTGTTGAATTGCGCAATGTAGGCGACGAACTTTTGGCTGACGAACCGTGACCGCACATACGCGTTCAGCTCGCCGGCCAAGCGCATCGCAATACCGTCATGCCATCCTGCTCCTCCAACTCCTGCCATGACGCAGATTCCGTTTTGATTCAAAATGCGCCGTCGCTCGGAGAACGAATGGTTCCCGACAAGATCGTAGATCAGGTCGTAGCGTTGATCCGTTTTGGTAAAGTCTTCTTTGGTGTAGTCGATGACGTGGTCGGCGCCGATTGATCGGACAAGATCGACATTGCGGGTGCTGCACACGCCGGTCACCTCGGTGCCGAATGACTTCGCGATTTGCACCGCGAATGTGCCTACGCCGCCTGAAGCACCGTTGACCAAGACCTTTTGCCCGGGCTGAATTTTTCCTTTGTCGCGGAGTCCCTGCAGCGCTGTGATTGCCGCCACCGGGACAGCAGCGGCTTGCTCGAATGTCATGTTCGCCGGTTTCAACACAACTGATCGATCCGTCAGAGCACACACGTACTCGGCGATTGCGCCGTTTTTTCCGCCGAACACTTCGTCGCCCGGTTTGAACTGAGTTACGTTCTTGCCAACCGCTTCAACTGTTCCGGCATAGTCGACACCCAGGCGAGTGTCTTTTGGTTTGCGCAGTCCGGACAGCGGGCGCAAAAGCCACAGGCCGCGGATAGTTAGATCGAGTGGATTGACTGAAGCGGCGCGAACTCTGACCAAGACTTGGTTGTCATTCGGAACCGGCTTTTCAACATCTTCAACCTTGAGAACCTCGGGACCCCCATATTCGCAATGAAGGATAGCTTTCATGGGGTTGTGAGCAGCGGTTTTGCGATCACATTCGTTCGTTGACGTCCAGTATGCGATGAATAACCAAACCACGAGCGCCAGAAGAATTACGCCCGCAGACCATTTTAATACTCGTTTTAGCTTCACAGAATTATTCCACCGCTATAACAATTTTCCCCCGGGCATGCCCTTCATTGAGATAGCGGATAGCTTCAGGGGCATCATTTAATTTGTAAGTCCGCTCGACGACCGGCCTGAGCTTTCCTGTCTCGACGAGGTCGCCCAACATGATGAGATCCTGTTTGCTGGATTTGGTACGGTACTGGGCGAACTTTTGATCGGTGAACGATGACAATGCGCGCGCTGTGAAAATATTACCAGCTATGCGTCCGATGGCCTCGCTTCCTTTTACCCCGGCTCCGCCCATGCCGGCCAAAACGCAGATGCCTTTGGGATTTAACACGCGACGGCGTTCCGCGAAGGAATGGTTGCCAACGTTATCGAAGATCACGTCGTAGCGCTGGTCGCTCTTGGTGAAATCCTCTTTGGTGTAATCGATGACGTGATCGGCGCCAATTGATCGGACAAGATCGACATTGCGTGTGCTACAAACAGCCGTGACCTCTGCGCCAAAAGACTTGGCGATTTGCACGGCGAAGGTCCCTACACCTCCGGTCGCGCCGTTGATCAAAACCTTCTGCCCGGGCTGAATCTTTCCCTCGCGCAGGCCCTGCAGCGCAGTAAGTCCGGCCAGCGGGAGACAGGCGGCTTGCTCAAAGGAGACGTTCGGCGGCTTCGAGGCCAATGCTCGTTCGAAAGTGCATGCATACTCGGCCAGAGCGCCGCGAGAGATGCCGAACACTTCGTCGCCCGGTTTGAATTGCGTCACGTTTTTGCCGACCGCTTCCACCTGGCCGGCGATGTCCTGGCCAAGGCGCGTATCTCTTGGTTTGCGCAACCCGAAGATCAAGCGACCAAGCCACGAATCGCGGATCAAGTAGACATCAAACGCGTTGAGTGAAGCCGCCCGAACTTTAATCAAAACTTGATTGTCGTTCGGAACAGGCTTTTCAACGTCTTCAAACTTGAGAACGTCAGGTGAACCATACTCGCAGTACACAATAGCTTTCATATGATTGACCAAAGCAGTCTTGCGATCGCAATCGTTACTCGACATCCAGTAGGCGATAAATACCGTCACGAAGAACGCGAGGAAAATCGCGCTTGCACTCCATTTTAGAATTCGCTTTAGCTTCATCGGCCTAACGAGGCTTGCTCCTTCCATCGTTGCACGTTTACGCCTTTCACGAGGAGCCACAGGCCCAGCGATCCTTCGCCGATAAGCGCCACGGGCATCATGAAGGGTACGAGATGCGGTCCGAAGGACGGTGTCAGGAAGTTAGCAAAGGAGGCGATGACATAACACATTCCGCCGATTGCCAGGAGCACGCCCAGTATGCGGGGCAGGAACGTCGATCGCGAAACAAGGTATCCGATCGAGATGCACTGAATTCCGAAAAATACCATGCCGATGGGAAAGACCTGCAGCTGAAGCTTAAGAGCGGCCAGCGACATCGCTTGTAACTGACTCGTTGTGAACGCAGTCAGGTACTGATCACCATGCAACAAAAGCAAAGGCGCGAGATGGATGACCCACGAAGCGCCTCCGATCGCGACCCCTGCCAGGCCAAAGAACGCTCCCAGCAGTGACAGACTTCTACTGACGGGTTTCAGCACGTAATAGATGAAGACTGTCACTCCCACATAGGACAAGCCACTAATGAGATCGGCGGCAAATCCGAGACGAAACAATGACTCCTTTGCCAGAATGTTGACCGCTGTAGCCGTCGCGTCGTTGGCCACGATTAGTGGACCCCCGGCGACGAAGCCCACGATGCCCGCTACGATGCAAAGCCACCACAAACCGCCAGCCGCCCTGGCTTGGGACTGCGGCGACGCTACTAAAACAGGTTTGGTCATTATTGTTGTGGTCACGGTTTATATCTCGTTAGGCACTTGCGGGGCCGCTCGACGGCGCGATGGAACCCGTTTGAGGAATTGGCACCTTTGCGCCTTTGATCAGCAGATCGGCAGTCGCGGCAGCGTTACCGCGCACGATCAGCTTGCTCGGAACGTAAATGAGACTGAAAGGCCCGGTGACTATCATTGATAAGTACACAGCGCCGGCGATCCGCGCGGCTTTCTTGAGTGGATGCATGGGGTTTTCTCCCTTGTGGGTTGTTAGACGTCAGATTGATCAAAGTGGTCCGCGATAACGGCGCATTCGAATCGCCGCGGTGATGAATGCCGCGGCGAATACCAATCCGATCCAGAGGCCCGGGCTGCTCAGGTATCTTCCCGGAGTGAGTTGCGGGACTGTGTGAGCGTTGAAGGCAAACGCTTCCGGAGCGAATCCCAGCAAACGGTCCTTCAACATGGAAGCGAAATAGAAAGTGTTAAACGTGATCTTCTCGAAGAAGCCAATCGCGAGCAGCGGTAAGACGGCCCAAAGAAACGTCGCGCGCCGCGCCCAGCCTGAGATCAGCAAGGCCCAGCCGTAGATCGGCGCATGCCACAGCGCAATCGCGACCAAGCCGTAGAGCAGGATCAGCGACTCTCGAAATATATTGAAGTCAGCCCACGTCGTTGCCGCAAGACCGCTCGGCAGCAGTGCTGCAGTGCTGATGAGCAGCATGGTGAATTGCGTAACAACAATGATCGCAAAACTGACCACCGGTAGAACCACAAGCGGAATCGTCGCCTTCGAAACCACGGTCGTGAGATCCGAGACCGGCAGCGATTTCCAAAAGAGGATGCTGCGCTCGCGACGCTCGCCGTGCAACGCGTCCAGGCAGTAAAACACTCCGATGATAAATGCGGTGAAGATTAACATCACCGCCGCGATGTCGTACGGCATCTCGATTGCCGCTCGCCGACGCGCCGGATCGAGCAACAACGCATTTTGCCTCCGACCCGGCAAATGAAAGGCACCGACGAAGGAGCCAAACAAAATGATGGCAGCGACGATCGACGGCGCGATGTAGATCGAATGGTTCTCCCACAATTCACGCCACACCGACCAGTAGAATGGCCTGGTCGGCGACATAGCCGCGCTTCCCTGTGACTCGTTAGGCGATTCGGGCGCGGTGTTTGATGGAGTATTCATTGAGCCGCTCCCTGTGTTTCGCCGGCTTTATTGCTCATGACCGCGACGAACAAATCGGCGATGCTCGGTGTACGGACGTCGCCCAGTGCCGCGAGTTGGCCACGATCGATATTCTCGAACAGCATGACGCTGCGACCGAACACTTGCCGTTCGTGTAGCGGCTTGAGCGACCGCGCTCCGGCGACATGGTCCGGGTGCACCATCACTTCCACATAACGCGATTCAAATTCTTCCATGCTGCATTCGAGCACGATGCGCCCGCGATTAATGAACATGAGATCGGTCAGGACATCCTGGATCTCTTCCACCTGATGCGTCGTCACGACGATGGTGCGACTGCCATCGAAGTAAGCGTTCAGCAGCGAATCGTAGAATTGTTTGCGATAGAGGATGTCGAGGCCAAGCGTCGGCTCGTCCAGCACCAGCAATTTCGCGTCGATCGCCATAACCAGTGCGAGGTGCAGCTGCGCCACCATGCCCTTCGACAACTGCCTCACCTTGCTGGTGCGCTTGATAGTCGTCTTTGCCAGAAAGCTTTCCGCCTTCGCGCGATTAAATCGCGGATGCACACCAGCGACGTAATCGAGCAATTGCGAAACCCGGATCCAGCGCGGCAGCACGGCGACATCGGCAATGAAAGAGACATCGCGCATGAGCTCTTCGCGCGCGTTCCACGGATCACGACCGAGCACCGTCAATTTTCCGTCATAGGCGGTGAGACCGAGAATCGCGTTGAGCGCGGTTGTCTTGCCGGCGCCATTGGGGCCGATCAGTCCGAGGATGCGGCCCTCTTCGACGCGAAGATCGACATTGTCCACCGCGACGGTTGTGCCAAAAACTTTCCGGAGACCGTGCGCTTCGATGGTTGCCATTGCGATTAGCGCTCCTTCCCTTTTGCGGCCCTGGAACCGCGCTTGGCGGCGGCATCGAGTTCTTTCTGTGTCAGACCAAGCCGCTGAATTTTTTCCGCGACCCTCGGCCATTCGTCGTTGAGAAATTTCTGCCGTTCGCCTTTGAGCAACAGATCGCGCGCGCCGGCTTTGACGAACATGCCTAGACCGCGCTTCATTTCGACCAGCTCCTCGTCGACCAATTGTTGATAGGCCTTCAGAACGGTGAGCGGATTGACCCGATATTCGGCCGCAACATTGCGCACCGACGGCAGCGGATCGCCTTCTTTGAGGACGCGATCGAGAATCATATGGACGCCACGATCGCGAAGCTGGCGATAAATCGGCTGACTATCGTTCCATTCACGACTCATCCCTGTGTTCCGGATTGCCCTGGCGAGAGAGGTCTCGGCTCTCGCTTGGTTCAGTGCGTTTCATCGTTTCATATAAGTGTTATAGTTAACTATAACACCATTGCACCAGCAAGCTTTTTTAAAATTTTTTCTCCAGAACGCCCCTGTCCCAAAATCAACGCGCCGCCGGCCCGAATCCCTTAAGATCGTAGGTCGTGACCTCGAGTTGGTGTCCGTCGGGATCGCGGAAGTAAATGGAGTGCGAAATTTCGTGGTCCTGAAATTCGAACTTAATGCCGCGATGCTTCAATTCCTCTTGAGCCGTGAGAAAATTTTGCCGATTCGCGCGCAACGCTAAATGAAGCATGCGAATGCCGCCGCGCGCAGACGATGTTCGCCGCCGCGAACCCGTCCTTTGGCGGATCGATTCTTCGTTTGATCTGACGGGGAACAGCGCGATCGAAGTCGTACCTTTGCCGATGAAAACCGGAATACCGTCCCACATTCCCTGGTGACGGCGCTCGAAGCCGAGAACGTCGATGTACCATTGCGCGGCACGCTCGACGTCGCGCACCGACAAAGCCACATGATCGATTCCCTCCAGCTCCATAAAAAAGACAGAATGAACAGAATCTACAGAATTAAGAGCGGTTAAAGAAGGTCAAACAGCCCGAAGGGCTATCATTTTGTGAATTCTGTTGATTCTGTCTGTTCTTGTTCCGATCCAGCGGAAATGAAATTGTTTCCCGACGCAGATGTTGATATGTCGATGCAAGTGAGTTCCCCCACTCGCCGCGAGTTCCTCCGGACAATCGGGCAAGCCGGTTTGTTTTGCGCGGCGCCGCCAATCGCGCGCTCAGCGGCTGCTTTGAACGACCCGCCTTCGCCCGGCTACAGCCCGGCAAGCGACACGGTTCAGATCTCAATTCTCCACACGACCGATCTGCACGGACACATTCTGCCCACCACCGATTACCAAGGAAACGCGGATCTCGGCGGGTTCGCGCGTTGCGTCACTCAAATCCGGCGATGGCGCCGTCAAAATCGAAATTCGATCTTGATCGACATCGGCGACGTTTACCAGGGCACAGATGTCAGCTTGCGCACCAACGGCGCGCTCATGATCGATCTCTTCAATCATTTGAAATACGACGCGTGGATCGTCGGGAATCACGAGTTTGATTGGGGCGTGGAGCCATTCATGAACGCGCTCGCAAAGTCAGACATGCCGGTGTTGGCGGCGAATATGTCGATGGAAGGAAAGCGAAGCGGCGAAATTTTGGCGAAGCCATTCGCTAAAGTTCAGCCGTCCATTTTGAAGGAGATGGATGGAATCAAAATCGCCATTATCGGAGTAACGACGCCGGGAATGCCGTTTTGGTTTCGCCCGGAGTTTATTCGCGGTTTCGATTTTGAATATTCGGTGGAACCGGTCGGCCGCGCGATCACGAAGGCGAAGAGTGATGGGGCAGATGCGATTGTGCTGGCAGGTCATATGGGACTGAAGCCGCGCACGGGTGGCGATGATTTCGCTAATAATGTCGTCGCGTTAACCGCGGAGTTCCCTGAAGTCCCCGCCTTTATTGCCGGCCACACGCACCAAACGATTCCGAGTCGTCTGACAAGCGGCGTCCTTGTTACCCAGGCCGATCATTTCGGAATTCACTTGGGCCGTCTCAATCTGACATTTGATCGCGCGTCAAAGAAATTGCTCCATCGCGAGGCGCGATGCGAACTGATGAACAATCGCGTTGGTCTCGATCATGTTGTCCTTTCACGCGCCAGGCCGCATCTCGATGAATCGGCCAGTTTCCTCGCCCAACCGATCGGTACTTTAGCGGAAACACTTCACGTGCGCGGTCGCCCGGGCGAACCGAGCGATGTCGAAGCGCTGATCGGCGCGGCCATTCTGGAAGCGCTACGGGAACGCGGCACGACTGTGGACGGCGCAATGCATGGAGTTTTCGATGAGAAGAACAACTTTGTCGCCGGTCCGAAAACGGTGAACGACATCTGGAATCTCATTCCTTTTGAAAATTATCTCGTCACGGCGCAGCTCACACCCGAGGAGATCAAGACCGTGATGGAAGAAGTTTATGCGAGCAGGGAGCCACGAAACCTGCTCGGGTTTGAAATTGAGACTGAAGGAGTTGGTGACGAGCGGCGAATCACGGCAATGCAACTAGCCGATCGGCGAACACTTGAGCGCGACAAACGTTACTCGGTCGCCTTCAACACCTTCGATTCGCGCAGCGGCGGCCACCGGTTCATGAAATTGCGTGCTTTACTCGAAACGCCCGCGACGCGCTGCACGTTTCATCCGGTCCAAACGCGCGATGCGCTGATCGACTACTTCCGGCGCCACCAGGTCCTGCACAGGATCGTCTCTCAAAATCAGGCAGCGGCTTAAATTTGCGCGAGATTGCGGTTGAAAATGGCCGCCGTTTCGGTTGCGTATCTGTCCCATGCGCGTTTTCGGAATTTCCGCGGTCATTCTACTGTCGATTGTCGATCTTGGCTGGTCTCAGGTTGACGTTCCATCGTCACAGACCGCGAACCTGCCGATGTATCGACCGGTGCTGCTCGGCACGGGACCCGATGCTTTGATCAACCGCATCGACGCCGCCGGTTTGGTCAAACAAGGGCAAAAGGACGGCGCAATCATGTTCTCCTGCTCGGTGAAAAAGACCGGTGAAGTCCTTTCAGTCTCGACCTATCGCGGCACGCCGGATTCGAAATTGCTGGAGCAAGAGATACTGAAAAAGTTGTCGGCTGCCGCTAATCCGAAATTTTTCCCGGCAATTTACAATCGCATGCCGGTGGACGCGATTTATTACGGAACCGTGACGTTCGCGATTGTGAACGACAAACCACGGCTGCGTATTTTTTCGAATCAGGAACGCGAGGAGCTAAGAAAAGAAAGCGATTTCATCGGTCCGCAACCATTTTGGGGAGGCGATTCGAAATTCAGCGGCTTTCATTATCCGAGTCGTGCAACTGCTCCGGTGCCGATCGACGGGTCAGCCGAGTTAGAATTAAAAGTAGACGCGACCGGTAATTTGCAAGGTATGGAAGTCCTGAGCGAACAGCCGCCATTTCTCGGATTTGGCGAGGCTGCATTCACGGATTTCAGCAGGGCGAAATTTATTCCTGCGTTCCGGGATGGAAAGCCGATGGCTTGTGACGTGAAGATCCCGGTTTATTACAAGGCACAAGGGTTTTAGTAACTTCCTTTCCATCGATCCGCGGAGCGACGCAGCTGCACGTGTGAGAGGCCGAATCATACGGACAACTTTTTTCCGGCGGGATCCGATTGCATGCGCCCGTGAGCTGGTGGGAACTGAGCTGATTTGGGGGAAGTGCGCCGGAACAATTGTCGAAACCGAGGCGTATTTGGCGGAGAACGACGAAGCCTGCCACACTTTCTCACGTCCGAGCGCCCGCGCGTTCGTCGAGCGAAACAAGGCCGGTGCAGCCTATATTTATTTTAGTTACGGAGCGCACTGGATGTTGAACGTGCTGGTGAAAGGCGCGACCAACGGCTTCGTCTTAATTCGCGCGGTGCAACCGCTGCACGGAATCGAGCTGATGAAAAGACGACGCGGCGTTAAGGATGAACGCCGGCTTTGCTCGGGCCCGGGAAAGCTGACCGAGGCATTCGATATCACCAATCGGCATCATGAAATGAACTTGTGCGTCGATCCGCGCCATTGCTTCACCCACTCCTCTGATGAAGATGTCGATGTTGTCGCCGACGAACGGATCGGCATCACGCGCTCGGCGCATCATCCCTGGCGATTCACAGTCCGCGCCAGCAAATACGTCAGCGTTCCAGTTCGCTCGTTGACTCGGTCGGCGATTGATCGAAATTCTTCGCTTCGATGAATCCGAACAAGAAACGCGTTTTGCTTGGGATGAGCGGCGGAGTGGATTCCAGCGTTGCCGGATATTTGCTGCGCGAGCAAGGATACGACGTTATCGGCGTGACGATGAAAGTGTGGCCGCAGGATTGCATCTCGCGTGCAGAGGACAAATGTTGCGGACCGCAAGCGGTCGCGGACGCGCGCGCAGTCGCCCATTCGTTAGGCATTCCTCACTACGTCGTCGATGAAGCGGACCAGTTCGAGCGCATGGTCATCGATTATTTCACGAGCGAGTATCAAGCCGGCCGGACGCCGAATCCTTGTGTGATGTGCAATGAGAAACTGAAGTTCGGCAATCTTTGGGGTAAAGCCGAAGCGCTGGGCTGCGATTACATCGCGACCGGTCATTACGCCATCATCGAACATCACGGCGACCGGGCGGTGCTGCGTAAAGGCGTCGATCTGCGCAAAGACCAATCCTATTTTCTCTTTAGTCTGCGTCAGCCGCAGCTGCGTCGCGCGCTCACACCGCTCGGAACAATGCGAAAACCTGAGATCCGGAAAATCGCGCATTCGTTAGGCCTGAAAGTCGCCGACAAGATCGACAGTCAGGAAATCTGTTTCGTTCCCGGCAACGATTACAAGGCGTTTTTGCGCTCGCATCTTGGCGAAAATGAATTTCATCGCGGCGAGATCTATGACGTGGAAGGAAATTTTGTTGGCCAACATGACGGCATCGAGCTTTTCACGATCGGTCAGCGCAAAGGACTTCCGGGAGGATCAGCGAGACCGCGTTACGTTGTCGATCTGGATGCCGAGACAAATCGCGTGATCGTGGGCGACGCTGAAGATTTAGTTTGTGATGAATTCGAAATCGATCGGGCGAATTGGATCCCACAGGATCTTCCGAATGGGGACGTGGCTGTTACGGCCAAGATTCGTTACAGCCATCCGGGAACTCCGGCGACGCTGACTCCGCTTGAAGATCATCGCGCCCGGATTCGCTTGCATGAACCGCAACGCGCGGTTACGCCTGGACAGGCCGCGGTAATCTATGATGGCGACGTCGTCGTCGGTGGTGGCTGGATCTGCCGGGGCGAGCCGGTGAGGCGGAGTGAAGCGCTCGTTCCTGCCTGACAAATGGCCCTTCTTCTCGCGCTGAGCACGTTCCCAGATCGTGAGACCGCGCAACGAATTTCAAATCAACTCGTAACTGAAAGATTCGCGGCCTGCGCAAACATTTTGCCCGCGGTCGAATCAATTTTCCGTTGGAAAGACAAAATCGAGACCGGAAGTGAAACACTCGTCTTCTTTAAGTTGAGCGAAGATCGACAATCAGCGTTTCAGGAAAAACTGCGCTCACTTCATCCCTACGAAGTTCCCGAGATAATTTTCGTTCCGGTCTCGACCGGCTTACCGGAATACTTGCGCTGGGTCACCGATAACTGCGGCTAAGCGCGTCGACGTTTTCTACCGACGAGATAAATGCCGATGCCGATTGCGTTCGCGATCGCGGTTACGGCAATAATTTTCACTGCGAAACTCAGCGGACTTGGCACATCAATGATCGGATAGACTGTAAAAAAGATAGCGGACAACGAAACCGCAGCGCCACAAATCGCGGCCACTCGCAGCCAGATTGGCGCGCCGGAACGAATCGCGCCGGCGCCAAAGATGGGAATCGCGAACATCATGAAGTAAACGATCCCGTAGAAAACATTGGCGGCATTGTCCACCAATTGAAACGCTTCCTGGATTCCGGCGCCGATTTGGCTCGCGACCGCAATCACAAGCGTGGTCGCGCCGACGAAGATGATCGAATTCATCGGCGTTTTGTATCGCGGATGCAAGCGCGAGAACCAACCGGGCAGGAGCCGGTCCCATCCCGCCACCATCGGCAATCGCGAGCTGCCAGTGACATGAACGCTGGTCGAAGAAATCGATCGCGCGGTCATCAATAAAATTCCAACGGAAGCGATTGCGCCCGCGATCGGAAATGAACGTAGACCCAATCGCAATGTTTGCGGAACCGGACCGATGAGATCGATTGGATTGCTCCCGATGAAAGCCAGAACGGAACTTGTGCCGAGAATGAACATCAATGCGATGACAGGCGACGAGATGAGGACCGAGCGACCAATGTCTCGCGCCGGAGAACGCGTTTCCCCGGCGAGAATGGCGACGTATTCAAATCCACTCAGTGCGCCGACGGACAGTTTGCTGAAAATATTAAAGCAATAGAAGATCGACATGGTGGGCAGCGCGAGCTGGAGCGGCTGATAGCTTTTCAATTCCCCCCGGACGAGACCGAGCAGCGGCAGGCAAATCAGCGCGCCATAAACCAGGAGCATTGCGAACGCGCCCACATTGTGGAGCCATTTGCCTAACGACAAGCCGCGGACACACGTCCAGCCAAGACCGGCGACGAGCGCCGAGCTGATCAACGACACGCACCATTTGCTGTTCGGCATCCAGGCGGCACTCGGACCGATGGCGTAAGAGATATTCGTCGTCGTAAACATTCCGCCCAGTGCGATCACGGTGATGGACAGCAACCAAAGGTTCCAGGCCACGATAAAACCGGCGAACTCGTTGAAGCCGAGTTTCGCCCATTGATAAATGCCGCCTTCGAGCGGCATTCGACGATTCAAGTAAATTACGACCGCGGCCTGCGGAATGTAGAAAAGCAAAATAGCCAGCAACCAAAAGAAAAGGTGCGCTTGTCCGAGTTTGGCGGCGGTGCCGACCCAGGTTGAGCCGACAACGAAAAGAATTTGGGTGAGGACAAGATCGAAGAGCCCGAGCGGTTTCTTGAGCGATTCGCTGCGCGTTTCGACATTCTGCTCGGCGCGCTCGAGATCGGTGGTCACAACGATGGCTTCAAATCCAGATGTCGATCCTCGCCATGCTAATGTTCCTCTTTCGATTTCCGCGGCGGCGGTGGGACGTTGCGAAATTCCCGGTGCCGAATCTTTCCCCCGGCATAGGCGATGTAGCCACCAAATCCCAAAGTCACAGCGCTTAACAAGATCACTGATGCGACCAGTGGCGTAGCAGAACGCGGCCATTTGCGCGGAGCGACCAACGCGACCGCGCTCAACACCGCCAGTCCGTAAAAGAACCAAATGAGATCTTCGCCGCGATCTTTGTGCTCATCGAGCCACGCTCGGCCAGGCTCATCCGCCATTGAAAGCACACGATCGTAAGCTTCCTGGCCGAATTCATAAACTGGCCAAGCCGAGGCCGCGCTGACAAGAACGACGATCAGCGTTGCGATCTGTGCGCAGCGACTCCGCAAAAAAAACGCGACGATTAATCCGAGCAACCCCATCGCCAGGCCGTAAATCGGCAACGGATTAATCAGGACGTGGATGTATTCGGGCTGACGGAGGTCGCGCAGAATCGCGTCAATCATGACTTCACCAGATTCTTAAACGCGAAGTCGCGTTTCAACTTTTCGGCGACGAACTTTCGCCCGTTTGCGACATTTGTTTTTCTTCCCAATACGGAACGTATTTTTTCCAATCCGCGGTAGTGAAGTGCCACCACTCGACGCGCAGGCCATAGAAATTGTTGTGCGCCATCGCCAGCTGCAAGAGGGTCAGGTGCTGTTTCACGAGCGGATCGCGCCCGGTGTAACCCATCATCGCCTGTGGGGTAAACTCGTCGAATTTCGTCGGCATGCTCGCATCCTGGCTCCAATCATCCACCAAGGTCGCGTCGACCGAGACTCCGTAGGAATGCATCGAACCAAAACCTCTTTCCGGATTCGCAACGTATTGGTCCTTCGACGCGTACTTCCAGAGCAACTCCTGCGCTTCCTTCGGCCGATACGCGTCCCAAATTTTCAGCCGATAACGAAATTGCTTGAGATAATTTTGCGCGCCGGCCAGTTGTTGCGCGACACTCGGCAATATCAAAGCGCGTGTGCCGGGCGGATACAACGCGTGTCCGGTCACGTTGTGCTCAGTCGCGTAGCGCAGATCGATCACGATTGTCGGATCGATCTGCGCAATGTCGACCAGTTCCGGATTAGCTGCTTGCGACGTCGGCAAGATCGACATCGCGACAGCGAAGATGATTGTGAAATTCAGGCAGCGAGACATTGGCGGGCATTATAAGCGCAAACTGGCGCGGGCAATCAACCCCGAAAGCTTTCGGGCTCAATCGCCGGCGACAGAGCCGGCGATATCGGATTTTGCGATCCGCTGCAAGAGAAGGCGCGCCGTTTCATCCGGCACGCTGAAATGCAGCTCGAGATTGGCCGCTTGTCGCGTAACCTCCGGCGGCTGAGCGTAGAGAACAAGATTGGAGTCCTGCAGGCGCAGCCAGCGTTGCGGTTCGTTGTGTAAATTGCGAGCGAGTTCCGACGCCAATTCGGGAGATTTCATCTTTAAAAACAAACGCGCTTTGACCGGATTTTGCAGCGTCAACGCGAATCCGAGCAATTGCGAATTTTCCAGCAGCTCGGGCGCGAAAATCGGATGAAACATGCGCGGCAAATCCGGCGGACTCCGTGAGATCAGGCGCAACGCACTCTCGCGATCCAACGCTTGGAATTGGTCTAACAATTGTCCGGTAATTTTCAGGTCGAGATCGATTCCGAGCCGAACTCGGACTAGTTCATCCACTTCGCTCGAGCTCCCGACGGCAAGCGTGCTTGGACCGACGCGGGCAAGCGCGAGATCGGATTTTTCCCAGACGGGCAATCCACTGACAGTGCGTTTATAAAACTCTTTGTCACTTTGGATCGAGCGGATGATTTGCGAAACATCGCTCCGGTTTTCAATCAGGATAAATTCCCGAACGGTCCCGGAATCAGAGCTCGTTGTTGCGCGCGTGATCCGAAGCATGTCTCGCGACAGATTGAGCGCCGGCACGCGCGCGGCCGGGCCGATCAATCCATTCCACACATTCTGCCAGACATCGGCCTGCTCTTTGTGCCAGCGTTTTGGTAAATCGTCGCGCTCAAATTGTTCGGTATTAATCGATAGAATCGCCTCGGTCTGTTGCGGCAGCCACTCGCGTTTGCGCGGTGATTTCGCGACCAGCGGCAAAATAATTGCCAGCAGCGCGATCACCGAAACAACGCTGAAATAGAATTGTCGCAGCTCCTGCTTGTCGATACTCTGGGAGAGCAACGCGAGCTCGTCGTTGTGTTGCTGATGTCGATCCACCGCCACGCGGTGTTTGCGCACGTCGTCGAGCAAATGCGGCGCATTCGGCGGAGCGATGCCTTGCGACGCGAGATGGCGTCCAATGTTGAGATACGCCGGATTTTTTCGCTCCTCGACAACTTGAAGACGCTGCTTGGCTTCGAGAACCGCGTCCTGCTGCGCGCGAATGCTGTCCGCGAAACCTTTGTCGCGCGTTTCATAGTCGCCGCGCACTTTCGCAATGTTCTTTTCGATTGCGGAAAGTTCTTCTTCGGCGGCCACGAGTTTTTCCTTCGCGATCCGGGAAGCATCGGTGCTGCCGAGTCGGGCGCGGACCAATTCCACGCGTTCTTCCGGTAAGCGCACGCGCCGCGCGTTGATGCCGGCAGTTTGCGTTTCCAAGTCTGCCGGCGGCGGCGTCAGCGCCTGTAACTCGGACAGTTTTTTTAACAAATCCTGGTCCGTAGCGTCGTTCTCGTGAATCCGGCGCTCGACCGCATTTACTTCGCGCTCGCACAACTCTGCCGCGCGCTTGGCATCGTTGCGACGCTCCGAGATTGGTTTTTTCTCCGCTTCCAACCTCGCCATCGCTTCGCTTTGCTCTTTCGCGTTCGCTTGCCGCTGCGTCTCGATCTTTTTGATTCCTTCCTCGATTTGCGCGATCCGCAGTGCGACTTCCTTTTGTTCCTGCTCGAGTTTCTTCAAGGCCACGATCTCGTTCCGCAGTTCCGGAAAATTCGCCGCCCGTGAAGTTCCTTCCCGTCCAAGTGCGATTTCGCTCTTTTGCAGCAACCGTTTCTCGTGCCGCAATATCATGCGCGTGCGTTGCCGCCGGATTTTCAATCCGATCTCGCGCAGACCTGTGCGTATGAAACTCATTGCTATCTATTCGTCCGACTCGGCCAGTTTTGCCAAAACGCTGAAATCTTCCAGCGTCGTCGTGTCACCGGTAACTTTTGCGCCGCTCGCGATTTCCTTTAGCAGCCGGCGCATGATTTTTCCGCTGCGCGTTTTTGGAAGCGCTTCGGCAAAACGCACTTCATCCGGTTTCGCAATCGAGCCGATGTGTGTGCCGACGTGGTTTCGCAATTCAGCCTTCAAATCGTTCGAAGCGTCAACTCCGGTTTTCACGGTCACGAACGCGACCACGCTTTGCCCCTTCAATTCGTCCGGCCTCCCGACCACAGCGGCTTCGGCAACCTTTGCATGACTCACCAGCGCGCTCTCGATCTCGGACGTGCCAAGGCGATGTCCGGCGACATTGAGGACGTCGTCGATGCGGCCGACGATCCAATAATAGCCGTCCTCATCGCGCCGAGCACCGTCGCCGGTGAAATATTTGCCTTTGTATTCGCTCCAATACTGCTTTTGATAACGGTCTTGGTCCCCGTAAATCGTCCGCAACATCGACGGCCACGGACGTCGAATGATTAATTTCCCGCCGACATTCGCGCCGACTTCTCTTCCGTTTTGATCGACAACCGCGGGGTCCACTCCGAAAAACGGCAGCGTCGCGCTGCCCGGTTTCGTCGGAATCGCTCCGGGCAATGGCGTTATCATGATCGCGCCGGTTTCCGTTTGCCACCAGGTATCGACCACTGGGCAGCGTCCGCCACCGATCGTCTTATGATACCAGATCCATGCTTCGGGATTAATCGGTTCGCCGACTGTGCCGAGCAAACGCAGCGACGACAGATCGCGTTCCTTCACCCATTGATCGCCCCAACGAATGAACGCGCGGATCGCGGTCGGCGCGGTGTAGAGAATATTCACGCGATTCTGTTCGATGATTCGCCAGAAGCGGTCCGGTTCCGGCCAATTCGGCGCGCCTTCATACATGAAAGTGGTCGCGCCATTCGCGAGCGGACCGTAAACGACGTAGCTGTGCCCGGTCACCCAGCCGACGTCCGCGGTGCACCAAAAAATATCTTCGTCGCGAATATCGAACACGTATTTGGTGGTCGAATAAATGCCCACCAGATAACCGCCGGTCGTGTGCAGAATTCCTTTCGGTTTCCCGGTCGAACCGCTGGTGTAAAGAATGTAGAGCGGATGTTCGCTATCGAGCGGCGTCGGCGGGCAATTGTCGTCCACGTACTCGAGCTCGCGATGCCACCAGACATCACGGCCTTCTTCCATGTGGATTTCATTATGCGCACGCTGAAAAACAATCACGCGTTTTACCGAACTACCACCGCGCAACGCATCATCCACATTTTTCTTTAACGGAACAATTCCGCCCCGGCGATAACTGCCATCTGCCGTGATCAACGCGATCGCGCCGCTGTCATGGATCCGGTCGCGAATTGAATCCGCGCTAAAGCCGCCGAAAACAACCGAGTGGACCGCGCCAATCCGCGCGCAGGCCAGCATTGCAATCGCAGCTTCGGGAATGGTCGGCAGATAAATGATCACGCGATCGCCTTTGCCGATTTTGTTTCGCTTCAAAACGTTCGCGAAGCGGCACACTTCGCGGTGCAACTGCTGATAAGTCAGCGTCCGTTTCTCGCCCGGCTCGCCTTCCCATAAAATCGCCGCCTTGTTCCGGCGGTGCGTGGTCAGATGTCGATCCAAGCAGTTCTCGGAAAGGTTCAGTTTTCCGCCAATGAACCATTTCGCAAACGGCGCTTTCCATTCCAAAACTTTCCGCCACGGCTTTTGCCAGGAAAGCTCCTTCGCCTCACGCGACCAGAATTTGTCCGGCTGCTTGATCGACTCGCGATACATCCGTTGGTATTGCGCGAGGTTCTTGATCTTCGCTTTCTGCGCGAACTCCTTCGCCGGCTTGAAGACGCGCTTCTCCTTTAAATGCGATTCGATGTTGCGGTTGTCGATCTTCATCAGGCGGAATTCAGGCTAGCAATCGTCCGGTAGGCGCTCAACGGAAAGTTGCGCCTCTTTTCCAGTTCGGTCAGCATTCACATCGTGGCAAGTCTGGATAAATTTCTCCCTTTCGCTGTTCGCGTCGGTCGCTACACGCGACCTGTTCTAACCGCGGCGGCATATCTTTTGCCGATCGCGCTGATTGTTCACGCCGTCACATTTTGGGGCCACGGCATCATCGACAGCGAAGCAATGGAGTTTGTCCTCAACTATTTGCAGAGTCGGCCCTTCTTCGCCCAAATTTTCGATCCTCAAATTAACGACTGGGGAGCGTATCAAGCGCGCGAGCTTAGTTATATCTTCGATTTGATCGATGCCAGAGTATTTGCGGCTCTCCTCGACCGTCATGTGCTCGTATTCGTTCCACTCAGCGGCGTCCTCGGATTAATCACGGTAAGCGCAGTTTATTTTTGGGGGGGGCGCAAGGTTCTCGCCCTGAATGGCGTCATGGCCAGTATGCTTCTGTCGTTGTTCCTCAGCTGCATCGTCGTGCAGGCGTCCACTCCGATACTTTATCGGTCGTCCAAGATTATCCTGAGCATCGCGTTGCTCGCATTTTTCTTTTACACCTTTTCGCTCCTCCAAGGCGAAAGGCGCAGCCTCACAGCACTAAAATGCGCAACTTTATTTTTGTGGGGCTTGCTCATGGCACTCTGCGATCGCCAGGGCTTCTATTACCTGAACAGCGCGACATTCGTGGTGTTGATGCTTTGGTTGTCAGCGAAAGTCCGCGGAGAATCCACCGAGCGCGCTTATCTCCGTGTGATTTTCGTCAATGCCGCCGCTATCGGCACCGCAATTCTCTACAATAGGATTCTCGCGCCGCACCTGATCCACGCCCTCAACGGCTACTGGCCAAATTTTGCCTATCAACAGCTGCCATCGCTTCTCGATCCCGCCTTGCCGGCGAAAGCGTGGTACCTATTTCAGCAACAAGTCTCCTTCTTCTTTGGCAATGTTCCGTTTCTTGTGTTGACCGCAATCATCGCCATCGCAGCTATCGGAATTGCTTGGAAATGGCGAAGCGCGATCAATAGCAATACCGTGACTCTCGTCGCGGTCTCAATCGTCTCGATCATCGCGACAATTGGCCTGCTGGCGACCATGATCGCGCGCCATCCGGCCGTTTATTCCGACCGCGACCATTCATTTTGGTACTACACTTTGACCGTGCAGGTGGTAATTCTGTTTGGGGTTAGCGCATGGCTCAGTTTTCTCAGCCCGCCCGAACGCTTCCGATTCAATCCGCTCCTTTATGCGCTGATCGCAATTCTGATTGCGTGTAATGTTGGAGAATATTCACAACAGCGGCAGATCATGATCCATTCCACGGGATGGTTCGACAGCCAGTACGGCCATTCCCAGGCCTTGGTCGCGCAGTTTGCGACTGCGCCGCCACAGCGCGAAAAACTTCGATTGAATTCAAACGATTTGTTTTTGGACGACCAAGCCCACTTTCTCGAAAATGTCGAGCGCGCCTACCTTCGTTTGACGGGCGCATCCCAGGCTGACGCGATTAGCCAGCCTTGAGGTTTTTGTTTCTATTCCGAAGCCGGACGTTAACGTTTCAGCATGTCTGATCATATTTACAAAAAGATTGAGCTAGTCGGTTCCTCACCGAACGGAATTGAAGACGCGGTCAAGAACGCACTCGCCCGGGCAAAAAAGACCGTTCGCAACATGCGCTGGTTTGAGATTGCCGAAACGCGCGGTTATCTCGAGGAGGGAGACATCGCCTACTGGCAGGTGACGCTGAAGGTCGGCTTCACGTTGGAGGGGTAGAGGCAATTGACTCAATCGCCCGCAACGCCAATCCGGCTCGGATCGGTTCGGTGAACCGCCCCTACCATCATTCTTCTTCCTGCGCCGCTTCGTATAATTTTGTCGCGCCGTAAATCAGGATCGCCGGTTTAAGTGCGAACAACACAAGGCGCAGGATACCTCTCACAATTCGTCCGATACCCAAGCGATTTAAAACGAATCCCGCCAGCACGGCGTAAGCCAGCGACTGCGCCGGGTTCTGGCGGACGTACGTTTCTGTCTGGCTAAGAATCTCGTCGAAGTGCTCCCGCGTATATCGCAAGCCGCGCTCGGCCA